>CAMZLM010000056.1 GCA_947311485.1 uncultured Paracoccaceae bacterium
GATCACCTGACACGGGATCGGGTGCTGGTGGATGACGAGGACATGCAGGCGCTGATTGCCAGCATCCGGACCCACGGCCAGCGCACCCCGATTGAAATCACCCCGATTGAAGGCGCGTCCGGTCAATACGGGTTGATTTCCGGCTGGCGGCGTCTGGCGGCGCTGGAACATTTGCAAAATCAAACCGGTGACAGCCGGTTTGATACGGTGCTGGCACTGCTGCGCCAACCCAAAGACGCGGCGGATGCCTATGTCAGCATGGTTGAAGAAAACGAAATCCGTGTCGGTCTGAGCTATTACGAACGCGCCCGTATTGCCGCGATTGCCACCGAACGCGGGGTGTTTGAAACCGAAAAACAGGCGTTGTTGTCGCTGTTCGCGGCGGCCAGCCGGGCCAAGCGGTCGCGGATCCGGTCGTTTATTGAACTGTTCCACGCGCTGGACGGGGTGTTGCGGTTTCCCGCCGCGCTGAAGGAACGGCAGGGGCTGGCATTGGTCGAGGCCCTGCGCCGTGACGAAGCCACCCGCGCGCGGATCATACAGGGATTGCAAACGGGCGATGCGGAAACCGCCGAGGCCGAACAACAGGTGATTGCCCGATTGATCGCCCCGCCGAAAGCACCGGCCAAATCCCCGCCCCGAGAAAATGTTCCGCATGCGGAACATTTGCAGGTCAGGATATCGGAGGATCTGACGCTGAGCCTGACCAACGGACAGATCGAAATTTCCGGTGCCGAGGTGTCCGAAAAGCTGTTCCACCAGACCGTGCGGTTTTTGCAGCGGCCCCGAAACTAGTCTTGTTCGGTGCGGGCATAGACATCATCGTAACGGATGATGTCGTCTTCGCCCAGATAGGTGCCTGATTGCACCTCGATCAGATGCAGCGCCACCTTGCCCGGATTGGCCAGCCGGTGCTTTTGGCCGAGGGGAATATAAACCGACTGGTTTTCCCCCAGCAGCGATATCTCCTCCCCGACGGTGACCTCTGCCGTGCCTTCGACCACCACCCAGTGTTCGGAGCGATGCACATGCGATTGCAATGACAGGCTGGCACCGGGATGCACCATGATGCGCTTTACCTGAAATCGCGGCGCGAGCGACAGGGTCTCGAACCAGCCCCAGGGCCGGTGGTCCTTGGGGAACTGGGTTGCGGTCAGGATATTGCCGGCCTTCAGGGTCTTGACGATCTGCCCGACGTTCTGGGTTGTGTCCATATCGACCACCAGAACCGCATCGGGCATGGCAATGGCGGCAATGTTTTTCAATCCCAGCCCGACAAGTTGCTGGTTTTCAGCTTCGGCGCGTAACAGGCTGTTTTCGCAATCGATTGCCAAAGCATTGCCAAAGGTCGCCACCCCGCTGCCGGTTTTATCCGTGTCTTGCCAGACCGCCTGCCAGCTGCCCAGATCGTTCCAGTGGGCCTTGTAGGGCACCACCACCAGATTATCGGCCTTTTCCATCACCGCATAGTCGATCGAGATATCCTGCGCCTGTTCCCAGGCGGCGGGATCAAGCCGCAGAAACCCCAGATCGGGTTGCGCCTTTTCCACCGCTTCGCGGCAGGGGGCGATCATGTCGGGGGCGTGGCGTTCAAATGCTTGTAGAATGGTTTGGACACTGAACAGGAATATCCCGCCATTCCACAGGTGCCGGCCCGATTGCAACATGCGCTCGGCATTTTCCGGATCGGGTTTTTCGACAAAGCGCAGCAAATCCGAAGGCTGTTCGGAATTCGCGGCTTCGGGGCTGGCAAGCTCCAGCCAGCCATAGCCGGTTTCCGCGCGGTTCGGGGTGATGCCAAAGGTCACGATCTTGCCGTTTTGGGCGGTGCCGCACCCGGCCAGAACCGCCTGACGAAAGGCGTCCGGTTCGGACATGGCATGATCCGAAGGCGCGATCAGCATCAACGCCTCAGGGTCACTTTGCTGCAGGCGCAGGGCCGCCGCCAGCACGGCGGGGGCGGTGTTGCGCCCTTGTGGTTCAATCGCGATGGTGTGGGCCGCGACCCCGAGCGCGGCCAGCTGTTCGGTAACGATGAACCGGTAGGTGCTGTTGGTAATCACCAGAGGCGCGCCGAAACGGTCGCCGTCAAGGCGCGACACGGTTTCCTGAAACAGGCTTTGCGCGCCCCGCAACGGGGCAAACTGTTTGGGATAGCTTTTGCGCGACAACGGCCAAAGCCGCGTGCCGGAGCCGCCGCATAGAATAACAGGATAGATGGGGGAACTCTGGGACATGGCTAATCACTTGGCTGGTTGTTGTTACAGGTGTTTTTACATGCCAGACAGGGATACATGCCGGGCAAGTCAGGGCATATTATTCACATTACCGCCGCCAAAGGTGAAAAACATCACATAATCGGCATAATTTCTCTGCTATCAGGGGGTATGGCGAAAACCTTGGAGTTTCAATTGCTTTCATGTATAGCTGGAGTCGCACATTGGCGAATTGAATTGCAATTCTGGACAGAATTACAGGCGTGCTGCTCTGGAACTGGAAGCTGGAAATAATTCAGTGGATTTGCCAAACCTTATGAAAACTGCGTAATTCCGCGGAGAAGTGTTTTGTCGATTGTGAAATTTGACTCTGATTTTCTGGATGCAACGGTCGTTGGGCCGTCCGCAGAAACGATTCGCCCCGGTCTGGGGTTTCGGTTTTTTAAACGTTCCATGGATATCATCATTTCAATGCTGCTGTTGCCCGGTCTGGTGCTTTGCGCCGTGATCCTGTGGGTTTTGAACCGCTTCGTTAACCCGGGGCCTGTGCTGTTCTCGCAGGAACGGGTTGGCAAGGACGGTGTGCGTTTCAAGATTTATAAATTTCGCTCGATGCGGGGGCAGATCGATGATCCGCGTTTCGCACCGGAAGAATCCGAGCGGATCAGCTTTTTAGGGGCCTTCATGCGGAGTACGCGGATTGA
>CAMZLM010000057.1 GCA_947311485.1 uncultured Paracoccaceae bacterium
CGCGCCGGTCAGGCCGCTGGCGTGGGCATCGTCGGCGGGAAAGGCAATCCCCACCAGCACCAGAAACACCACATAGGCCACACCGTCGTTAAACAGGCTCTCGCCCGCGATTTTGGTTTCCAGCGACTTGCGCAGGTTTGCCTCGCGCAGGACACCCAGAACGGCCACCGGATCGGTCGGGGAAATCAGCGCCCCGAACACCAGCGCAATCGCAATCGGCGCGCCCAGCAGCCAATGGAACCCGTACCCGACAATCACCGTGGACACCCCGACGCCGATGGTCGCCATCAACACCACCACCCACGCCTGTTTGCGCAGATCGCCCAGCTTCACATGCAGCGCGCCGGCAAACAGCAACAGGCCCAGCATTCCTTCGAGCAAGCTGGCCGAGAATTCGAAATCCTCCACCAACCCGCGAATGTTGCCGGTAATCCCCAGTTCGGGAAACAGAAAATCCACCCCCATCGTTCCCAGCGACGCCGCCAGCGCCACGATCAGGATCCCGATCGAGGAGGGCAGTTTCAAAAACAGATAGTTGAAGGCACCAAAAGCCCCCGCCATAACCAGAAGAAGCGACGCAATTTGCAGGGCAGTCATGGGCGGTATCCTTGTCCGTGGTGTTAGCGGCTGCTTTTACAGCAAGAAATCCAATCACGCAATTCCCCGATACCGTCCAGTTTGACGCGGTTTGGTGATGGTTGCCGCTTGAAACTCGCCCTAAACGTGATTATCTAACGCCTATCAGGGGGGGATAATGAATTCAAAGAGAGCCGCCATCGTATTTTTAACCTGTCTGGCCGGAACGGCCCCGCAAGCACAGGATAGCGAACCGCTTTCCGCCGGAACCTTGCAGGCGGCCTATTTCATCGCTGACGCACAGGCCACCACGGTTTCGGCCTATTTGTACCTACCGTATGGCGAAATAGACAATCCCTATGCCGAAGGGCTGGCGCATTACAGCGAACACCTTGGCTGGTTGAACGGTTTTGGTCTGGCCAAAGCCGATTTTGACCGCGAAACGAATGCATCCACCACGCTTTTCCGCATTGAATACCATTTCAACGCCCCGCCCGAGGATCTGGAACACAGCCTGCAGGTGCTGGCCAAAACCCTGACGCCGATCCGGCTTGATCCGCAATTCATGGAACAGGAACGCGGTATTATCGCGCGAGAATACGATTTGGGGGTGCGTGAAAGTATTTGGGCCGATTTCAATCAATCGCTTGATCGCGCCACATACGGGGATCATCCGATCACCCGTTCTGTTATCGGAACGCCCGATAACATCATCAATTTTTCCCTGACGGATGCACGCGCGTTTCACAAGATGACCCACACCGTGGATCAGGCGGTGTTGCTGGTCTATGGCAACACGGATTTGGCCCGCGTACAAAGCGCGGTCACATCCGTTTTTGGCGGGGAAAACGCCACCCCCCGCCTGCCGCCACGCGATTTCGATTTTGCGCCGATGGAGGAGGATATCCAATCGGTCACCGTACCCAAATCGGATCGTCAGCTGGTGCTGATCCGCAAACGCATTCACCTGCCACAAACGCAGTCCTATCAACGCCGCGTTCTGATCGCGACCCTTTTGCAAAAGGCGCTGCTGTCCCCCTATGACGGCAGCCTTGCAAAACCATTGCGGTTTGACGATTTCATCGCACAGCGCATCCGGGTTGATATCGACTATCTGGATCAAAATGATCTGCTGCTGACCATCGAATCCGAACCGGATCTGGATATAACCCTGCCCCGTTTGCAACAGGCCTTGCTGCAAACCCTGTCCACCATCGCCGCGCAGGGCATTCCGGCGGAAACCCTGCAGCGGGTCAGGCAGCAATATCTGACCCGACTACAAGAACTGGAAACCCCGGCGGCGCAGGTTTTTGCCGATGCCCGCGCCGATATTGCGGCCCGTCAGATACCCATCGGTTTTGAAACCGCCCGCGCGCTGGTGCAGGATATCCGGCCCGCAGAAATCAACGCCTTGTTAACCCGTATTTCCGGCGAGGGGCACCTTGTGGTGCGTCTGGTCAACACCCCGACAGGAGACAAAAATTGAAACGACTGTTCTATCGCATACTCGCGCTTGTCGCCCTGCTGTCCGCAGCACCGGCGCTGGCCACAACATCGCATAAATCCCCCGGCGGCATTCCGTTTTTACTGACAGAAATCGCCAATGCAAAAAAGGTGGTATTCCGGGTGCATTGGCCCCACAGCTGGCCCTATCAGGCAGGCAACAATCCGGCCGCGCCTTCGGTTGGGGCACAATTGATGATTCAAGGCGGGGCCGGTGGCAAAATGCCCCTGACCCTGTTGCAGAAATTCAACGAATTGAATTCCACCGGCCAGATCGCAGCCACCCGTGCCGGCATGATCGGGGTGCTGGCACTGGGCAAGGACAACATCCCCGCCGCCGCCACGCTTGTGGCCGATATTCTCGGCGCGCCCACGCTGGATGAAAAATGGCTCCGGCGGATAAAATCCAACATCCGCAAGACACAGGCCGCCACCAACAAGAAACTGATCCAGCAGGCTTGGAACGCCATCCGTTATGCCGATTTGCATGCCCAACCGATACGGGGGTATTATTCCGGCGATGATCTGGGTGTTTTTGACCGGCTGACCCGACAGGACGTGCAGAGATGGCACAAGCAAACCTTTCAAAAGGCCGGCATGATTGTGGCCGTCGCCGGCCCGATCACCGCACAAGAGGCCGGTCAGGCGATTGATCTGATGGCGGCAAAACTGCCCCAAGGCAAAAAGCCCCGCCCGCAAAAGGTGAAAATCTACAAACACCCCAACCGGATCTGGCTGCATGTCCCGCATGCGAAAAAAGCGCTGATCGGCTATAGCGCCAGCATCCCCCCCAACAGCAAAGGCCATGAGGTCGAGGATCTGATCACGCTCAATCTCTTGCGTGGCAATGACAAATCAGGGTTGCTTCAGGCCCTGCGCACCGAAATGCGGGCGACCTATAGCGTTTTCGCAACGCAAACCGTCTATGGCCAGCAAACCAAATTCTTTTCCTTTGGTATGGAAGTCAAACCCGATGACGTCGCCAAGGTCGATCAGATCACCCGCGCCCATTACAAAAAATTCCGCAATGGCGCGCTGAATGTCGATTTCTTTGCCGCCCTGCGCAACAATCTTGCAAAAACCATCGCCGGAAATTCCAAAAAACCGGGGATCGCGGCCTTTATGGCGCTGGCTAACAGGCTTGACGGGTTTGATGTAAAACGGATCGACCATATTGTAGGGCTGATCAATGCCACAACCCTTTCCAGTGTGAAAAAACATCTGAAACGCGATTTTCCGGCAGAGGCGGATTTGCAACAAATTGTGGTATCGCCCGATTTGCCAAAAACGGATGGCTACTGCGTCATAACCAACCCATCACAGGCCGCCGGCTGTTAAAAAACGCCCCGGGCCGCAGGGGAGAAACGGCCCGGGGCAATCCCCACACGACAGGGGCTATTCGTCGAAGTTCACTTCCTCGACCAACCGCAGGGACACGGGCCGCAGTTTGGCGACCTCGGTCAAGGGAATGGTGTCGCGGTTGAATTCCCCCCAGCTGGCCACCAGCGCCGACGGCTTGCTGCCCGGTTTCAACGGGTATTCACCGTTTTGTTCGGCATAGATTTCCTGTGCTTTGGTATCGGACAACCATTCCATCAATTTGATCGCATCCGCCTTGTGTGGCGCAGCTTTGGTCAGGGCGACGCCGGCCAGATTCATATGGGTTCCGCCGCCTTCAAACACCGGAAACACAATCCGCACCGCATCGGCCCAAGGGCGTTGCTCCGGCTTGGCCAGCATTTTCTTCATGTAGTAGTTATTGCCAATCGCAATGTCGCATTCACCGGCAAAGATCGCCTTGACCTGTGCACGGTCATTGCCTTGTGGACGGCGCGCAAGGTTGGATTTCAACCCCAGCAACCAATCCTTGGTCGCCGCTTCGCCGTGATGCACAATCATCGCAGAGGTCAGCGCCAGATTATAGGAATTGGTGCCCGACCGCGTACAAATCCGCCCCTGCCATTTATCCGATGCCAGATCCTCATAGGTGGTGATTTCGCCGTCCTTGACCCGTTCCTTTGACGCATAAACCACCCGCGCGCGCGCCGTCAGGCCGAACCACTGGTCATCTGCCGCACGGTATTCCGCAGGAATATTGGCCTTGAGTACCGCACTGTCGACCGGCTGGGTCACGCCCGCATCCACGATATTTTGCAGACGCGAAATATCCACCGTCAGCACCAGATCCGCCGGAGAGCGCCGGCCCTCGGCCTGAAGTTTCTCGATCAATCCCTTTTTCAGGAACACCACATTGACACCAATGCCGGTTTCTCTGGTGAATTCATCGAACAGGGGCTGCACCAGTTCCGGCTGCCGGTAGGAATAAATATTAACCTCGGCAGAAAGCGCGGGTGCCGCAACAGCGACGGCCAGACCTGAAAGGATCAGAGGGTTCAAGAATTTCATCGTAGGCTCCATGTGTTTCTCTCGGAGGCGTATTAACCGAGTAAAACAGTCAGGTCAATAATTGAGTGATATTATCGGGTATAATCACCTCCCCGCAAAAGTTGTTAGGCAGATCAACGCGAATCGCTTAGGCTGTATGCATACAAACAAAAACAGGGAGAAAACGATGTGTGATATTTGCGTAATGAATGCGGTTAAAGAAAAAATGCTGTCGCGGCGCGGCTTTTTCAAAACGGCGGCTATGGCCGGCGCGGCGGCGGCTGTGGGCAGTACGGCGGGCGCACCGGCGGCCATGGCGGCGGGCCATACCAGTGTCGAGGACATGACCCACACGCTGCACCATGATTTCCCCACCTATTTCGGCGAACCGGGTTTCACCATGACCCAAAAATTCAATTTCGCCGAACATCATTTCAACCTGATGGATCTGGCGATCAACGAACACACCGGCACCCATATCGACGCGCCGTTGCATTTTTCGGCGGACGGGGCTTCGGTCGATGAAATTCCGGTGTCCAACCTGATCGCCCCGCTGTGTGTGATCGACATTGCCGCCCGCGCGGCCGACAACGCCGATGCGCAGGTCACACCGGATGACATCAAGGCCTGGATCGCCGCGCACGGTGAAATTCCGGAAAATGCCTGTGTGGCAATGAATTCCGGCTGGGACAGCAAAACCGGCGACGACAGCTTTCGCGGCTATGACGGCAAGGCCATGCATTTCCCCGGCTTCCATGTAGAGGCCGCAAAAATGCTGATGGAGGAAACCGCCGCCATGTCGATCGCGGTGGACACGCTGTCGCTGGACTTTGGCAAGTCTCCGGATTTTGCCACCCATTATGCATGGCTGCCATCGGGCCGTTTCGGCATCGAGAACCTGGCCAATCTGGGCAAGGTTCCGGCGGCAGGCGCAACCATTGTCGTTGGCGCGCCAAAACACAAAGGCGGCACCGGCGGACCGGCCCGCATTTTCGCAATGGTATAACCCGCCATCAAGCAGCGCCCGCAAAAGGGCGCTGCACCTGCCTGCACACGGCAAAAAAACACCCCCCCGATATTTTTCGGTTGCAGCCATCCCGCCAAATTGGCAATTACCCAAACAGGTCGCCGCTGTAGCTCAGATGGTAGAGCACGTCATTCGTAATGATGGGGCCGGAGGTTCGAGTCCTCTCAGCGGCACCACAGGTTCTTCTGGAACAGAAGGACC
>CAMZLM010000058.1 GCA_947311485.1 uncultured Paracoccaceae bacterium
ATGAGGAATAGCGCATGATCTTCTCTCCTGAATTTTGAAACCTTACGCTCACGCGGGTTTCAAAATTCAGGAGAGAAGATCATCAGGAGATTCGCTGAAGCGAACCGGCTGGAAGCCGGTGGTTTATCTCCAATAGGTGGAAAATAAAGGAAAACACATTGCCAAGGCTCCAACCAATAACCTCTGGTTGTACCCCGATTGAAAGCGTTTCAGGAACACAGTTTTCATTCGAGCCAAGCACGAGATTAAATTCCATAGGAATAGCCCCAAACAGAACCAAAAAAATCAGGGCAAAAAACGGACGCTCAACAGAATTGCCGTAATCCGACAGGAATTCAAAAATCGTAAACAACGGCTTGTAAAACCCTTTCGCCAGCGCCCGCTTACAGCGCATTTCCTGCCGGTGGAAAAACTGTTCTTCATCAATCATCTGGGCACCATTCATAAACAACCGCAACCGATTATAGGCCCGTTTTTGAGCATCGGCAGACATAGTGCCATCCTTGTCGGACGACGGCAACGCTGGCCAGTTGTCAGTCGGGTTTGCGGGCAGGGTAAAAATGGTGTCGGCATAGAGGCTGGCCGCGTGGAATTCGGGTACATGGGTTTTGAATTTGGCGTCAGTAAAATTCGTTTTTGCTTTGAAGGTGGCCGAGCTAAAATTGGAAGTATTACGAAACGATGCCTTGTCGAAAGAAGTTTCGCCGTGAAACTGTACTGACGTGAAAAAAGCCTCACTCAATCTAGTGCTACCAAACTGAGCCCCCCAGTAAACTCCGCAAATTCGAATATTGCGAACTTGCTAAAATTTGCACAATCGAAGCGGGCATTTCCGCGAAACACTGCCCCACCGAAATTGCTACCCTTACTGAACATCGTAAACGCGAAATGAGCATCACTATCAAACACCGCACCTTTAAAAGAGACCTGTTTATCAAAAATGAACCCCCAAAAATCGACACGTTTTGAAAAGAACAAACACGAAAAATTAGGACATCCCCTCGCCTCAATAAGGCATTTCAATGAGCAACCATTGTATCTCTTCCCAAATTCTTTGCAGATAGCCGTCCAATCATTCTCCACCTGCATCACGGCCTTCACTTCCGTTTGATCTAAGCCGTAATCCTCGCCAAAACTGCCCCGCTTTTCTGAATCCAAACGTCTGTAGACACAGTAGTTCCACACACGCAGATTCTTAACTGTTCTCTCGTTGGGATCTTCAACTGTTCTCTCGTTGGGACCTTCCCCAACTTTGACTGTCGAGCTACACTCCCCGTAAATCGTCGCCAGCACATACCACGGGTTTTCATTTGCCGGTTGAAGCTCCACCCCGTCATTGCGCAGGGCGCTACCGTTCTCATAGGTTTCAACAATCGCGCCGGCTGGCTGGTTTGGGTCTTGTAAAGGTGTGGTCAAAATACGGCTCCGCTAATTACAACCAATAGCTGCCATCCCCTTGCGACACGCGCAACAAAAAACACCGGCGAGTTTCCCCGCCGGTGTTTGAATTCACAACCTGTCCGTCCCTAGTTCGGCAGCAGGTCCGGTATGATCGTCACCACGCCCGGGAACAGCCAGAGCATCGCAAGGCCCGCCACCTGGATCAACACAAACGGGATCACACCGCGATAGATGTGGCGGGTTGTGACCTCTGGCGGGGCAACACCGCGCAGATAGAACAGGGCAAAGCCAAAGGGCGGTGTCAGGAAAGACGTCTGCAAGTTCACCGCGATCATGATGGTCACCCATTTCGGATCCATATGCCCGCCATAGATCACCGGTCCCACAATCGGGATCACGATGTAGATGATTTCCAGAAAGTCCAGCACAAAGCCAAGGAAAAACAGCACCAGCATCACAATCAGGAACACCAGCCATTCCTTGTCGAACGACCGCAAGAAGCCCTGAATATAGTGTTCACCGCCAAAGGAGATAATCACAAGGTTCAGCAACTGCGAGCCGATCAGGATGGTGAACACCATCGATGTCACCTTGGCCGTTTCCCGCACCACCGGCGTCAGCACAGCGGTTTTATACAGCACCCAGCAGGCAAACAGCAGGCCGGCCATGGCCACCGTATAGGCCCCGTAGGCGACGATAAAGGCAACCCAGCGTT
Organism: uncultured Paracoccaceae bacterium; assembly: GCA_947311485.1. Classification (GTDB taxonomy): domain Bacteria; phylum Pseudomonadota; class Alphaproteobacteria; order Rhodobacterales; family Rhodobacteraceae; genus Amylibacter. Next base: position 2,117 of record CAMZLM010000058.1, read on the forward strand.
CAAACCCGACCTCTGCCGTGTTCATGCGCAGGTCAAAGTTGATCCCGACCAACAGCATGATCACCATGGCAAAGGTTGAAATCAGGATGAACTTGGCGTTCCCGTCATTTTCCTGCAATTTGCGATAGGCCGCGAGCATGATCGCCCCGCCCGCGCCAAGCGCCGCTGCCGGTGTCGGGTTGGTGATCCCGCCAAGGATCGAGCCAAGCACCGCAATGATCAGCACCAGCGGTGGGAACACCACCCGCAGCATTTCATTCTGACCAAGCAACCCCGCCGCATAGCGCACGCCATACAGGATCATCAGATAGGGAAGCGCCAGCATCAGCAGGGAAACCCCCGGCGTGGTGTCCGGCATCACAAACCATGCATCCACCGCAAGCGCCAGCACACAACCACCCCACCCGATCAACAAGGGCCGTGGATCCGCCGTTTTGCGCACACCATAAGCAGTAGTCATGATCAGTGCCATCAGCACCACCAGTGTCAGAACACCGGTCCCGATCGGTGCCGCATCGGCGAGCTTTTCGATCTTGAGCTGGGCAATCTGTTCCGGCGTCAGGGTCCGTTCGGCCTGGGTCTGGTTGCCGCCGTCGGCATCAATCGCCGCTTGCTGCGCGACAGCCGCGTCCCATTTTTCCTGACCGTGCAACTTGATCATGGAAACCTTGCACTGTTCGCCCACATTGGTGCGCAATGCGGCCTGTTCGCCCACATCCGCGATACTGTCCACCACCAGCGTCTGGTTGCCCGACAGGTTCACCGCACTGGAGGCAATGGCAAAGGCAATCACACCGAAAGGCACAACCAGAAACCACAGCAAACCATGGTTGCGGCCGATCTTGGGTCCGTTGCTGTCAATGGCAGGAACCGGCGGGGCCTTTTCCGGATTCAGCATCGCATAGATGAATGCATACAACCCGTAAAGAACCGCCAACAAAACCCCGGGCAGGATCGCCGCCTGAAACAAGGTTCCGACCGACAAAACCGCCGCTTCGCCCAAATAGGTCAGCGCGTCCGAACAACCGGCCGCAGCGGCGCGGCTTTCCTGTGCGGTGGAATACAAATCCCCTGCCAGCGTCCCCAACAACACAATTACAATAGAAGGCGGAATAATCTGGCCCAACGTGCCGGACGCGGCAATAACCCCCGTCGCCAGTTCCGGCGAATAGCCGTTCTTCAACATCGTTGGCAGCGACAGCAACCCCATGGTCACAACCGTTGCGCCCACAATACCGGTCGAAGCCGCCAGAAACGCGCCCACAGCCACAACAGCCACGGCCAGTCCGCCGGGCAGCGGGCCGAACACCCGTGCCATGGTGGTCAGCAGATCATTGGCGATTTTGGACCGTTCAAGGGTGATCCCCATCAACACAAACATCGCCACAGCCAGCAGGGTTTCGATTGATGCCCCCGCAAATACCCGTTCATTCATCCGGTTGACGATAAACGACAGGTTGCGGTTCATCGCCCGTTCCCAGCCCCCGTCAAACAACGGTTCCGTCAGCATCGGCAAATCCGGGTATCGGAAATGCGTTATATCAAAGGCCCCGACCCCCTGATCGCGCAAGACCGCATAGGCCGCCGATCCGGTGTCGATCACTTCCTTGGTCAGGATACCGGCTGAATCCAGCCCGGCAAGGATCCCAAAGGCCATCGCCCCGGCCCCGCCAATGGCAAAAGCCACCGGAAATCCCGACATAATTGCCCCGAACAGGCAGGCGAAAACGATAATCAGGCCTATTTCTACGCCATCAAGTCCAAATAACATCTACCCGTTCCTCTAGTGAATTTCAGCGACAACTTCGGCGAGTTCATCGCCCAAGGGGTCTTTGTCAAAATACTTGTCCTGGCTTTCTTCGCCCTCCAGAAATTCCAGCAGGTTGCGATAGAAATACGCCAGCCCCGATATCAGGATGAGTCCGGCAAATGTTACCAGCAGTATTTTGAACAAGAAGTAACCGTCAAATCCGTTCGGCGAAAAGCCGATGGTTTCAACATTCCATTTCAGAATGCGCGCTTTGCGTTCCAGCAAGGTCAGCTTGTCCGTGGCCGAAATCTTGGGGGTCAACAGGTGACGCCACATAAAGAACCAACCGTACATCCAGACCAGCGACATGGTTGGCACGATAAACAGCAGGGAGCCGATCATATCGACAACCCGTTTTGCCCGAAAGCTCATGCCCGCGTAAAACAGATCCACCCGCACATGCCCGCGTTGGGCAAATGTATAGGCGCAACACAGCGCCACAATCAGCGCGTTATAAAATTTCAGTTCCTCGGCCCACCAGCTGATGTCCTTGGTCACGCCATACCCGAAGGGCGATACCTCGATATAGGCGCGCAAGAAAATGCGCTGAAGGAAAACAATCATGATCTGCTGCAAAACCATTGCCAGCGCGGCCCAGGCAAAAAACCGGCCTGTCATGTTGTTAAAGCCCTCGACAAGCCGCACAACGCCCCACAGGAATTCGCGGCGCCACAACCCGATAAGCAGTATCAGCAGGAACAGCGCAGCCAGCGCAAAAAAGGCTTCTTTCGATGCCCCGTAATACACAAACCGAACCAAAGCCTTCTTGTCGGTCCAATCCAGCCAACTGGCCGGGTGGGACAGGGCATAAACAATGTTGTAAAAACCCATCCCCAACTGGGTAAACACCCAGGTCAACGCATCTAGCATAATGATAATCCCCGCTGAATGGCTGCCCCGTTTCGGGCAGTTCCATCAGGATGCCCCCTGTTCAGGGGCATCCGAATTTAGTTTAAGTCAGGTGATTAACCCAAAACGCGATCGCGCTGTTGGCGATACGCACCGGCAGAACGGGTCAGCCAGCCGGAAGATGCGCGCATGGATTCCTGATAGTCCTTCATGATGGTGGCAAACAGATCGTCGCCCATGAATTCTTCGGTCACTTTCTTGGAACCTTCACCGAATGCATCCCAAACGCTGTCCGGGAATTCCAGCAGCTTCACGCCACCAGCCTGCAAACGCTGCAATGCGGAACCGTTGTTCATCAGGAACTGGCTCAGGGACCACAGGTTTGTGGCAGCCGCAGCGGTTTCGATGATTTTCTGGTGTGACGCGGACAAGCCGTTGAACACATCCAGATTGGTTGCCAGCGACAGACCGGCACCTGGCTCGTGGAAACCGGCGGTGTAGAAGAACTTGGTGATCTCCTGGAAGCCGGCTTTCTCGTCAGCCCAAGGACCGATCCATTCGGTACCGTCCAGCGCGCCGGAGGACAGAGCCTGATGCACTTCGGAACCCGGAATGTTCTGAACAGACGCACCCAGATGGCCCAGAGCTTTGCCGCCCAGACCAGGCATGCGGAATTTCAAGCCGTTGAAATCTTCTGGGCCATTGATTTCCTTGCGGAACCAACCACCAGCCTGTGTGCCGGTGTTCCCTGCGATGAAGGATTTCAGGCCAAAGATTTCGCCCAGCTCGTCGTGATACTTGCGGCCATTGCCGTGATAGTACCAGTTGTTCATTTCAGTCGCGGTCATCCCGAAAGGAATCGCGGTGAAATAGGCGAATGCTGGATGCTGGCTGATGAAATAGTAATCGGCAGCGTGATACATATCGGCCTGACCGGAAGTCACAGCGTCAAATACTTCAAACGCGCCAACCAGTTCGCCGGCGGCTTTGATTTCGATTTCCAGCGTGCCGTCAGACATGGTGTTGATCAGGTCAGCAGAATGCTGAGCCGCATCAAAAACCCCTGCGAGACCACGGCCCCAAGCAGTTACCATTGTCAGTTTTACTTTGCCCGAAGCAACGGCTGGCGCGGCCAGTGTGGTTGCAGCAGCAGCAGTCCCGCCAAGTGCGGTTGTTCTTAGAAACGAACGACGATCCATATAGTATTTCCTCCCATAAGCGCCCTGCCTTTTTGGCACGGCGGATCATTAAGTAGGCGGAGAATAGCCTGTTTGCATGCAAATAGCCAATACCGGATAACCCGTAGGCGCATAGCTTGGCGAAAAATTTTACCCTTTATACAAAAAAATCGGGCGCTTGACGCTATGCTTTGCCCGCCTCTACGGTACGTCAGCGTTTTTACCGCCTTTGGAGAATCAGTTGCACACCCTGAAAAACCGGCTTTCGCTCAGCTATGGCCAAAAGATTTTCTTGCTGGCGACCATCCCGCTTATTCTGGCGGCGGCGGCGATTGCCATGGTGGTGAACTATCAGACCCACAAACTGCTAAGTCACGAAATTGACGCCCTTAAATCCGAATTGATCACCGCCAAAGAGGCCGAAATCCTCAACTATCTGTCGATTGCCCGCACCGCGATTGGCTCCATTTATGGCCGTGCCCTGCCCAATGATGCGGCTGCCAAACTGCGGGTCACACAGATCCTGTCCTCGTTGCTTTATGGGCGGGACGGGTATTTTTTCGTGTTCGATTATGACGGCAACAATCTGGTGGCCCCGCGTCAAACCCACTTGATTGGCAAAAACTGGAAGGGGTTGCGGGATGAAAACGGGGTGCCGGTGGTGGATGAAATCATCCGTATCGGGCGAAATGGCGGGGGCTATTTGCGGTTCAACTGGCCCAAACCCAGCACCGGAGAAACCGCCGAAATGGTCTCTTATGTGGTTGGTTTGCAGGATTGGAAATGGGCCATTGGCACCGGCATTTTTATTGACGATGTCACAAAAAACCTCGCCGCGACACGGGCGCAAACCGAAAAACGGTTGCGCGCGACATCCTATCAGATCATGGCCATCACCATTGCCGCGCTTGTGCTGGTGTTTTTATCCGGCATGGTGCTGAATATCCGCGAACGCCGTCTGGCGGATGCCAAGCTGAAAAAGCTGACCCAGCGGGTATTTGACACACAAGAAGAAGAACGTATCCGCGTGGCGCGGGAATTGCATGACGGCATCAGCCAGATTCTGGTCGGGGTGCGTTATGTTCTGGAACTGGCGATCCGGCGCCAAAGCCAACAGGACCCGCGCGCGCTTGAGAGCATCACCAAGGCCCGCGATGATCTGAACGGGGCGATATCCGAAGTCCGCCGCATCAGCCGCGATCTGCGCCCCGGGATTCTGGATGATCTGGGGCTGGCCCCTGCCCTGCGCGCCCTGACCGAGGACTTCTCCAACCGCACCGGCATTCAGGTGGATTTTGATACGGTGGTGTTTTCCAACCGGCTCGACAAAGAATCCAAAACCGCCCTGTATCGTGTGGCACAAGAGGCCCTGACCAACATCGAACGCCATTCTCGCGCCAGCCGGATTTCGCTGAATGTCTATGGCAACCGGCGCGGTGCAAATATGCGCATAGAGGACAACGGCATCGGCATGGCCTATCCGCAGGTGGAACGGACCACCACCGGCGGTCTGGGCCTGCGCAACATGCAAGAACGCATTGAAAATCTGGATGGAGAGCTGCTCATCACCTCTTCGGCGGCCGGCACGATCATTCAGGCAAAACTGCCACTTAAACACATGCTGAAAGCTCAGGAAACACTGGAAGAGGAAGCCCCATGACCGTCCGTATCCGCGTTATTATTGCCGATGACCACCCTTTGGTAACCGAAGGCATCAAAGGCATTCTCGAAAGCTTTGACAACATCGATGTCATTGCCACTTTGGCCGATGGCAAGCAACTGGTGGATCAATTTGCCTCCCTGAACGCGGATGTAATCCTGCTGGATTTGAACATGCCGGTGCTGAACGGTTTGGGGGCCACTGAAATCATGCTGGAACGCTGCCCGGATACCAAAATCCTGATCCTGTCGATGCATGACAGCCCGGAATATATTTCTACCGCGATGCGTTATGGGGCCAAGGGCTATTTGCTCAAGGATATTCCGATTGACGAAATTGTGGAGGCGATCGAAAAAGTCCACGCTGGCGGAACCTATCTGTGCAACAGCTGCGCCCAAAAAATCGCCCCGAACCCGGATGGCCGCGAGCCGCTGACCGCGCGGGAACAGACAATTTTACTGGAACTGGCCTCTGGCAAGAGCAACAAGCAGGTGGCTTTCGACCTCGATATTTCGGTACGCACGGTGGAAACCCACCGCAAAAACATCAAACGCAAGCTGGGTATTTCCACCACCGCCGGCCTGACCCGTTACGCCATGGAACACGGTGTTTTACAGCGTAATGACGGGTTGCATTAGGACCTGCCCCAAGGACCTGCCCCTAATACAACCCGCCGGACGATAGCGATCCGAAACTGGCTTTCTTGGGGATTTTTTTGGTCTGTCCGGAGGCCGTTGTCACAACCTGGTCCGCTTCACTTTCCCCACGCCCGAACAATTGCAAATCCTCGCCCATGGCAAAGCCGCCATCAATAATTCCGTAAACGCCCGGATCCGGCTCTTCGCCTTCGTGGAACAACTCGGCAACCACATCCGGCCCCTTGGCATTGTCCGGCAGACGCGCGCCGGAATAGCGGTCGAATTTGTAAAATACCGTATTGGGCGGCACCGGAAAATCAGATGAACCGTAGCGTTTCACAGCGTCTTTCATAAAGCTGTTGAACACCGGCCCACACATGCTGCCGCCAAAGGCCCCGCGACCGAGGCTCTTGGGGCGGTCATAGCCCATGTAGCAGCCGGCAACCATGGTCGGCGTAAACCCGATAAACCAGACATCCTTGGCGTCGTTTGTTGTGCCGGTTTTACCCGCAACAGGCACCCCCACATTCACGGCCCGACTGGCAGTGCCACGTTCGACAACACCGCGCATCATCGAGGTGAGCTGATAGGCGGTCACCGGATCCATAATCCGTTCGCGATTAGACACAATCGGCGGGGCCTCGCCCTCTGGCAGAGCCGGAAAACGGCAGCCTTCACAGATCCGTTTGTCATGCCGGTACACGGTTTTCCCGCGCCGGTCCTGTACGCGGTCCACCAATGTCGGCTCTACCCGCTCGCCGCCATTGGCAAACATCGCATAGGCCGAAATCATCCGGAACAAGGTGGTTTCCTGTGCGCCAAGCGCATTCGCCAGAAATTCACCCATATCATCGTAAACCCCGAACCGTTCGGCGTAATCCGCGATCACATTCATGCCCACATCGCGGGCCAAACGGATGGTCATCAGGTTACGGGAATGTTCAATCCCCAACCGCATCGGTGCCGGACCGTAATAGGTTTGCGACGAGTTTTTGGGCCGCCACAACCCCTGCGGAGTTTGCACCTCGATCGGGGCATCGATGATGATGGTCGAGGGCGAATACCCGCTGTCCAGCGCGGAGGCATAGACGAACGGCTTGAACGAAGACCCGGGCTGACGCGCGGCCTGGGTTGCGCGGTTGAATACCGAGTGCTGATAGGAAAATCCGCCCTGCATCGCCAAAACCCGCCCCGTGCGGGTGTCCATCGCCATGAACGCCCCTTGAATTTTGGGGATCTGGCGCAGCGACCACCGCACGAATTTTTCTTTCTTGGTCACGGCCCGTACCAGAATAACATCGCCCACAGCCAACAAATCCGATGGTTTCTTGGCGCGTTTACCAGCGCGTCCATTTTCCTTGAGCGGACGCCATTTCATATCGGACATCGGAATAAAGTGGCCTTTGTCGGTTTCCTCCACCCCTTCAATGCCGATGCGGGCAGCCTTTTTCGACAAGGACAACACCACAGCCGCATGCCAGCCCGGGATATCGCGCGAGATTTTGACATCCGCAAGCGCGCTGCGCCAGCTGGCCTCCTCCGTCAGCAGGGCCGGATCGATCTTGGCCGTTGGTCCGCGATAAATCCCCTGCTGCCGGTCGTATTTCTCCAACCCGCGACGCAGGTATTTTGCGCCTTTTGTCTGCAAGAACGGATCCATGGTCGCGCGGATCGACAGACCGCCACCAAAAAATTCGTCTTCACCAAAATCGCTGGACAACTGGCGCCGGATTTCATCGCTGAAATAATCGCGCGGCGGGCGGTTGTTGCGCAAGGACACCATATCTCCGCTTTGCACCGTCAGCAAATCACTGGCGCGCGCCTCGTCGGCCTGTTCCTTGGTGATATAGCCGTTTTCCATCATTTCCCGCAGCACAAAATTTCGCCGCGCGATGGCTTTTTTCTTTTTGCGCACGGGGTCATAGTTGCTCGGCCCTTTGGGCAAAGACGCCAGATAGCCCGCTTCTGCGGGGGTGATCTGTTCCAGATTTTTGCCGAAATAGGTTTCAGCAGCGGCGGTAATCCCGTAAGAATTCTTGCCAAGAAAAATTTCGTTCAGGTACAGTTCCAGAATTTGATCTTTGCTCAGCGTGCGTTCCAAGCGGGTCGAGAGAATCAATTCCTTGATTTTACGTTCCAGTTTGCGGTCGCCAGACAACAAAAAGTTTTTCACCACCTGTTGCGGGATCGTCGATGCCCCGCGCAGGCGCCCGCCCTTGAGCTTGTCAATTACCGCCTTGATAATACCCGCCGGATCAAAACCTTTGTGGACATAAAAATGCTTGTCTTCCGCGCTGATAAACGCGTGTTTGATCAGGTCCGGAATTTCGTCAATCGGGGTAAAACGGCGGCGTTCACGGGCGAATTCGTCGACAACCTTGCCTTCAATCGAATAAATCCGGCTGATGGTTTGCGGCTCATAGCTGGCCAGCGCCGCATGGTCCGGCAGGTCGCGTCCATACATCCAGAACACGCCGCCCAACACCACGGCAACAAACACCGTGCCGATGGTCAACCAGCTAAAAAGAAACCCGAAAAAAGATAATATAATCCGCAGCACACAAACGATCCCTTGTTATCCTGTCACACCCCACATCCGACAGATAGGCCTCCGTATAAAGAGTTGAACCCCCAAGGTCAAAAAAAGAGTTGGTTTTTGCAGCATTCGGGATTCTTTTGGCTTATTGCCGCAAGAGCCGCGCCTGTGCCGCGTCCTCAAATGCCCATGTATCCAGTGCCAACAGCACCCCGCGGATCACTTTCTGGCGCCAATCATCGGTCAATAGATTGTTCAAATCCGACCGGTTCGACATAAATCCCAGCTCCACCAGCACCGAAGGAATATCCGGTGCCTTGAGCACGGTAAACCCGGCCGCCAGATGCGGACGTTTGCGAATCCGCCCGATGGATTGACCGATTCCCGACACCAGCATATCCGCCAGCAAGTCCGACCGCGCGCCGGTTTCCAGCCGCGCCATATCCATTAAAACGCTGGCAATCAGATCATCCTGTTCGCGCAAATCCACCCCCGCCAGCAAATCCCCCCGATCATGTTGGCGGGCCAACTGTTCGGCGGCTGTATCCGATGCCTCCTCTGACAGGGTATAGATCGTGGTACCGGTGGCGCGCCCTTCGGACAAAGCATCCGCATGAACCGACACAAAAACATCCGCCCCCATCTGGCGCGCAAGAGTAATGCGTTCGGGCAAGGACACAAACGTATCGTCCTCACGGGTCAGTTCGGCCTTGTAGCGCCCACTGCGAATAAGCGCGTCCTTCAATTCGCGGGCGAATTGCAAAACAAGGTCTTTTTCCTGAAACCCCTCACGGGTTGCCCCGGAATCAATGCCCCCGTGCCCCGGATCAATCGCCACTACCAATGGGCGATCTCCGATTTGACGGGTTTTGGGTTTAATTCCCTTGTGACCTTTGGGAACAGCCCATTCTTCGGACTTGAACGCACCGGATGCTTTGGCAAATACCTCGGGCGAAGCCGTTTTCAAGCGCACCGTCAATGCGGCACTGCCCCGAACCTGATCGGTTTTCATTTCGGCGTAATCAATCACCAGCGGTTCCGGCAGATCAACCACCATCCGCGACCAACCGGGCCGAAAGATGCCATAGCGCAAATCCGCCACTTTTTCGGTCTGGATCACAGCCGTTTCATCAAATCCCGTCCAGTCGACCTCCTGAAAATCCAGAACCAGCCGCAAAGGTTTGTCCAGTGTAAACAGACGAAACGGCACCGGCTGCGACAGGGACAATTGCAGATCAATGCCACCATCACCATTTTCCACAATCGCGGACTTTGCCGGATCAACCCGCGCAAGCGCCTGTAATTGCTGCGCATTTACCGCCTTCACGGACAGTAAACCAACCAACAAAAACCCAAAAAACCGTACCCACATTTCTGCCCCGCCTCCTTTTCAGAGATCATTTCGCCCAACGATCCACACCGGAGTCGTAAAAACTGATTGATATTCCCTAACGTGCCACTTAGAACCAATTCATGGCAACCGAATTTTTTCGACCGCCACAAACAGTTTCGCCAGTGCATTCGCGCGATGGGCCAGCATGGTTCAAATCGGGTTAGAGCACCCTGGCAGGCCACTCGGCCACCCCGAATTGCCCAGTGGCGACAAATACGCAACGGGCCAGAACGTGGCGTTTTGACACCAAAACGCTGGAGATAACCGCGATGACGCGCGTGAGCAGTTGTAACACCAACATACGGACAGTCCCTTTGACTGTACCCGTTTTGCGTGCATCGACCATCGCCCTTAACACACACGCAAACTCCTTGATCCCGCCCTTGGGCGCGGGTCGAGCGGATGTGCGTGCAGAAGAGTATCAATGCCAAAGAAAATGCTTATCGATGCCACCCACGCGGAAGAGACCCGCGTTGTTGTGGTCGACGGAAACAAAGTTGAAGAATTCGATTTTGAATCAGAAAACAAACGCCAGCTTGCTGGCAACATCTATCTAGCCAAAATTACGCGGGTTGAACCCTCGTTGCAGGCGGCTTTTGTGGATTACGGCGGAAATCGGCACGGTTTTCTGGCCTTTTCGGAAATTCACCCCGACTATTACCAGATCCCTGTGGCAGACCGTGAAAAGCTTCTGAAAGAAGAAGCAGAATACGCCAAAGCCATGGCCGAAGAAGACGCACGCCGCGAAGAGCGCGAAAAATCCAAACCGCGTCGCCGGTCGCGTCGTGGTGGCAAATCGGAAGCCGCAAAAGCAACCGCCGACAAGGTCGTCACAAGTGACGTGATCGACCTTGATGGCGATGCCGATACCGGTCTGGTCGATGTGCCGGAAACCAGCCAGCCTGAAATCGCCGCCGCACCGGAAACCCCGACACAGGAGGCACCCGTTACCGAGGCCCCCGCCGTATCGGACGAAACACCCGTACAAGAGTCCGCGCCGGTAGAAACCGAAGCCAAAGAACCGGAAACCGAAACTCCGGCAACGGAGGTTGCCGCACCGGTAGAAACCGTCGCCGAACCGGAAAACACAGCCGACACGGACGCCACCGAGGAAGAAACCGAAGTCGAAGACGATTCCGACGATCCGGTTCTGGCCGAAGTCCGCACCGAGGTCCGCCCGCGCAAACCGCGCCCGCGGCGCTACAAGATTCAGGAAGTTGTCAAAGTACGCCAGATCATGCTGGTGCAGGTTGTCAAAGAAGAACGCGGCAACAAAGGCGCGGCCCTGACCACCTATCTATCGCTGGCCGGTCGTTACTGTGTCCTGATGCCCAACACCGCGCGTGGCGGCGGCATTTCGCGCAAAATCACCAGCGCCACCGACCGTAAAAAGCTCAAGGAAATTGCCAACGAAATCGAAGTGCCGGAAGGTGCCGGCCTGATTATCCGCACGGCCGGTGCAAAACGTACAAAAACCGACATCAGGCGCGACTATGAATATTTGCTGCGTCAATGGAGCCAAATTCGCGAACTGACCCTGAAATCCATTGCGCCGGCAGGGATTTACGAAGAAGGCGACCTGATCAAACGCACCATCCGCGACCTGTTCAATCGGGACATCGACGAAGTGCTGGTCGAAGGTCAGGGCGGCTATGAAATCGCCCGCGACTACATGCAGATGCTGATGCCCAACCACGTGGAACGGGTAAAACTGTATCAGGAATCCATGCCATTGTTTGCCCGCTTCCAAGTGGAAAACTATCTTGACGGTATGTTCAACCCTGTGGTGCAGCTGAAATCCGGCGGCTATATCGTCATCGGCATCACCGAAGCGCTGGTCGCAATTGATGTGAACTCGGGTAAATCGACCAAAGAAGGCTCGATCGAGGACACCGCCGTGCGCACCAACCTCGAGGCCGCCGAAGAGGTCGCCCGCCAATTGAAACTGCGCGATCTGGCCGGTTTGATCGTGATCGATTTTATCGACATGGACGAACGCCGCAACAACAGCGCCGTTGAAAAACGCATGAAGGACCGGTTGAAAAACGACCGCGCCCGCATTCAGGTCGGACGGATTTCCGGCTTTGGCCTGATGGAAATGTCGCGCCAACGTCTGCGCCCGGGCATGCTCGAAGCCACCACCCAGCCCTGCCCGTCCTGTCACGGCACCGGGCTTGTGCGTTCCGACGACAGCCTTGCACTGGCTGTCCTGCGCGAGCTGGAGGAAGAAGCCAATCGCAAACGTTCCCGCGAAGTGTTGATCACCGCGCCGGTATCAATTGCCAACTACCTGTTGAACGAAAAACGCGAACATATCGCGCTGATCGAAGGCCGCACCGGTATGGCCGTGCGCATCATTGCGGACCCGCATTTGATTACGCCGGAATACAAGCTCGAACGGTTCAAAACCACCACGCGCCGGGTTGCCAAGCTGCCTCAATCCTCTCCTGTCACCATTGACAGTGTGGAGCGTTCCGCCCCTGATGAGGAGGAAACGGTCACAACCACTGTGCAGCCTGTAAGCGGCGAAGCTGCCGACGAACAGCAGCCCAAAAAGCGGCGCCGCCGGCGGCGGCGGCGGGGTGGCAAAGACCGTGGCGACAAACCAAACGCTGCGTCACAAGAGGCCACTACCGCAGAAAATGCCAGCGAAAATGCGCCTGCAGATGCAACAGTAAGCGATGCTGCCGAGCAACCCGCAGCCGAGGAAAAACCCCGCAAATCACGGACAGCAACCCGTGGTCGGCGCAAGAAAACACCGGAAACGCAGGAAACGCAGGAAGAGACTGCACCGCAGGAGAATTCTCCCGAGGCGGTTGACGTTGTCGAACCCCAAGCAGAAGCGGCCCCCGAGGCCGTTGCCGAAGTGGAAGAAACCAAGCCAAAGAAACCGGCACGCAAAACGCGCGCGAAAAAGGTAGAAAAATCCGAGGATACAACCGAGGAAAAACCAAAGCCTCGCAAGCGGACCCGCAAGAAGAAAGCGGAGGAAACCGAAGCCGGCGCCGCCCCCGCAGCCGAAGAAGAGAAAAAGCCGGTTAAGCGCAGAAGAACCAAAAAGGCCGTCGCCGAGGAAGCCAAAACCGAAGCCGCCCCTGCGGTAGAGCAACCTGCCCCAACACCGGAACCGGAAACTGCGCCAACGCCTGCACCAGAGCCGGAACCGGTTGCCAAACCACAAGAGCCGGCCCCTACTGCGACCGAGGAACCGGCCAAACCGAAACGTTCCGGTTGGTGGTCTCGCGCAATAGGAAAATAAAACGCGTACAACTCCTTTACAGCCCGGTCCCTGCATTTGGGTCCGGGCTTTTTTTATGCGAAACGATTGTGCTACACTGAACGCCGTCGCCTTTGATCGGAAATCAGCAATGAATTATCGTGTTTTTCTGGCACTCGTTTTTGTGCTTGCTGCCTGTACAGGGCGAAATCCGGTGGTTGTTTTTCCGCAGGTAGATGAAAAAAACCACATACAGCAGGTTTTTGTTGCCACCTTGCGTCAGAGGGATCCTGAAACACTGTATGGTTCGCGCCGAAATCCACAAATCCAGTATCTGAAAGTGGCCGTTTCCGTGCCGCCAGATCGTAAACCCGGGGAAATTCGCAGCGGCCGGAAACATCCTGATCCGAACCGCGACTTTGTTATTTCCAATCTGGACCGTTTGGCCAACCAAAAAATATTTCGCAGTAGTCTGCGCCAAAATTTGGCTGCTCGGCAGGGCAACAACAGGGAGGTCACAATTTTTGTTCACGGCTATAATAACAGTTTTGCCGACGGCATTTATCGTTCCGCCCAGATGTCAGAGGATTTCCACCTTCCCGGCCCGATGGTGCATTTTTCATGGCCAAGTGCCGCGCATCCGCTGGGGTACGCCTATGACCGGGACAGTGTTTTATTTGCGCGCGATGGGTTGGAGCAATTGCTCAGGGATGTGAATGCTGCCGGTCCCCGCCGGATTTTGCTGGTGGGACATTCGCTCGGAACCATGCTGATTATGGAAACCTTGCGCCAAATCGAAATTCGCAGCCCCGATTGGGCACATAAGTACTTAAGCGGGGTCGTTTTGATTTCCCCCGATATTGATCTGGACCTATTCCAAACTCAGGCGAGCCGTTTCAAAAACTTGCCCCAGCCCTTTGCCATTTTTGCCTCGCGCAATGACCGCGCGCTTAAAGTATCCACACGGATCAACGGGAGTAATTCCCGTCTCGGCACAATAACCGATCCAAATAAATTGGCCAATCTGCCGGTTCTCCTCTTTGATGTCAGCAGCTTTGCCACCGGTGCAGGCACGCGCCATTTCACCCCGGGAACATCGCCTGCATTGATCAAGTTACTTTCGCGCGGGGTGGAGCTGAACCGGAGTTTTTCAACGGATAAATCTGCCAAAACCGGTTTTTTTCCCGGAACGGTTATACGCGTTAATAAAGCAACCCAGTTGATTTTATCCCCTGGTGTTGTTGTTCAATAATCCCGTGTTGGAGGGGGCCAAAACCCCAATGCTGTGCACTTTAAAAACAGCCTTTCCCTGATCCAACGGGACGTTATACCAAGCTACCTCAAGTAACCGGCGGCCCCGACAGCATCCTTAATATTTCAGGCAGTCGTTCTGGCAAGTCCTCCGAAATCAAGCCTGCGCCAAAATTGATCGCGCAGTCCACATGTAACCAGCTCGCCAATTCGGCCGCTGCAAAGGGTGGGTAGCCACGTGCCATCAAACCGGTAACAAAACCGGCCAAAACATCCCCTGCCCCCGCCGTCGCCAACCACGGCGCGCATCGATCATAATGGGCTGAATGTACGGCCACCTGCCCATTAGGGGCCGCTATCTCCGTGTCCGCCCCCTTGAACAACACCACAGCCCCGGCCCGCCGCGCCGCTGCCCGCGCAGCATCAATTTTGGAATATGCAGGCCCATTAGTTGATATTTCGTTAAGGCGCGCATAAATATCCGGAAAAAGTCGCGCAAACTCCCCTGCATGCGGGGTCAAAACCACATTTTCATGCAATATTTCAAATAGTTCCTGCGGATGATGACAAAAAACCGTGAGCGCATCAGCATCCAGAACGGTTTTTCTTGTTGATGTTAACGCAACTTCAACCATTTGGCGGGTAGTGTCGGTTAACCCCATGCCCGGCCCCAAACACAAGGAGGTAATACGCCGATCTGTCAAAACGTCCCGTAACGCGCTTGCATCATCAATACCCGTCAACATTATCGCGTTTAAGTGCGCGGCATGCTCACGCAGTGCATTGCACGGGCTGCCTATGGTCACCAGTCCTGCCCCGATACGCAACGCCCCACGCGCGGCGAGCCGTGCGGCCCCTGTCTTCGTTGCCGGACCTGAAAGGATCAATGCATGACCATGCCCGAATTTATGCGTCGATTCCTTGTGGGCCACCGCGCGAATATCCCCAAAACACAGACGGTTATCCCTTACCAACGGGTCTTTTCGTACGAGGCTGACTTCTGGCAATCGCAAGCGACGATCACTTGTCCTTTCGCGCCATTGCCCAAGGCCGATGTCCACAATTTTCAGTTTCCCGCAACATAAAGGACCATCGGCGATAAAATGACCAATTTTGGGGCTATCAAAAGTAACCGTCACACGCGCCCTCGGGATCGGCGCTGAATACGTGATTGTACCGCTCCCGAGAACGCGCCCACTGTCCAAACACAAGCCCGAGGGTGCATCGATTGCAACCAGATTTCCTGAATAATCATCACCGCCATATCCCCCCATGTGTCGCAAAAGACTGGCAAGATCACCTTGTGGGGGACGCGTTAAACCGGTTCCAAAAAGAGCATCCACATAGACATCCGAGGGTGCAGCCCTACGAAATTCTTTCTCAGTGAGGCTCGTAACCACCCCTGTTTTCAACCATTTTTGGTAATTTAACCGGGCATCGGCAGGCATTTTTTCGGCGTCACCAAACAAAAACACCTGAACATGCCACCCCAGTTTATGCAGCAGCCGCGCAACAACAAACCCGTCTCCGCCATTATTTCCCGGTCCACATAACACGGTCACGCTTTGCGGAGCCGTTCGGGGCTCGGGCCATTCATCCAAAATCACCTCGACAACGCCCCGCCCGGCACGCTCCATCAATTCCAGGCCCGTGACCTCCCCACTCGAAATTGCGCCTTGCTCAATTGCCCGCATTTGCGCCGCTGTGAGTAATTCAGTCATGACTACGATTCCATTCAGGTCAAGATTTAATCCATATGCCCATTTATTAGGCAGACAAACCATAATTCACACAAGGCAAGTATTTCGCCTTTTTACGCTGATTGCAAAGCTCAAATAAACCTGCTCAAACCTAATCAGCAGTCACGTAAAGGGCCATCCAATGAAAAAGATCGAAGCAATTATCAAGCCGTTCAAGTTGGACGAGGTAAAAGAAGCCTTGCAAGACGTTGGCGTACAAGGCCTGTCCGTAATTGAAGCCAAAGGCTTTGGCCGCCAGAAAGGCCACACAGAATTGTATCGCGGCGCTGAATACGTTGTGGACTTCCTGCCCAAAGTCAAAATCGAAGTTGTTTTGTCCGCTGACCAGGTAGATGCCGCGATTGAGGCCATCATCGATGCGGCGCGCACCGAAAAAATCGGCGATGGCAAAATTTTTGTCTCGACCATAGAACAAGCCATTCGCATTCGTACCGGTGAATCCGGTCCGGACGCGCTTTAACCCCGAATATAGAGGACGCAAAAATGAGTGCATCTGACGTAATGAAGACCATCAAGGACGAGGACATCCAGTATGTCGACGTCCGTTTCACCGATCCACGCGGCAAGCTGCAGCATGTGACCATCATCGTTGACGAGATCGACGAAGACTTCTTTGAAGAAGGTTTCATGTTCGACGGTTCCTCCATCGCCGGTTGGAAATCCATCGACGAATCCGATATGAAGCTGATCCCGGACACGGAATCCACCTATATTGATCCTTTCTATGCGGAGAAAACGCTCTGCGTCCATTGTTCCGTTGTCGAACCGGACACCGGCGCGCCATACGATCGCGACCCGCGTTCCACCGCCGAGCGCGCCGAGGCATATCTGAAATCCTCGGGCATTGGCGATACCGCCTACTTCGGACCGGAAGCCGAGTTCTTCTTGTTTGACGACGTGCGTTATTCCAATACAATCAACAAGGTATCCTACGAAGTTGATGCGTCTGATGCCTCCTGGAACACAGATACCGCCTATGAAATGGGCAACATGGGGCATCGCGCCGGCATCAAAGGTGGCTATTTCCCTGTGAACCCGACCGATGCGGCACAGGATCTGCGTTCGGAAATGCTGTCGACCATGAAAAACATCGGCATGAAAGTGGACAAGCACCACCACGAGGTTGCCTCTTGTCAGCACGAGCTGGGACTGGTGTTCGGCACGCTGAAAAAGCAGGCCGACGAACTGCAAAAGTACAAATACATCATCCACAACGTGGCCCATGCCTATGGCAAATCCGCAACCTTTATGCCCAAGCCGATCTATGGCGACAACGGCACCGGTATGCATGTGAACATGTCCGTCTGGAAAGATGGCAAGCCACTGTTTGCAGGTGATAAATACGCCGACCTGTCGCAGGAAGCGCTGTATTTCATCGGCGGTATCCTGAAGCATGCCAAGGCATTGAATGCATTCACCAACCCATCGACAAACAGCTACAAACGCCTGATCCCGGGCTTTGAAGCCCCTGTTCTGCGCGCCTATTCTGCATCGAACCGGTCCGGTTGTGTACGTATTCCTTGGGCCGAAAGCCCCAAAGCCAAGCGTGTTGAAGCCCGTTTCCCCGATCCATCTGCCAACCCTTATCTGTGCTTCTCGGCCTTGTTGATGGCGGGGCTGGACGGGATCAAAAACAAAATTGATCCGGGCGAAGCACAGGACAAAGATCTGTACGATCTGCCACCGGAAGAGCTGGAAGGCATTCCAACTGTTTGCGGATCCCTGCGCGAGGCATTGGAAGAAGTCCAGAAAGACATGGACTTCCTGCTGGAAGGTGGCGTGTTCACCAAAGACCAGATCGAAGCCTATATCGACCTGAAAATGGAAGAGCTTGAGAAATACGAGCACACCCCACATCCGGTAGAATTCGGTATGTATTACAGCTGCTAATTTATTGCTCTGGAATTTTAAAGGCCCCCGTATCCCTGATACGGGGGCCTTTTGGTATGCAATTGTGAACAATCGTCAATTGACAGACTCAGGCATTTTCGTTAACGCTCACGTTATCGATAACAACAGCCAAGGAGCCTGCCATGAAACTGAAACTTGCAATCAACGGGTTTGGCCGAATTGGTCGTGGTGTCTTGCGCGCCATCCACGAAAGCGGCCGCGATGACGTTGAAATTGTTGCGATTAATGATCTGGCACCCGTCGAAGCCAACGCACAAATGCTAAAATATGACAGCGTCCATGGCCGCATGGCCGAGACTGTCACGACCCAGGAAAACAAACTGATCGTCGCGGGCAAGGCCATTCGGATTACCTCCGAACGGGATCCGTCAAACCTGCCATGGGATGACATCGATATCGCATTGGAATGTACCGGTATTTTCACAAATGCTGAGGCCGCCAGCAAACACTTGCTCAATGGATCGAAAAAGGTACTGGTCTCTGCTCCGTGTAAAGGTGTTGAAAAAACAATCGTTTATGGTGTAAATCACGATATTCTATCGGCATCCGACACGGTGGTTTCCAACGCATCCTGTACGACCAACTGTTTGGCTCCTCTGGCCAAAGTTCTGGATGATGCCTTTGGCATTGAAACCGCCTATATGACCACAATTCACGCCTATACCGGCGGACAACCCACTCTTGACCGCTATAACAAAGACCCGCGCCGTGCCCGTGCGGCAGCGATGTCGATGATCCCGACAACCACAGGCGCAGCGGTGGCCATTGCTTTGGTTTTGCCTAACTTAAAAGGAAAAATCGAAGGCTGTGCGATGCGGGTGCCCACACCCAATGTTTCGTGTGTGGATTTGTGCTTTATGCCCAAAACCAAAACCACCGTGAAGATGATCAACGACAAGCTGCGCTCCGCATCCGAAGGGCCGCTTAAAGGGGTTCTTGAATACGCCGAAGAGCCGCTGGTTTCGATTGATTTCAACCATGACCCGGCCAGCTCTATTTTTGTACCGGACCAAACAGCCGTGACCGATGGCGGTATGGTTCGGGTGATGGCCTGGTATGACAACGAATGGGGATTTTCCAACCGGATGATCGACACCGCTGTTGCCATGGGGAAAGCAACGTAACGAACCTTTGAATTCAAATATCCCTGCCGAAGGTCTGAAAAACTTTACCTTCGGCAGGGATCGTTAGACCTATTAACCGAAGAGATCGTTGCACAACTCCAGCGCTTCGACCAGTTTGTCCACTTCTTCGGTGGTGTTATACATGGCAAAGGATGCACGACAGGTGGCGGTTACGCCAAGGTGCTGCATCAAAGGTTGCGCACAATGATGACCGGCCCGCACAGCGATGCCTTTTTGATCTACAACAGTTGAAATATCGTGCGGATGCGCGGCACCCTTGAGTGTGAAAGAAAAAATCGCACCCTTTGTTTTTGAAGTCCCTTGGATATTCAACCAGTTAAGGCCGGACAACTGCACCTGCGCATAATCGCGGATATGTCTTTCATGGCTGGCGATGTTTTCCATGCCCACGCCCATCATATAGTCCAGCGCCACACCCAGCCCGATCATTTGGACAATCCCCGGGGTGCCTGCCTCGAATTTATGCGGGGCATCGTTATAGGTCACGGCTTCGCGGGTCACATCGCGGATCATATCGCCGCCGCCAAAGAAGGGGCGCATTTCGGCCATGCGGTCACGGCGTACATAAAGCGCACCGGAACCGGAGGGACCATAGAGTTTGTGGCCGGTAATCGCAAAAAAATCACAGCCCATGTCCACAACATCCACCGGCATGTGTACCGCCGATTGCGAGCCATCGACCAGCACGGGAACGCCTTGGGCGCGCGCGGCATGGCAGATGGTTTTGACATCGACAACCGTTCCCAGCACATTGGACATCTGGGTGATCGCAATCAATTTGGTTTTCGGTGTGATCGCATCCAGAACGGCCTGCGGGTCCAGATCCCCATTGACGTCGGTTTCCACCCATTTCAATACCACGCCCTGACGTTCACGCAGGAAATGCCATGGAATGATATTGGCGTGGTGTTCCATCACCGAGAGGATAATCTCGTCCCCGGCCTGCAATCGTGGCGCGGCCCAGGCATAACTGACCAGATTAAAGGCCTCCGTGGTGCCGGAATTAAACAGGATTTCGTCTTCGTGTTCCGCCCCGATAAACCGTTGCACAATGCCGCGCACGGCTTCGTATTTGTCGGTCGCGAGGTTGGATAGATAATGCAACCCCCTGTGAACGTTGGCGTATTCATTGGTGTAGGCGTTGGTTATCGCATCAATCACCACCTGCGGTTTCTGCGCGGAGGCACCGTTATCCAGATAGACCAGCGGCTTGTTGTTGACCTGCCGCGACAGGATCGGGAAGTCTTTGCGAATGGTTTGAACATCGTACATATCAGATCGACTCCATGCCTGTGGTGATCCCGAGGATCCCCATCAGGATTATAAACATAATACCAAAAGCGAATTGCAGGGCGAAAACCCCGAACACCACCGGTAGGGTTTTTTCAAATCCATGCACCACCATCACATAGGCCGTCATTTGCACAAACGACAGCACCCCGATGACCAGAACCACAAGGCCCACCATTTCCGGGGCAACGAGGCTCGCCGCGGTCACCGCAAATTGCAGGACAAAGAACACGAAATTCAGCCACAGCACCATTTTGAAACAATCGTCAAAACTGCCCGTCCCGCCAACCAGACGGCCACCGTGATAAACCATCACAGTTCCCCCCAGAATTGCCGCCAGTTGCAACAATATCAGCGGGCCAGACGCCGTACCTTGCCCGGTATTCGTCAACAGGTAGAGCAGAATACCGGAAATACGATCCAGAACAACAAGAAGGAAAGTAAGCAAATACAGCGTCTTGCGATCCAGATTGAAGGTAAGAACCTGCGCCATCACGATCTTGGGGTGGCTCAGGGATTGCACCGCAAGGCGCAGCATTTTTGGCAAATCAAGCGGGTTCATCCGACCATATCTCCTTGTCCCCAGAGCAACGCAGCAATGGTCAGAACCAGTGCAAGCGCCGACATCACCATAAAGGTCGGGGCCGTCATTTTATAGCGGTGGGCCTCGGCGACAGCGGCCGAAATATACCACACAAACGGGATAAGCCCGAGCCAATAGACCGGCAAGGCAACCCAGCTTTCATGCAGAACCGGCAGGGTCGGTGACAGCGCCCCAAGCCCCACGGACAGCAGCGCCGCCGCCAGACCGAACGGGGCCGAAACCAGCGCCCCCCAAAACACGGCAGCGCGGGTGTCTTTCCAACGGCCCTGCCCGCGTGCCAAACGTGCCACGGCAAAAACCAATAGCGAAAACAGGTACATAACGGCGGTGCGCAGCATCAGTGCCCCTGCCATCAGCAGCCCGATTTTATCTGGCGAAATCAACGGATCGACCCCCTCGACGGGGGCGACCATGGTTTTCAGCGACCATGACAGGAAAAACACCATGTCAGACGCAACCACATACAGAATAAGCCGCGCTTCGCCGGGTTGTTCGCGCAGCAACCGACGCAGTGACGCGCGCATGTCCCGCCAGGCGTCCAGAACCCTTGCGCCCAGGCCGCTGTGTTCAATCACATAAATTCCGCGTCCGGCGCTGAATTCGTTTTCTTCTGGCTGCATTGCGGTCTCCCTAAGGCGTGTCAGGGGTGGAAAACTCCACCACCTTCAGGGCTGTCACCCATTGCCACAGAAAGACCACACCTGTCAAAGCGGTCGCAATAGAAAACGGCAGTCCCGGCGCAAAAACCTTGGTCCCGCCGCTGATCAGCACCAGCGGCACAGTAACCAACGCGGCCCAGGCCAATGCCATACGCGCTAGCCGCCAGCTGCCTTTGCCACCAAACATGCGCAAAACCAGATGCGACAGCGCGGCCACAAGATACATCATCAACGGGGCCATGAACACGCTGGAAACAAACATCGCCCCGACCCGTGCGGACAAAGGTATCGGTTCATGCGAGAGCGCCGTGATCCGCGCCAAATCCGGCAAACGGGCGACAAAAGACAGAAAACAGAACAGGAAGATGAACAGTAAAATCCGTTCTTCCCCTGCCCGTTGCAATTGCACCTTGAATGCCTTGGCAGGCGCGCGATAAGCCCGCGCAATATCGCCAATCAGCGACATCAGCCGGCCCGACGTGCCATCCACGCCGCCAAACGGGCGCGGATGTCTTCGGCGATGTCGTCGCTCTCGACTTCTTCGATGGCCTGATTGAGGAACGCCAGCGTCAGCATATCCTGCGCCTGAGCGTGCGGAACCCCGCGCGAGGTCAGGTAGAACATGGCGTCGGCATCGATTTCCCCACAGGTGGACCCGTGCGAACAGGCCACATCATCTGCATAGATTTCCAGCTCCGGTTTGGCCAGAAAATTGCTGTTATCATCGAGCAACAAGGCCTGTGACAACTGATAGCCATCCGTTTTCTGGGCATCCGGTTTCACCAGAATCTTGCCCTGAAACACACCGGTCGCCCCATTGCGCAGAACCTTTTTGAACACTTGGCGGCTCTCGCAGTTTTGCGCGTCATGGGTGACAAAAACCGTGTCGTCATGCAGGAAATTTCCGTCTCCGGCACAGGCACCGGCAACCGTTGCATGGGCATCATCGCCGGTAAATTCGATCACCGCTTCGTTGCGGGTCAGAATGCCGTTCATGGTCAGGGTAAAGCTCTTGAAGCTGCTTTCCTTGCCCAAACGGGTGAACATATGCGTGGCGGAACGGCGCAGATGATCACGGCCCTGTGTGCGGATATGATGGAAAGAGGCGTTATCGGCGACTTCGACTTCCAATACCATATTGGCGCGTGCGGCAGCGGGGCCATTTTCTGTCAGGGTCAGGTCGGCCCCGGGTTCCAGTTTAACCACGTGATGCACCATTGCATCTGCGGTTTCACTGCTGCGCAGATAGACCATCGAAATCGCTTTGGCGGCTTTGCCGGTCACACGAATGGCAAAACCCTGTTGTGCCTGTGCCGTATTCAACGCCGCCAACGGGCGGGAAACCGGGGATTGGCCGCTGGATTCAAGCACACCGTAAATGCTGGATACCCAATGAATATCCTTGGCCATGGCGGTGGTGATCGGTTCGATTTCCACCCCGTCCACGGCAGGTTCATCCGATTGCGCCGGATCAAACACACCATCCACAAACACCAGACGTACCCGATCCAGCATGGCAAAGGGCATGCCTTCGTCAAGCTCCATAACCGGTGCCTGCGGCGCATCTGCATTCAGAAAATCCGCCGGATTGGTATAGCGCCAGTATTCATCCCGCCGATGCGGCGCGCCCATTTTACGCAAAGAATCCAGCGCCCGTTTGCGGGCTTCCCCCGCCCAGGCACCGCCGGATTGCGGGGTCACAGCAGCGATCATCGCCTCTGCTGCATCCATTTTAGCTTGTAAAATCGCCATATTAGGCCACCTCTGCCAGAATATCGGCGTAACCGTTGTTTTCAACCTCGAGCGCCAGCTCCGGACCGCCGGATTTGATGATACGCCCGTTAGCCATGATGTGCACCACGTCCGGTTTGATATGATCCAGCAAACGCTGGTAGTGGGTAATCACAAGGAAGGAACGCCCCTCGGACCGCAGCGCGTTCACACCCTCGGCAACCAGTTTCATCGCATCCACATCAAGACCGGAATCGGTTTCATCCAGAATGCACATCTTTGGTTCCAGCATCGCCATTTGCAGGATCTCGTTGCGTTTCTTTTCACCGCCGGAAAACCCGACATTGACCGGACGCTTGAGCATATCCGCATCGATCTTGAGGGATTTTGCCTTGCTGCGCACCAGTTTCAGGAAATCACCCGCACTCAGTTCCTCTTCGCCGCGTGCCTTGCGTTGGGCGTTAACCGCCGTGCGCAAAAAGGTCATGTTGCCCACACCCGGAATTTCAACCGGATATTGAAACGCCAGAAACAGCCCGGCCGCCGCGCGTTCTTCGGGTTCCATATCCAGCAGATCTACACCATCCAGCGTGGCCGTACCACCAGTGACCTTATAGCCGTCCTTGCCGGACAAAACATAGGACATAGTGGATTTACCGGACCCGTTCGGCCCCATAATTGCGTGGACTTCTCCCGCACCGATTTCCAGATCCAGACCTTTGAGGATTTGCTTGTCTTCGTCTTGCAGAGAGACCTGCAGGTTCTTGATTGACAACATTTTTCTTACCTTCTGTTTGCCCCGTGCAGGGCGCGTGTTTCGTTGTTTGTTAGCCGGTTTATGCGCGCAGCGCGGCCGGAAAATATTTCATCAGGGCGCGTTTGGATTTGGCAATGCCCTCGGCATAACCGATGCCCCCACGCGGCAGGTTTTCGATAAACCCCTTGATATCCACAAGCCCGATCGGCGGCGGCAAAGGCCGTTCCACCGAGGCAGCGTAGTCATAGAATTTGAACCGGGGCGAACGGTGAATCCCCGCCGGATTGAGCCATGTATTCGGCACGCCGAAACTGTCGGCCACGATCAGCCCGTGCAGAGAGGATGAAATCACATGCGTACAAGATGCAATTTCGCGGCAGACCTCGGCGGCGTCTTTGCGCACGTCGATCAGCTTCAGGACCGGTTCGTCCTTGCACAATTGTTGCAGGCCTTCGCTGGCGAATTGGCTAAAATGCGGCACAACGCCGATGCGGTCCTCTGTGTCGATTTTTTCGTTCATGGCCTCGGCAATCAACAACCCCGGATCACCGAAAAAATCGGTGGTAATCGACATCAGGCTGGCAGTGATCGGCCCGCGTACCAGCGCGAAATTCACATTTTCCTTAAAGTCCTTGCGCAGAGGCCCCATGCAGCCGGTGCCCCAGACCCAGGGTTTGGTGCCATTCTCGCGGGGTTTCATATGGGTCCGGCGCACGAATTGCATGATCGACCCGATCGCAAACAGATCGCATTCCTCGGGCGCGGCCCAGACGACCTCGCGGCCCGAAGCATGTTGCGCCACGGTACGGGAAATCACATCGCCAAAATTGGGTTGGTCTTTCCACCAGAAAAGCTTGAGCGGGTCGGTCTGCGTCATAATCGAATACCTTCTTAAACCGGCGTCACAACAACGGCGGTACCGCTGGCGCTTACCATCAACATCGACCCGTTAGAGCCAAGAACCTCGTAATCCAGATCCACCCCGACAACCGCATTCGCGCCTTTTTCGGCGGCACGCTGTTTCAGTTCGTCAAGCGCGGTTTCGCGTGCATCGGCGAGCTTGCTCTCATAGGCACCGGAGCGTCCGCCAACGATATCGGTGATACTGGCGAAAATATCGCGCACCACATTGGCCCCCATAATCGCCTCGCCCACAACAATGCCGGCGTAATTGGTGATTTTATGGCCCTCGATGGACGGTGTCGTTGTCACAATCATTTGCGTTTTCCTTTTCGATCGCGAAAATATTCAAACACCGCTTTTAGACCGCCATAAACCAGAATGAACGCGATCCCTTGCGGCCAGATTTTGGCCCTGATGTCCGCAACAGTCAGCCCGCCTGTATCCATATAGGTGGACAACAGCACAAAAACCACAAAGGCAATGGCGATATTGACGACGAAACGGGTCACTAGCCCACCGACCCTTCCAGCGAAATCGCCACCAGCGCCTGGGCTTCCATGGCGAATTCCATTGGCAGGGCTTGCAGCACTTCCTTGGCAAAACCGTTAACGATCAGGGCCACGGCCTCCTCCTCGCCCATGCCGCGCTGACGGCAATAGAACATTTGTTCGTCATCCACCTTGGAGGTGGTGGCCTCGTGTTCAACCCGTGACGAATTATTCTTCACCTCGATATAGGGCACCGTGTGGGCACCGCATTTATCGCCGATCAGCAGGCTGTCACACTGGGTATAGTTGCGCGATTTTTCGGCTTTGGGGTGCATGGACACCAACCCGCGATAGGTGTTTTGTGCCTTGCCTGCCGAAATACCTTTGGACACGATCCGGCTTTTGGTGCGTTTGCCCAGATGAATCATTTTCGTGCCGGTGTCGGCCTGTTGCATGTTGTTGGCAATGGCGATGGAATAAAATTCGCCCTGTGAATCATCACCGCGCAGGATGCAGCTCGGATATTTCCACGTCACGGCGGAACCGGTTTCGACCTGCGTCCACATCACCTTGGCCCGATCACCGCGACAATCGGCGCGTTTGGTAACGAAATTGTAAATCCCGCCAACGCCGTTTTCATCCCCCGGATACCAGTTTTGCACCGTGGAATATTTCACTTCGGCGTCTTTTTCGATTACGATTTCCACCACAGCCGCGTGCAGCTGATTTTCGTCGCGCATCGGCGCGGTGCAGCCCTCGAGGTAGGACACATAGGACCCCTCGTCCGCGATGATCAGCGTGCGCTCGAACTGGCCGGTGTTCTCCGCATTGATGCGGAAATAGGTGGACAATTCCATCGGGCATTTGGTGCCTTTGGGAATGTAAACAAAGGATCCGGCGGAAAATACGGCCGTGTTCAGCGTCGCATAGAAATTATCCGATGGCGGCACCACGGACCCGAGGTATTTTTTCACCAACTCGGGATGATCGTTGATGGCCTCGTTGATGGAACAGAAAATCACGCCGACCTTTTTCAGGTCTTCCTGAAAGGTGGTGCCGACGGAAACACTGTCAAATACCGCATCCACAGCAACCTTGCGGCCTTCGGCGGGGGCGTCTTCCGCACCTTCGACACCGGCCAGAATCATCTGTTCTTTCAACGGGATACCGAGCTTCTTGTAAGTGGCCAGAACTTTGGGATCGACCTCGTCCAACGATTTCGGCTTATCCTTGGCCATGGATTGCGGCTGAGCGTAATAATAGATATTCTGAAAGTCGATTTTGGGATAGTGAACCATCGCCCAATCCGGCTCCACCATATTTTTCCAACGCTCGAACGCCGCCAGACGCCAATCCAGCATCCATTGCGGTTCGTTGTTTTTTTCCGAAATCAAACGCACGATATCTTCGTTCAGGCCAATCGGCGCGTATTCGGTTTCGATATCGGTTTCAAAGCCGTATTTGTATTTTTCACCAACGGTTTGCACCGCATCCACCGTGTCCTGATCGACACCGTCTTTGACTTTTACGTCTTCTGTTACAGCCATGATAGTCACCTTTCAAACCCGCAAGGGGCAAATTCTGTTAAGCCGCGCGGGCTTTGAACCGTTTGTATTGAGCACCCCAGACATCGGCAAATGCCATCACCTGATCGCGCGTTGTTTCGGGGCCGATTGAAACGCGGATCGCGCTCGCGGCGGTTAAATCGTCATAGCCCATGGCGCGTAAAACCCGACTGGATTTCACCTTGCCAGAGGAACAGGCCGAACCGGCAGACACAGCAAAGCCCGCCAGATCCATTTGCATCACCTGCGTTTCCCCGCGCCACCCCGGCACGGCAAGACAGGTGGTATTGGGCAGGCGTTTACGGCCCTGTCCGGCGATAATGGCATCCGGTGCCATGTCCAGCAGCCGCACTTCCAGCGCGTCGCGGATTTCGGCAACCTGTTCCCAGATGCCATTGGCAATGTCGCGTTGCGCGGCTTCGGCAGCGGCACCAAAACCGGCAATCCCGACAACATTTTCGGTTCCGGCCCGGCGGCCCATTTCATGGCCCCCGCCGCGCGTGCGGGCCTGCACATCAAGCCCGGTTTTCACAACCAGCGCCCCCGCGCCCTTGGGGCCGCCCAGCTTGTGCGCCGACAAAAGCCCCATCTGAACACCGGTCCAGTCAAACCCCGCCGCAACCTTGCCAAACCCCTGCACGAAATCACAAACCGCCAGCCCGTCCGGCACATCCTGCAACACGCCGGTTTCGCTGTTGGCAAACTGGATCGCGCAATCGCCATCCGCCGCAATCCCCCCGTCGGCACCGGTTTGCAAACGCCGGTCGCACCACACATGCACACAGTCGTGTTCGGTGTCGCTACAGGCCAGATCCCGACCGGCAAGCGCCAGCGCCGCGGCCTCGGTTGCGCCGGAGGTAAAAACAATATCCGCAGACGCCGCGCCAAAGGCCTCTTTCAGCTGCCCGCGGGCGCGTTCCACAATCGCACGCGCGGCGCGGCCTTCGCCATGAACCGAAGACGGGTTGCCCGTCACATCCATCGCCGCAATCATCGCGGCGCGGGCCTCTGGCCGCAGGGGGGCGCTGGCGTTCCAGTCAAGATAAACCCGTCCCGCCATCAATCGTCCACCACCTGAAACAGGTTTGGCACAGCAGGACACGGGGCCATCTGGTTTTTCACCACATCTTCCAGTCGCGCCTGATGCAGGAACACATAGACATGCGCCGACAGCCCCTCCCAGAAACGATTGGAAACCGATTGCGCGCGTGATCCGCTGGCAGCCCCTTTGGCACCGCCGCCCTTGGACAGGGCATCCATGCCTTCTTCCACCGCTTGCAGGATTTCGCACACCCGAATCGAGGCCGTATCCCGTGCCAAACGGTACCCCCCACCCGGCCCGCGCACCGATTCCACGATGCCCGCGCGGCGTAAACGCACGAATAATTGCTCCAGATAGGCCAGTGATATGTTTTGCCGCGCCGAGATTTCCCCGAGGGAAACCAGCCCGTCATTGGCCTCTAGCGCCAGATCCACCAGCGCAATCATTGCATATCGGCCTTTTGTGCTGAGTTTCATGGTCGCAATCCATATGCCAAGGTTGACGCGGGGCACCTGTGACCTTAACTGAATTACAGCAAAGGTGCGGGTATCCCCGTGCGTTAATTTAGAATTGTTCTAGGTTTTCCGAGTAGATTAGTCAACCACTGACTTTTCTCCTGCGGCAAACCTCACCAGACGGAGCCAAACACACGAATGCCTGAAGTCATCTTCCCCGGCCCCGACGGACGCCTCGAAGGCCGTTATCATCCGCAAAAAAACAAAGACGCCCCGATTGCGATCCTTTTGCATCCGCATCCGCAATTTGGCGGCACCATGAACAACAAGGTCGTGTATAATTTGCACTATGCCTTTTTCAACATGGGCTTTTCCGTATTGAGGTTCAACTTTCGCGGTGTGGGCCGCAGCCAGGGTGAATACGATCAGGGTGTGGGCGAATTGTCCGATGCGGCGGCAGCACTGGATTATTTGCAGGCCATGCATCCGAATGCCAAACACTGCTGGGTTGCCGGCTTTAGCTTTGGCGCGTGGATCGGCATGCAGCTGTTGATGCGCCGGCCAGAAATTTCGGGCTTTATTTCGGCCTCTCCGCCCGCAAATATGTATGACTTCAGCTTCCTTGCGCCTTGTCCGGCCTCCGGTCTGATCATCAACGGTTCCGGTGACCGCGTGGCACCGCCTGTGGATACCGAAGAACTGGTTGCCAAATTGCACGAGCAAAAAGGCATCACCATCACCCACGAAGTATTGGACGGTTCCGGCCATTTCTTTGAAAACGACCACATGGACACGATGATTTCCAGTGTAGACGCATATGTCCGTCGGCGTTTGACAGAAAACACCCGCTAATCGTTTGGCACGCAAAGGGTATCACCACGGGAACCTGCGGGAGGCCTTGATCAAAGCCACGATCAAGTTGATCGAGGAAAAAGGCCCGACCGGGTTTACCATGGCCGAAGCAGCCAAACGGGCCGGCGTTTCCGCGGCGGCCCCTTATCGGCATTTTTCAGGGCGCGACGAACTGATTGCCGAAATCGCCCGACAGGGGTTCGGGATTTTCAGAGATTTGATGCAATACGCACAAGAGAAGAACCATTCTTCGGCCTTAAGCGCGTTTGAAGCCGTGGGGCGTGCCTATCTGGCGTTTGCGCGTAAATTTCCCGGTTATTATATTGCCATGTTCGAAAGCGGCATCAACCTGAACCGTGATCCGGAAATTTCCGGGGTGGCCACGGGGGCCATGAACGGATTGGTTCTTGCGGCCGAGGCCTTGTGCCAGAATATCCCCGCCGACAAACGCCCCCCTGCCAGCATGGTTGCCAACCACATCTGGGCGATGAGCCACGGGGTGGTGGAATTGTTTGCCCGCGGGGAACCCGGCACCAATGCGCCCTACTCGCCCGAAGACCTGCTCGAAAGCGGCATCGGCATCTATCTGCGCGGATTGGGCGTTATTCCACAGGATCGCTGAACGGAACCGGTGTGTGGACACCACACCCTACGGGTGGTTCTGTACCCGCGACGTGGCCAGATGCTCGCGAAACACCCGTGCCAGTGGCGCACTGGATTGCACCCGCATATCGGTATTGCGGGTCGGGTCGTCATCATTTTCCCAGGTTTCGTTCCACCACGAAAACCCGATCAAATTCGGCCACCGCCGGCCAAGCATCAGGCGCAGCGCCCCGTCCGCCCATATCGCCGCCGGTTCCCGTGAATTATGCACATCAGTGCCAAATTCCGCCACGATCACCGGTTTATCCGGTGCCATCCTGTTAAACCGTGTCATCACCTTGGGCAGAGATTTCACAAAGCCGGTTTTTTCGGTGTCATACGGGGCCTGCATCGAATAAATCGATACGCCTAACCAATCGATATAGTCATCCCCCGGATAGTATTTTTCAAACCGGTTCCAGTTTTTCATCGGATAATCGGCATTGTTGACATGGAAAACCCAGATAACATTGCCGGCTCCGGCGGCGCGGGTTACGTCGATAATATGGCGATAGGCACCACGAAACAGTTTCGCCCCCTGTCGCCGACCGTTCCAGCGCGCATTCCAGGGAAACCAGCTGCCGTTCATTTCCGTCCCGAATTCACTGATGACCGGCGTGGCAAAGCGCGCCGCCTGTTGGCCCCACTTCGCAAGATCCGCATCAAAATCGCCGCGCACAATGGCATCCAAGGTAAACACCGGTTCGCGATGGTCCTGTTCCGTATCAGAGCGCAACATCAGGCGGACATAGGGGGTGCTTTTGTGCTGGCGTATCCATCGGGCGGTTTTTAGGGGGAAATTCCGGTTGGAAAACCAGTTGTTGGAAAACATCACCCATGCCACCCGCCGCCCCACCGCGCGGGTGTAGGCGCGCAGGGATTTCGGGGTGATGTCATCCTCGTATCCGGTAGTTCCCCCCGGATAAACACCATGCAACAACCGGCCAGCAGCCGGAGCCAACTGCCAAAGGGCATCCGCATGGGGCATCGTTTTCCCCGATGCGTTGCCCCCTTGAGCCAAGGCAAATGCTGAAGGGAAGGTTAACACCAACACCGCGAAGACGTATTTCAGTGCTTTCAGCCGCATATCCAACCTTCTTTGATTATCCCGCGTTATGCCAGTTTCATCCGGTTGATACTCACACAAACCATGGCCGGAGTACAGAACGGCACGCCCCGAAAAAAAATGTAAGTGAACCACTACCGGCTGACGCCGGTAGCATCCCGTTTGGAATGTAATTCCAGGTACTGCATAATGATATCGTCGGTCACATTCCCCGAGGTTGTTGAAAAATACCCGCGCGCCCAGAACCGCCGGCCCCAGTAAC
>CAMZLM010000059.1 GCA_947311485.1 uncultured Paracoccaceae bacterium
AACCGGCCGCCTGTTCGGCGTGGCCACGTGTCCTCCCAGTATGCCAGAGCAGGGAGGTTGCTCTTTGGAAATACTATATGCTGCAACGCGGCATTGGGTCAAGCGGGTGCGACGTTTTTATTCTGTGAATTTTTTATCTATCTGAAATTTATTAATTTAAAGATACTGCGTTGCAGCATTGTCGCAGGGGGATTAAACAGGATGCCGCTTCAACAACCAAAACGCCAGCGTGTACAGAATCAGATGTCCGCCCACCAACGGCAGCGGGCTGCCATCAAACGCCAGCCCGATCGGGATCGCCAGCACCACCGCCATCAGGGTGGATGTGGCCCCGATGATCGCGGCGGCCAGTCCGGCAATATGCCCCATTGGTTCCATTGCCAACGCGTTCAGATTTCCCAGCGACAGGCTCATTAGCAAAAATGACAGGATTGACCAGACCAGAAACCCGTTCAACCCGAATTCCGCCGGTGCGAACAGTTGAAACAGCAACGACAGCCCCGCATTGAGCAAGGCCAGCGTGATCGCGGTTTGCACCATGCGCCGCATGCCAAGCCGCATCACCAGCGTGCCATTGATAAAGGCCGCAAGGCCGGAAATCAGGGTAATCGCGGCGAAATACAGCGGGAAATCCGCCCCCACGCCAAAGCTGTCGACAAAAATCTGCTGGGCCGAGGAAAGATAGCCGAACAATCCGCCCAGCAACAGTCCCTGAATGGTCATATAGGTGACAACGCTGCGGTGGCCCAGCACATCCTTGATCGCGGCCCCGAAATCGGCGCGGCTCAGGACGCGGCGTTTCTCCATCGGGTGCGATTCCGGCTGGCGTAGCCACAGCCATGCCAGCGAAACCGCGGCAAACAGGATAAAAGACAGATAGATTGATCGCCAGCCGAATTGCCCCATTATCATCTGCCCGAGCGTGGGTGCAATCGCCGGCACCAGCACAAACACGCCAAAGGTAAATGACATCACCTGCGCCATGCGCCGGCCCTTGTAAATATCCCGCACCAGCGCGATTGTCACCGTGCGCGGGCCGGCAATACCCAATCCCTGAATGAACCGGCCCAGAAGCATCCATTCGATGCTCTGCACCAGATAACACATCACACAGCCCGCGATAAACACCGCAATCCCCAGCGCAATCGCCGGTTTACGGCCGGTGGCATCCGACAATGGCCCGAAAAACAGCTGGCCAAGGCCGGTGCCCAGAATAAAGCTGGTCACGACCAACTGCGCCTTGTTCACATCGGCCAGCTGCAATTCCGCCGCGATTTCCGGCAGGGCCGGCAGCATGGAATCCGTGCCAAAGGCAATCAGCGAGAACATCATTGATACAAGGATGATGAACTCGACAAAACGCGCGCCGCGTTGGTTTGTCATGTGTCGGGTTCCATGGTTTGCGCACGAATATCGGCGATGACTTTGTTCCACATTTCAATCGGTTGTGCGCCGCTGATGGCAAATTGGTTGTCGATGATGAAACAGGGAACGCCGCGAATGCCGCGCACGCGGGCGTCGGCGTCCTGTGTGCGGATTTCCTCTGTGTCGGCGTCGCTTTGCAGTAATTTCATCACCACATCCCGGTCCATACCGGCACCCGCCCCGATGCGCGCCAGAACCGAATGGTCCGAAATATCGCGACCTTCTTTGAAATAGGCCTTGAACAGACGATCCACCACCGCGTTCTGGCAGCCCTCGATCCCGGCCCAGTGGATCAACCGGTGGGCGTTCAGAGTGCTGGGTGTGCGTTTGATGCCGGCAAAGTCGATTCTCAGGCCGATTTCCTCGGTGGCCTGAACCACAGGCATATAGGCGTCAATCGCGCCTTGCTGGCCGCCGAATTTGGTTTCCAGATATTCGCGCCGGTCCATGCCCGATGGCGGCATTTCGGGGTTGAGCTGAAACGGGCGCCAAGTGATCACGAAATCATGGTCAGGGTTGGATTCCAGCGCGCGGTCGAGCTTGGTTTTGCCGATGTAACACCATGGGCAGATCGGATCGGAAAAGATGTCGAGCTTGGTCATGTCTGGCGCAACTCCTTGCGGCGGATTTTGTTGTTTGCGCCTTTGGGCAGCGCGTGAATGCGGGTGAACTGTCTGGGGCATTTGTAACGCGCCAACCGTTCGGCGCAATGGGTAATTAACAGGTTATCATTAATTTGCCGGTCGGCGACGTAATAGGCGGCAATGATGCTGGCGTCGGATTTGACCTGTTTCTCCACGGCGGCGGCCTCGGTGATGCCGTCAAATTGCAATAGAACCTGTTCGATTTCCAGGGGCGACACCCGATAGCCGCCGGCGTTGATCATGTCGTCATCGCGGCCCAGATAGGTGATATACCCCTCGGCATCCATGCGAACGGTATCGCCGGTGACAAACCAGTCCCCCTGATAGCGCGCGGCGGTTTCGGCAGGTTGGTTGCGATAGCCCAGCATCAGCCCCTGATCGGATTTGTGAATCGCCAAGGTGCCGGGTGTGTTCAGCGGCACCGGTCCGTTGCTCCCCAGTACCGCCACGCGGCGGCCCTGTTGTACATGGCCCGAGGTGCCGGATTTTGGCGGATTGGCAGGGCTTGAGGAAATAAAGGTGGATACCTCGCTCATGCCCAAAGCTTCATAAAGCGGCTTGCCGGTGGCCTGATACCAGCCTTCGCGGGTGCTGGAGGGGAGCTTTTCCCCCGCGCTCAGCCCGTGGCGCAGGCTGGTGAATTCATCGGTTACCGGATGTTTGAGGATTTGTCGGTAAACCCCGGGGGCGGCGGCAAAAATGCCGGGCTTGTGGCGGGCCGAAATACCGGCCCAGATCCGCGCATCCGGCGCGCCGGTATAGATCATCGCCGTGGCCCCGATCGCCCAGGGATCAAGCAGGCCGGTGCCCAGTGTGTAAGTCCAGTTGAACGCCCCTGCGTGCAACATCCGGTCGCTGGTTTGCAACCCGTACCAGCCTTGCCACATCATCCGGCGCGCCCAGACCGCGCGCTGTGCATGCATCACCGCGCGCGGTTTGCCAGAGGTGCCGGAGGTATAGATGATATAGGCCAGATCGTCGGGGTGGCGGGGGATCGGTGTGATCGGGGCAGTGTTGCGCAGGGCGGTGATGCCGGTTTGGTCCAGTGTGTTACAGGGCAGATCGGCAAGCGGGTCCAGCTCGCCGCCAAAGGCCACCAGCGCCGGTTCCAGTTCTGCTATGATGTGGCGTACTTCCGGTTCGGTCAGCATGGCAGACGTGGGCACAGGTACTGCGCCCATGGCAATGGCCCCCAGAAACAGAATCGGAAAATCTGCCGTATTGCCG
>CAMZLM010000060.1 GCA_947311485.1 uncultured Paracoccaceae bacterium
ACCTTTTCCAACTCAATTCCCAACCCCATTTCGGCGGCAATTTCGCGGGCACCTTTGTCAAAGCGTTGCTCCATATCCTCAATCGTCGCCAGATCAGGCGAGCGGAAATCGACAGTAAACACCACCTTGCCCGGAATGACATTGCGCGAATTCGGGAATACGTCGATATGCCCCGCCGCGCCCACGGCATCAGGCTTATGTGACCAGGCGATATCATCCACCAGCTGCAACATTTTTGCCATGCCAAGACCAGCATTTTTGCGCATCGGCATCGGGGTAGACCCCGTGTGGCTGTCCTTGCCGGTCACGGTGACCTGTGTCCAGCTCAGGCCCTGACCATGGGTTACAACACCAATTTCCTTGTTTTCGGCCTCAAGTATCGGGCCTTGCTCAATATGCAATTCGAAAAATGCGTGCATCTTGCGGGCACCGACTTCTTCGTCGCCGCGCCATCCAATCCGCGACAGCTCGTCGCCAAACTTCTTGCCTTCCGCATCTTCGCGCGCATAGGCCCAATCCTGCGTATGCATGCCGGCGAACACACCGGATGACAACATCGCCGGCGCGAAACGGGTGCCCTCTTCGTTGGTCCAGTTGGTCACCACAATCGGATGTTTGGTTTTAATACCCAGATCATTCAACGAGCGGATGATTTCCAGCCCGCCCAAAACGCCCAGCACACCGTCATATTTACCGCCCGTTGGCTGCGTATCCAGATGCGACCCCACATAAACCGGCAGAGCATCGGGATCAGTTCCTTCGAAACGGGCAAACATGTTGCCCATCTGGTCCAACCCCATGGTGCATCCCGCCGCCTCGCACCATTTTTGAAACAAGGCCCGGCCCTCGCCGTCTTCGTCGGTCAATGTCTGGCGATTATTCCCGCCCGCAACACCCGGCCCGATTTTGGCCATTTCCATCAGCGTGTCCCACAAACGATCGCCGTTAATTCTCAGATTACTTGCTGGTGCTGCCATGGTATCCTCCGACATTCAAACATGGTTCTTGCGTCAGGGCGTTCCTGACCATATGGTCAAAACTATGCAAGCTACCTGACCAATTGGTCAAGAACTTTTTGAAAGAGATTTGATGAGTCCCGATCCGATCCCGTTGCGCCCCAATTCCAAACGGCAGGAAAATGAACGTATCATCTTGAAAGCAGCGGAAAAAGTATTTGCCGAGGCCGGCTATGGCGGTGCAACGATGCAATTGATTGCGGATGTGGCCGGGCGGCCCAAAGCAAATGTTCACTATTATTTTCAAACCAAAGAACAGCTGTACCGCCGAGTCGTCAGCAATATTTTTGACATCTGGTTGCAGGCGGCGGACGCCTTTGACGGGGCAAAAAACCCTGCAGAAGGCATCGGGGCATATATTGACGCCAAAATGGAAATCAGCCGCAAGTATCCGCATGGCTCCAAAGTCTGGGCGTCGGAGGTGATGCATGGCGCGCCGATTATTCAGGACTATTTGGAAATCAAGCTGGTGGAATGGACCAAGGATCGCGCCGAGGTGATTCAGAACTGGATTGATCAGGGCCTAATGGATCCGATCAGCCCGCGCCATTTGCTTTATCTCTTGTGGGCCACGACCCAGCATTATGCCGATTTCGGCCACCAAGTCGAAACACTTAACGGCGGTTTCCCCCTTGACCTTGACCAGTGGCAAGAGGCAAAAAGCTCCATTAAGCGTATTGTGCTTAAAGGAATTGGTGCAGAAGAATAAAAGACAAAAAGGGGACAGAATGGCACGCGCGGAATCAACCAAAGGCCAAACCCGTATTCAACGGGAAAAAACCGAACAAATCCTTGAAGCGGCCCTGGGCGTTTTTGCCAATTACGGATTTCGCGGCTCCACGATTGACCAGATCGCGGCGGCGTCCGGCCTGTCCAAACCCAACATCCTGTATTACTTTGACGGCAAAGAGGCCATCCACGCCGTCCTGTTAAACCGCCTGCTGGAAACATGGCTGGAACCGTTGGAACACATGGCCGACAGCGACACCCCGATTGACGAAATCTGCGCCTATGTCACCCGCAAACTGGAAATGGCCCGCGACTTCCCCCGCGAGAGCCGCCTTTTTGCCAATGAGGTGTTACAAGGTGCCCCGCGTATTTTGGCCGAACTCGAAGGACCGCTCAAGGAACTGACAGACAAGAAGGCAGCCTTGATCCAGACTTGGGTCGATGCCGGAAAAATTGCGCCGATTGATCCGTATCATTTGTTGTTTTCGATTTGGGCAACCACACAGCATTACGCGGATTTTGATGTTCAGGTCCGCACAGTTTTGGGTAAATGCAATTCAGATTGTTTTGCAAGCGCCCAAAAGCATCTAGACCACCTGTTTCGCGCCAGCCTCGCCCCATAAAAAAGCCCGATTGCACAAGGCAATCGGGCAAGTAATACCTGATATAATAGCCGCTCACCTTGGAGGGACAAACAGCCATGAGGCAGTTGGTCAAAGCAACGGTCGGTTGCCCGTAAGCGTCCCCTGTTCCGGCTGAAAAACGAAACCCAAAAGGCCCCGAGACGAGGATTCAGCACGGTGGAAAACACATCCGATTCGCTTCTCGCTAGGGCAAGTTAGCACGATTTGTGGTAAATCAAAAGTTATCCACACCATTTAGTGGCCGTTCACGAAAAAAACACTCAACTCTAACGGCACGCCTAGCAGGCTAACCCTGCCCACAACCAACGTTTTCCAATTCATCCACAGCTTGTCCACAGACATTTGCAGATTGAATTCCGCGCCCCGATAGGCGACAAAGACAAACCCAATAAAAAACCGGCAGGCAGTAGAATGAACGGCATGACCCCGATTTCAAACGAAACAGCAACCGAAGACGCCACCCCTGTTGGCCTGCCCCATTCAATCGAGGCTGAACAGGCTTTGCTAGGGGCTCTGCTGGTGAACAACGATGTGTATGACCGCATTGCCAGCACGATTACGGAGAAGCACTTTTTCGATCCGGTGCATGGCCGTATTTTCGAGGTAATCGCCCGCCGAATTCAGAAAAATGCGCTGGCGTCACCGGTGACCATCAAAGCGTTTCTGGAGGATGACCCCGGCTTGGCCGAGCTTGGCGGGCCGGCCTATCTGGTACGTTTGGCGGGCGCGTCGGCGTCGGTTTTTGCAGCGCGCGATTACGCGCAAATGATCTATGATCTGGCCATCCGGCGTGATTTGATCGCCATTGGCGAAGAAATCAGCGCCAAAGCCACCGCCATGGAGGTCGATGACGAACCGGCCGAACAGATTGTCCATGCAGAACAGCGGCTTTATCAGTTGGGCGAACTGGGCAATGTCGAAAGCGGCTTTCAAAGTTTTCTCAAGGCGGTAACCGAGGCAGTAAATGTAGCCAATTCGGCCTATCAACGCGATGGGGGGCTGGCCGGAATTTCCACCGGCCTTACCGATATGGACAAAAAACTGGGCGGGTTGCATCCGTCGGATTTGTTGATCCTTGCGGGGCGGCCCTCCATGGGGAAAACCTCTCTGGCGACCAACATCGCCTATAATATCGCCAAGGTTTACAAAAAAGGCATTCGGCCGGACGGATCCGAAGGGGCGGTGAACGGCGGTGTGGTCGGGTTTTATTCGCTGGAAATGTCCGCCGAACAGCTGGCCGCCCGTATCCTGTCCGAAGCAGCCGAAGTACCATCGGAACAAATCCGGCGCGGCGACATGACCGAGGAGGAATTCCGCCGTTTTGTGCAAGCCGCGAAAGACCTTGAAAATTGTCCGCTTTATATTGACGACACCGCCGCCCTGCCGATCAGCCAGCTTGCCGCCCGCGCACGGCGTTTGAAACGGACCCACGGGCTGGATGTGGTGATCGTGGATTATCTGCAACTGGTACGCCCCGCCACCGCCAAAGACAGCCGCGTGAACGAGGTGTCGGAAATCACGCAGGGCCTCAAGGCCATCGCCAAGGAACTGGAAATTCCGGTGATCGCGCTATCACAGCTGTCGCGACAAGTGGAAAACCGCGAAGACAAGCGTCCGCAATTGTCAGATTTGCGCGAATCCGGTTCGATCGAACAAGACGCCGATGTGGTGATGTTCGTGTATCGTGGAGAGTATTATAAAGAGCGTGAAAAGCCGGCCGATCACGAAGCCGATAAAATGATGGCATGGCAGGCCGAAATGGAAGATCTACACGGCAAGGCTGAAGTGATCATCGGCAAGCAACGCCACGGCCCGATCGGGTCGATTGATCTGGCATTCGAGGGCCAGTTCACCAAATTCAGTGATCTGGCGCGCAGCTGGCAGGGGGACGACCAAGAGTTTTAATGCCTCCGGCGGGGATATTTCGAGAAAATGGAAATTGGCAAGTGTCAGGGGGATCGCATGAATAGCACATTGGGTTTGCAGAGGTGAGTATTGTCTGATTCAACTTCTTCCAGAAGATCAATCTGGAGGAGAGCATCTTGGAAAAAGCAACCTCGTTTCAAACCCTTGTATCGACACTGGACG
>CAMZLM010000061.1 GCA_947311485.1 uncultured Paracoccaceae bacterium
GTTTCACCGTATCGCCAATACCATCCGCCAGTGCCGCAGAGGCATTCAGCGGTGCTTTACCGGCCTCGTAATCGGCCAGCGCCACAGCACCGCCCAGCGGTTCCGCCGCATAGCGCCCGTTCTGTGGACCCGGTGTTGGCACCTTGCCCGCCGCCAGTTCGTCCAGAATTTCGGTAAACCGCTCTGCGGTCAGATCCTCGTAGAAATCCTTGCCAATCTGCACCATCGGTGCGTTGGTACAGGCCCCGAGGCATTCGACCTCTTCCCAGCTGAATTTGCCATCGGCGGAAATCTCGTGCGCATTTGCCGCGATCCGGTCCTTACAAATCGCAATCAGGTTTTCCGCGCCGCAAATCATACAGGACAGCGTGCCGCACACCTGAATATGGGCAACAGACCCGACCGGTTGCAGCTGAAACATAAAATAGAACGTCGCCACCTCGAGAACACGGATATAGGCCATGCCCAGCATGTCCGCGATGTGTTCAATGGCTTTCTGCGTGACCCAGCCTTCCTGTTCCTGTGCGCGCCACAACAAAGGGATCACGCCAGAGGCCTGACGGCCTTCGGGAAATTTGGTCAGCTGTGCCTCGGCCCATTTCTGGTTCGCAGGCGTAAACGCAAAGGAGTCGGGTTGTTCGTGATGAAGACGACGCAGCATTAGACGTTCCTCGTGCCGGTTTCGGCGCATAAATTAGACAGTACAGAGATCACCGGTCGATCTCCCCGAATACAACATCCAGCGAGCCAATGATCGCCGCAACATCCGCCAGTTGATGGCCACGGGCCAAATGGTCGACGGCTTGCAAATGCGGGTATCCCGGCGCGCGGATTTTGGCCTTGTACGGCTTGTTGGTCCCGTCAGAGACCAGAAACACGCCGAATTCGCCTTTGGGGGCCTCGATGCTGGCGTAAACTTCGCCGGCGGGAACGTGGAACCCTTCGGTGTACAGCTTGAAGTGGTGAATCAGGGCTTCCATGCTGGTTTTCATATCCGCACGCTTGGGCGGCGTCAGCTTGCCCCGGGTCAGCACATCGCCTTTGCCCTCGGGGGCATTCAGCTTGGCAATCGCCTGATGGATGATTTTAACGCTCTCGCGCATTTCCTGCATCCGGCACAAATAGCGGTCAAAACAGTCGCCGTTTTTGCCCACTGGAATCTGGAAATCGAATTCGTCGTAACATTCATAGGGCTGCGCACGGCGCAAATCCCACGCCATGCCGGACCCACGCACCATCACGCCGCTAAAGCCCCATTCAAGGGCTTCTTGTTCGGAAACGATGCAGATATCCACGTTGCGCTGTTTGAAAATACGGTTTTCGGTCAACAGGCCGTCGATGTCGTCCAGAACCCCCGGGAAATCATGCGCCCACGCGTCAATATCATCGAGCAATGCCTGCGGCAGATCCTGATGTACACCGCCGGGGCGGAAATAGTTCGCGTGCAACCGCGCACCACAGGCGCGCTCGTAAAAGATCATCAGCTTTTCACGCTCTTCAAACCCCCAGAGCGGCGGCGTCAACGCCCCCACATCCAGCGCCTGCGTGGTTACGTTCAGCAAATGGTTCAAAATCCGGCCAATTTCCGAAAACAACACCCGGATCAGTGACCCGCG
The DNA here is from genome assembly GCA_947311485.1 of uncultured Paracoccaceae bacterium. Taxonomy (GTDB): domain Bacteria; phylum Pseudomonadota; class Alphaproteobacteria; order Rhodobacterales; family Rhodobacteraceae; genus Amylibacter. The sequence goes on from CAMZLM010000061.1 coordinate 1,617, forward strand.
ACGGGGGACTTCGGTGCCGGTCAGCTTTTCAATCGCGAGACACCAAGCGTGTTCCTGATTCATCGGGGCCACATAGTCCAGCCGGTCAAAATACGGCAGATTTTGCAGATAGGTGCGGCTCTCCATCAATTTTTCGGTGCCACGATGCAGCAGCCCGATATGCGGATCAGCCCGTTCAACAATTTCCCCGTCCAGTTCCAGCACAAGGCGCAAAACCCCGTGGGCCGCCGGATGCTGGGGACCAAAGTTGATGTTGAAATTACGGATTTTCTGTTCGTCCGTTTTGGCGTCGTTAAAAGAACCGTCCATTATTTACGCCCTTTCACGGCCACTCTGGCCGGTTTCGGTTTACCCGCCAACGCCGCCAAAGCCGCGCTTAACAGGGTTGCCCCGATCAAAATTCCAGATGCAAAAGTCATTCTTTCGCCCCTTTCAACTTGTCGCCATAGGCCAGAAGCCACAGCAAAATCACAGCGCCCGCAGGCAGGATAATCGCGCCAAAAGCCAGGTATTTATTGTAACCCGCCGCCGGAAGCAGCTTGTAAAACGGGGCGATGATGATTGCCGCCGAAATCAAATACCAAAAGGCGATTGTCACTTGCCTGCCTCCGCTTTGTCATCGCCCGGCAGGATGTATTCCGCGCCCTCCCAAGGGGACATGAAATCAAACTGGCGGTATTCCTGCGTCAGGGTGACCGGTTCGTACACACAGGCCTTTTCGACCTCGTCATACCGCAGCTCCACATAGCCGGTGGTCGGAAAATCCTTGCGCAGGGGATGCCCCTTGAAACCATAATCCGTCAGGATCCGGCGCAGGTCCGGATGGCCCGAAAACATGATCCCGTACATGTCGAATATTTCCCGTTCGTACCAGTTGGCCGACGGGTGAACATGGGTAATGCTCGGCGCGTCCTCGCCTTCGCGCACACAGGATTTCACCCGGATGCGCTGGTTCGAATACATGGACAGGAAATGGTAGACCAGCTCGAACCGCTTGTCGCGGTCCGGATAATCCACTGCCGTAATATCAATCAAGGTTGAAAAACGACACTCCCGATCCGTGCGGATACAGTCGATAAACCGTGGCAGCGCCGCCGGAGAAACGGTTACAACCAATTCCCCCACCGCGTTGACCTTGGCCGAGAGCACATCCTGCGAATTCCCTTCGGCCAGACGCTCACCCAATTCTTGCAATGCTGCTGTCATAACATCTACCTTACGATCGTGCCGGTCCGGCGAATTTTGCGTTGCAGTTGCAAAATGCCATAGAGCAATGCCTCTGCCGATGGCGGACACCCGGGAACATACACGTCCACCGGAACAATACGGTCACAGCCACGCACCACGGAATAGGAATAGTGGTAATACCCGCCCCCGTTGGCGCAAGACCCCATCGAAATCACATAGCGCGGCTCTGGCATCTGGTCATAAACCTTGCGCAGTGCCGGTGCCATTTTATTGGTCAACGTCCCCGCCACAATCATCAAATCCGACTGGCGAGGGGAGGCACGTGGCGCAGTCCCGAAACGTTCCATATCATAGCGCGGCATCGCGGCGTGGATCATTTCAACCGCACAACAGGCCAACCCGAAAGTCATCCAGTGCAACGATCCGGTCCGCGCCCAGTTCACCACATCCTCTAGCGACGTGACCACAAAACCCTTATCGGCCAGATCATCATTCAGCGCCCGCGTTGTGACCTCAAGATCAGCCCCCGCAGTATTGGCAGAAGTCATCACTCCCATTCCAGCGCTCCTTTTTTCCATTCATAGGCAAAGCCAACTGTCAGCACGCCCAAAAAGACCATCATCGACCAGAACCCCAAGGATCCCATGTCCTTAAATCCAACCGCCCAAGGGAACAGAAACGCCACCTCGAGATCGAAAATAATAAACAGGATCGACACCAGATAGAATCGCACATCGAATTTCATTCGCGCGTCATCAAAGGCGTTAAAGCCACATTCATAAGCAGAGGTTTTTTCGGGATCCGGGTTGCGTACCGCAATAATTATTGCTGCGAGGATGAAAACCAGCCCCAAAGCGATCGCAATTCCAAGAAGAATCACTATCGGTAAATACTCTCGTAATAGTGCGTCCAACGGTCGCTCCCTTTCTGCCTTGGCCCGGGGCCTGTCTTTTGCCATGCGGCAGCATGCCGCTGTTGGCGCGACCCTATTCCTATGCCGCAAGAGGGTCAAGCGTAAGCGCCCGCTAGAAATGCAGAATCAGACAAGAAAAATCGCCAAATCAAAACCGTTCCGGTTTCTCATAAAATTCTTGCCTGATTGGCCGTTTGCAACTACTTCTTATACGGTTCAATCCACAGGTTTTTTACAACGCCCCCAGAAATGACCGACCTCAGCAAGCGCACCTTTTTGCTCGGCGTCGGGGCGCACAAGGCCGGCACCACATGGTTGCATTATTACCTCGACCATCACCCACAGGTGTATATGTCGCCGATCAAGGAAATGCACTTCTTTGGCTGTCGGTTTGAACCGGAAAACGCCTGGCCCTATACCCGCTTTCGCCGCCGCCTGCGCGAACGCAAAGCACAAACCGGTGGCAAAGGGAGAACCTTCGCCGCCCTGCGCGCACGGCTACGCATGGGCGGGGATATGAAAGCATACCGCCGTTTCTTTCGCTGGCGCGTGCAGGATCAGCGGGCCTTTGGCGAAATCACCCCCGCCTATGCCCTGCTTGATACAAAAGAACTGGAATTCATTCGCAGCCGGTTTGAAACCGTGCGCGTGATTTTCCTGATGCGCAATCCGGTGGATCGGCTTTGGTCGCACATGCGGTTTTCCGAGGATTTTGACACAATTGACGATCTCGAGGCCCGGTTGGACACTATTTTGACAAAACCGGCCTACAGCGAGCGGGTCGATTACGCCCGCACCATTCAAAACCTGCAACAGGTTTTTGCACCGGAAGAAGTGCATTTCGAATTCTACGAAAACCTGTTCAGCGGCACAGCTGTCGAACGGTTGTGCCATTTTATCGGCATTGATTTTCAGCCCGCAAATTACAAAAAACGGCTGAACGTATCAACAAAACTCCCGCTTAGCCCGCTGTTGCGACCCAAGGTCGTTGCCGATTTGCGCGACCAGTATGAATTTGTCCTCAACCGATTTGGCGATGCCGTGCCGCAGAAATGGCACGACGATCTGGCGCTTATCGCTTAACCTTCCAATTTGGTAAAGTCGGCGACTGCCCCCATGGTTTTTCGGATTTCGCCAAGCAAATTTAAACGATTACGGCGCACAATATCATTATCCGCATTGATTTGCACCGCCTCGAAAAAGGCATCTATCGGTGCGCGCAAGGCGGCCATTGCCAACATCGCCGCAGCGAAGTCTTCGGCCTCCAGCGCGGGCTTGATCTGGGTATTTGCCGTTTCCAATGCAGCAAACAATGCATTTTCCACGTCTGTTTCCGAAAACTTAATATCTGCTCCGTAGGAATATTCCACGCCGTCTTTGGATTCGGCCTGTGACAGGATGTTATTCGCGCGCTTGTATCCCTGTAGCAGGTTGGTCCCGTCATCGGTTTTCACAAACGCGGCCAACGCGGTCGCGCGTTTGACCAGCAGGGTCAGGTCATCATTGCCCGCCATCGACAGGCAGGCATCAATTACATCATGGGGAATCCCCTGATCGCGCAAATACACCTTGAGCCGATCATGGAAAAACGAAAGGAGATCTTCATTCAGCCCCTCAACCGTCAACAATGGCAGCCGAATATCGTTTTCAAGCAATAACCGGATCACACCAAGCGCCGCACGGCGCAGGGCAAACGGGTCTTTGCTGCCGGTGGGCTTTTCATCAATCGCCCAGAACCCCGTCAGCTTGTCCAGCTTGTCCGCCAGCGCCACCGCCACAGAAACAGGTTCGCTTGGCACATCATCCGACGGGCCGAGAGGGGAATAGTGTTGTTCACAGGCATTGGCCACCTCTTGGGGCAGGCCTGCTGCTTGTGCATAGTAACGGCCCATCAGGCCTTGCAATTCGGGGAATTCATAGACCATTTCGCTCGACAAATCGGCCTTGGCCAGATCTGCCGCCTGCCCCGCCAGATCAGCATCCGCCCCCACAACCGGGGCCAAAGCGCGGGCCAGTTTGGCAATACGGGCAATCCGGTCGGCCTCTGTTCCCAGCTTGTTATGAAAGGTCACATTGGCCAGTTTGGCCACCATATCCGACAGCGGCACCCGCAGATCATTTTCCCAAAAGAACTTGGCGTCCGACAGGCGCGCAAACAGCACCTTTTGGTTGCCGGCCAGAATCGTCGCGCCCTGATCGGCGGTTTCACGGTTGGCAACAGTGATAAATTTCTCGATCCGTCCGGTTTTCGGGTTCTTTACGCTAAAGAATTTCTGATGCTCGCGCATGGAAGATTGCAAAACCTCTGGCGGCAGGTCCAGAAAATCATCGGCAATATCGCCCATCAACACCACCGGCCATTCCACAAGGCCGGCAACTTCGTTCAGCAGGCCGGCGTCCTCGACCACTTCCATACCTTGGGCAAAGGCCAGATTGGTCGCGTCGGCCCAGATGTGATTGCGCCGCTCGGCGCTGTCCAGCTGCACAAACGCCTTGTGCAGACCGGCGCGATACGCATCAAAACTGTTCACGGGAAAAGCATCCGGCGCATGAAACCGATGACCGCGCGTTTGGTTGCCCGCAACAATGCCATCCACATCAAAGGGCACGACCTCGGCCCCGGATTCGTCGTGCAAAATACACAGGATTGAATGCAACGGCCGCACCCAGCGCAGCTTTCCCGTGCCCCAGCGCATCGATTTCGGCCACGGGAAGTTCCGAATCACATCCGGCACCAGTTCCGCAATTATATCCGCCGCAGGCCGCCCCTGTTTTTCGATCAGGGCAAAATAAACCTGCCCCTTTTTCTCGTCGCGAATTTCCAGTTGTTCCTTGGTCAGACCAACCCCGCGCAAGAAGCCTTCGATCGCCTTTTCCGGTGCGTCCACACGCGGGCCTTTGCGTTCGGTGCGTGTGGTCGGCGATTGCGCCAACACCCCGCAAACCGTCAGGCACAGGCGGCGCGGCGTCACAAACGCAGCGGCAGAATCATAGGTCAGCCCTGCCTCCACCAGTCCGTTTGTCACCAGCTTTTGAAAATCCGTCGCTGCGCGCTGCTGCATGCGGGCCGGGATTTCCTCGGAGAAAAGTTCAAGTAGCAGGTCAGCCATGGTATTATTCCGCGTTTTTCTGTTGTTTCTGGTGCCAAACAAAGGCGCGCCCGTCGTCGTAAACGGCCACAACCCGATCCACACCCGGCGCTATATCCCGTTCACCCCAAAATGCAACCGCATAACCGATGTCGAGATCCTCGCGCAGCTGCGCCGCATCAAAACAGGACAGCCCCCCGTTCACCGCAACAGGTTCGGCAGGTTCCGCCGTTTCATAGGTTTCCGTCAGCAGGCCAAAAGACTGTTCCATGGTAAAACACCCGTGAAACGCCAGCGGATCGGCCGAGGTTTTGGCCTGCAGCGGCCCTGTGGCAACAGGCTCCGGCCCCTGCCCGATCAACGGCAGCAATCGAATCACATCCGCCGTTTCCTGCAACGCGACGGGTGGTTTTGGGGGCATGGAAACCGGCAGCACAGCGGCTTGCTTCTCCGGTGTCTTACGACACTGTTTCGGGATATTTTCGCCGCTGAACTTGGCATCCCCACATTCATTAATTTGCCGCCACATAAAGGCGCGCCCATCCGGATACTGCGCGATGTACCGGGTGAACCCAAAAGGTTCGTTAAACCCCGCCTCGATTGAAATGGCTTTGCCGCTGGCGATATCCGCAGAAATCTGTTCGGCGTCAAAACAGGTAAACCACATCGGCGCGATCAACGGATTGGCCTGTTCCGGTTTGTCCCCCAGCGGTTCATAGGGCCGGTCCAGAGTGAAACAAGCGCGCATTTTCAACGGCGACGTCTGCGCATCAATGCCCCGATAATCGCCCACCGGAAACGCCTGACCCTGCAAGGAAACCTCGGTCACGTCATTGATTTTTTCGTAGTAGGCATAGTTCATGCTGTACCACAATCCGACCCCGAACACCGTCGTAAATCCCAACATCCCGCCTACCAGCCATTTTCCGTTCACAGCGTTAATACCAATCCAGATTGAGGTTGAATTCAGGGCGCTGCATCGCGATCAGCTTCAATTCCCGAAAACCGGGTTTTCCCTTAAACAGCCACGGGTGAATTTCCACCGCCGTTGCGCGAATTTTGGTCAGGATATCGGTTTGCACCAACCGGTTCAAAATTGCCAGTTCCGCGCCTTCGATATCCATTTTCAAGAAGGTTATTTCCTGTTTCTTCAGGATCTTGAGCAGGAATGCTTCAAGGTCGATCTGCTCGACCTCCACCGCTTCCATGTTATCCTTTTGTGCGTCATCCACAATGGTTGTCGTGGTCAGGGAATTCCATTCCTTGTCCTTGTCAAATCCCTTTTTGCGATAGATTGTGATCGACCCTTTGCCCACGCCCACCGCCTGATTGTACAGGTGAACATTTTCGTAATGGCCCACATTTTCCTGCAACCGGCCAAAGGAATAGGGGTCCGGTTCAAACGCATGGATTTGGCAGCCCGTCGGCGCCAGCGCGCCGGTAATTTCACCAATATTGGCCCCGCAATCGACGCAAACATCCTCTGGACCAAGCACCGCTTTCAGGCCGGCAATAAATCCGTGCGCCAGCTTTTGACGGTATTTGCGTTGCAAAACCCGTTCTGGATTTTTGCGTTTTGCAATGTCGGCAAAGCCTTCTTTGCGCACCCAAACCCGTTTGGATACCGGCTTGGCACTGCCCTCGTTTTTGTCTTTTTCTGTCATGTTCCCCCCTATGCAGCCCAGCCGCCGGCTTCTGTCAATACAAATGCATCCGCGCAGGCCTTGGCCAAGGCCCGCACCCGCCCGATATAGGCCTGACGCTCTGTCACCGAAATCACCCCGCGCGCGTCCAGCAGGTTAAACAGATGACTGGCCTTGATGCATTGGTCATAAGCCGGATGCACCATAATGATCCGCTTGCCGGTTTTCGGGTCTACCTCTGGATTGTCCAGAATATTTTTGCATTCGTTTTCCGCGTCGATGAAATGCTGTAACAGAACATCTGTATCCGCCACATCGAAATTCCAACGGGAATATTCGGCCTCTGTCTGGCGGAATACATCGCCATAGGTCAGCGGGATTGGCGCATCCGGGGCGTTGAATGGCATGTCCATCACGTGATCCACCCCCAGAACATACATGGCCAACCGTTCCAGACCATAGGTCAGCTCGCCGGAGACAGGTTTGCAATCGTAACCGCCAACCTGCTGAAAGTAGGTAAACTGCGACACTTCCATCCCGTCACACCAGACTTCCCAGCCAAGCCCCCACGCCCCCAGTGTCGGGCTTTCCCAGTCGTCTTCGACAAAGCGGATGTCATGCATGTCCATGTCGATCCCGATGGCGACAAGCGACCCGAGGTAGAGTTCCTGAAAATTCGGCGGGCTGGGTTTGATCAGCACCTGATACTGGTAAAAATGCTGCAGGCGGTTCGGGTTTTCCCCGTAACGTCCGTCTGTGGGCCGGCGCGAAGGCTGCACATAGGCCGCCGCCCAGGGTTTGGACCCCAGCGAACGCAACGCCGTTGCCGGATGAAAGGTGCCGGCACCGGCCTCCATGTCATAGGGTTGCAATACGGCACAGCCCTGCGCCGCCCAATAGGCTTGCAGCCTGAGAAGGATTTCCTGAAACGAGCGCGGTTTATCGGCAGACATGGGTTTTTCCGTTTACGAGGTCACTTTGCGCCTTCAATAGTCAATCCATCCGTGGGGGTCAATCAAACTGCGTCCGGCATATCACTTGGGCATTTTCTGGGTGATGAACTGCAGCGCCACCCCCAGCCCGTCCGGCGCAATACCATGGCCGGTGCCTTTGGAAATATGGGTGTAGACCTCGAAACCCGCCTTTGACAGGGCCTCTGCTGCCTCGGGCAAAGAGGAAGGCGGCACCACATCATCCGCATCGCCATGTACCAGCAACACCGGCGGGCGGCTCTTGATTTCGGCGGCCAGCGTTTCCGGTTCCAGCAAACGCCCCGAAAACCCGACAACACCGGCCAGCGGTTCATCGCGGCGCGGGGCCACATGCAGGCTCATCATGGTGCCCTGACTGAACCCGATCAGAAAGGTATGCGCCGCATCCATGCCCTCGGTCTGCATGGTTTCATCGAACCAGTCATTAAAAATCTGCACGGCCTCGTCCATACCGGCGCGGGCGACTTCCTCGCTTGATCCGTCAATCCACGGGATCGGAAACCATTCGCGGCCCATCGGGCTCATCTGGCAGGGGTTCGGCGCGTCGGGGGCATAAAACACCGTGTCGGGCAAATGTTCACCCAGCGGTTCTGACAAGGAAATCAAATCGTTGCCATCGGCCCCGTAGCCATGCACAAAAATGGCCAGTGTTTTGGCGGTGCCGGATTTTGCCGCCCGACGGTGTGATTTCAGCAGGCTCATGTGATTCCCTCGCGTTGTTTGATAATCCGGTAATAAGCCCAGAGCAGCCGCGCCGCAA
>CAMZLM010000062.1 GCA_947311485.1 uncultured Paracoccaceae bacterium
AACCTATCCGTCATTATCCCCCACCGATCCAGGCCAAGCGGTGGTCTTTGGTGACGGGTTTCCGCGTGCAGGGGGCAGGGCCAAATTCACGCCTGCCTCGGTGATTGCGCCCGACGAAATACCGGATGCGGAATATCCGATGATCATGACGACGGGGCGTCAGCTCGAGCATTGGCACACAGGTTCAATGACACGGCGTGCGATGGTTTTGGACACTGTCGAGCCAGAGGCCAATTGTTCACTGCACCCTAAGACATTGCGTGCTTTGGGGGTGTCTGCCGGCGATCTGGTCCGGCTTACCACGCGCCGCGGGTCAATCGAGATTATGGCGCGTGCGGATCGGGCTGTTTCTGAAGACATGGTTTTTGTGCCCTTTGCCTATGTCGAGGCGGCAGCCAACATTTTAACCAACCCGGCTGTCGATCCTTATGGAAAAATACCGGAATTCAAGTTCGCGGCTGTCCGAATAGAGGCGGTTAACAGCAATGCGCATTAAGCCAGAAAACTACCTGAAACCAGATCACAGCAGGACGCTGTGCACATCAAACAGAGATGGGAAACCATATGGAATACCAAACCGATATTGAGATCGCCCGCGCGGCAAACAAGCTCCCGATTCAAGAAGTTGGTGCAAAGCTGGGTATTGATAGTGCGGATTTGCTGCCCTATGGCCACGACAAAGCGAAGGTCAGCCAAAGCTTTATCAATTCCGTTCAGGAAAACAAAAATGGCAAACTGATTTTGGTGACCGCAATCAATCCAACACCGGCAGGTGAAGGTAAGACCACGACCACTGTTGGGCTTGGGGATGGGTTGAACCGTATTGGCAAAAAGGCCGCCATTTGCATCCGCGAGGCAAGTCTTGGGCCTAACTTTGGCATGAAAGGCGGGGCCGCTGGCGGTGGCTACGCACAGGTTGTGCCCATGGAGGACATGAACCTGCATTTCACCGGGGATTTCCATGCGATCACTTCGGCGCATAACCTTTTGTCTGCCATGCTTGATAACCATATCTATTGGGGCAACGAGCAGGAAATCGACATTCGGCGTGTGGTTTGGAAGCGGGTCTTGGATATGAATGACCGGGCCTTGCGCCAAGTAAATGTTTCCCTTGGCGGGGTTGCCAACGGCTTCCCGCGCGAAGCGGGTTTTGATATTACCGTTGCCTCCGAGGTTATGGCGATCCTGTGCCTTGCGCTTAATCTGGAAGATTTGCAGGAACGCCTTGGGGCAATGATTGTTGCCTATCGCCGTGATCGCAGCCCTGTTTATTGCCGTGATATCAAGGCCGATGGCGCAATGACGGTTTTGCTAAAGGATGCGATGCAGCCGAATTTGGTTCAAACACTGGAAAACAATCCGGCCTTTGTGCATGGTGGTCCATTTGCCAATATTGCGCATGGGTGTAATTCGGTTACGGCCACAACAACTGCTTTGAAAATTGCGGATTATGTGGTGACCGAAGCTGGATTTGGCGCGGATCTGGGCGCAGAAAAATTCATGAATATCAAATGCCGCAAAGCAGGAATTGCGCCGGATGTTGTGGTCCTTGTGGCAACGATCCGCGCGATGAAAATGAATGGCGGCGTCGCCAAGGCTGACCTTGGATCCGAAAATGTGGATGCGGTCAATGCTGGCTGTCCAAACTTGGGTCGCCACATTGGTAATCTGAAAGCCTTTGGCGTGCCTGTTGTGGTGGCCATTAACCATTTTGTCACGGATACGGATGCCGAAGTCCAAGCCATTAAAGATTATGTTAGCGCCCAAGGCAGTGACGCAATTTTGTGCAAACATTGGGCACACGGTGGGGCTGGTGTTGAGGAATTGGCAAACCAGGTTGTCAAAATGGCCGATAGCGGCATGGCCAATTTTGCCCCAACCTACGAAGATGATATGCCGTTGTTTCAAAAAATTGAAACAATCGCAAAACGTATTTACCATGCAGACGATGTTATCGCAGATAAAAAAATACGTGACCAACTCAAGCAGTGGGAAGACCAAGGCTACGGCCATTTGCCCATTTGTATGGCTAAAACACAATATAGCTTCTCGACCGACCCGTCATTACGCGGCGCGCCAGTCGGGCATTCCGTGCCAATTCGTGAGGTTCGCCTTTCAGCGGGGGCCGGCTTTGTGGTGGTGGTTTGTGGGTCAATCATGACAATGCCGGGCCTGCCACGGGTGCCGTCAGCGGAAAACATTCACCTAAATGAGAGCGGCGAAATTGAAGGGCTTTTCTAACGATGAATGCGTCTATTATTGATGGAAAAGCATTTGCTGCAAAGGTGCGTAACAAAGTTGCGCACCACGTAGCGGTGCTTAAAAAAGAGCATGGTGTTATTCCGGGGTTGGCGGTGGTTCTTGTTGGAGAAGATCCGGCAAGTGAAGTCTACGTGCGAAATAAAGGGCGTCAAACCAAAGAAGTCGGGATGCGTTCCTTTGAATATAAGCTGCCTGCGGATGTGAGCGAAGCGGATCTATTTGCTTTGATTGAAAAGCTGAATTCTGATCCCAAGGTCCATGGAATTTTATGTCAATTTCCGGTGCCCGGGCATCTGAGTGAGGAAAAAATCGTTGCACAAATCGACCCTGCAAAAGATGTGGACGGGCTGCACATTCTGAACGCAGGAAGGCTTGCAAGCGGCCAAGCGGCGATGGCCCCTTGTACGCCCCTCGGGTGTTTGATGATGTTGCGTGATTTTCATGGTAGCTTATCCGGTTTGACGGCTGTTGTGGTCGGGCGTTCAAATTTGGTCGGAAAACCAATGGCGCAACTTTTGCTGCGCGATAGCTGCACGGTTACAATTGCACATTCGCGCACCAAAGATATCGAGGCGCTTTGCCGCTCGGCAGATATAGTTGTCGCTGCGGTTGGCCGACCAGAGATGATCACTGGAGAGTGGATTAAGCCTGGTGCAACGGTGATCGATGTTGGCATTAATCGTATTCCCGCCCCAGAACGCGGGGAAGGTAAGATGCGCCTTGTCGGAGACGTTGAATTTTCCAGCGCGTCAATCGTTGCCGGTGCGATCTCACCGGTTCCAGGTGGCGTTGGCCCGATGACGATTGCTTGCTTGCTGGCAAACACATTGACGGCTTGCGCAAGGGTGAACAACCTTCCTGACCCAGAAGGTTTAACCGCGTGATGGGCCAAGTACCGGATCACCGCTTGATTGATGGAAAGGCTGTCAGAGTAGAAATACTTGAAGGCGTTGCGGCGTATATATCAAGTGTCGGGGGGGGCGATAAAGTTGGATATCTGGCGTCGATCAGTATTGGTGACAACCCGGAAGTTGCAATCTATATCCGCAATCAGGCCTTTGGGGCGAAGGCCGCCGGAATACGGTTTGAACAAAAGCTATGGCCGGCTGAAATCACCCTGGAGGAATGTAAGCGGTGCATTCTTGAACTGAATGATGATCCGGAAGTATTGGGGGTCATTTTACAGCGTCCTGTACCTGATCACATCAATGTCAGGTCCTTACAATCGGCGATTCATCCGTTAAAGGATGTCGAAGGCATGAGCCCGACGTCGATCGGGAACATTGTCTATTCAGATGTGGCTCTGGCTCCTTGCACGGCTGCCGCTTCGGTTGAACTCATCAAACGAACGGGTCTTGCGCTGGAAGGGTTGGAGGTTGTGATGATTGGACATTCTGAAATTGTTGGGAAGCCTATCGCGTTTCTATTGATGGCCGAAGGCGCGACGGTGACGGTCTGCCATCATATGACCCGGAATTTGGCAATGCATTCCCGCCGTGCAGATGTGGTGGTGGTTGCGGTTGGCAAGGCCCATTTGATTGGGGCGGATATGATTAAACCGGGGGCTGCGGTCATTGATATCGGGATAAATCAAATTGTTGATAATGACGGCACTACAAGAATTGTGGGTGATGTGGACACGGATGAGGTTATCAATGTTGCGGGCTGGATTACCCCTGTTCCTGGTGGGGTTGGGCCGGTTACCGTTGCGATACTTATGCGGAACGCTACTATAGCCCATCAAAGGCAGCGCGCAGCAGGATGGATTTAGGGCCGGTTTACGGACCCGTTTCAAATCGTTTGGAGGTGACCATGAAGCAAAGCATGATAGATTCAGTTGGCGGCGAGGAAGGCCTGCGCAAGCTGGTGAATGATTTTTATGATATTGTTGAGCGCATTCCGGAAGGCGAGGTCATAAGTAAACTGCATTTGCGGGGGCACGGGCTTGAACATGTGCGCCTTGAGCAGTTTAATTTCCTGTCCGGTTTTCTTGGCGGGCGGCGTTATTATGAAGAAAAGCACCGGCATATGAATGTTAAACTGATGCACGCCCATGTGCCGATTTCACAACAAGACGCCGAAGATTGGTTGTTTTGTATGGATAAGGCATTGGTGGAAAATGATTTGCACGGCCCGGAGATTGATAAGCTGCGGGACGTGTTTCGGCGCATCGCCTTGTTATTGGTAAATGACTTGGCAGAATGGGGCGTCACCCCAGCCTGAATACGTGCTCGGTTGATGGCGTTCACAAGGCCCCCGCATAAATGGCAGGGGCCTTTATTTGCTTAGATATCCAACGTGTTCGCCCGTTCCCATTCGGTGAAATGGGTGCAGAAATCATTCCATTCCAGATGTTTCATTTTAAGGTAAGCCGCCGAAAATTCGTCGCCCATTGCGGATTTTAGAGATGCATCATCATCATAGGCACGTAGCGCATCCAGCATATTAAGCGGCAATACAGGCGCGCCCGTCACTTTGTGGCCTTCGGCGTACATGTCGATATCCCAGCGGCGACCGGGGTCAGCTTTGCTCCGCACCCCGTCAAGACCCGCAGCAATGATGATGGCTTGCAGCAAATAGGGGTTCACAGCCCCGTCTGGCAAGCGTAGCTCAAACCGGCCAGGCCCGGGAACGCGTACCATGTGGGTGCGGTTGTTGCCTGTCCACGTCACCGTGTTGGGTGCCCATGTTGCGCCCGATATCGTGCGCGGTGCATTGATCCGTTTATAGCTGTTGACGGTTGGATTTGTGATCGCGGCAAGGGCTGATGCATGTTTCATGATGCCGCCCAGAAAATGGCGGCCCTTTTCGGACAGGCCCAGTTCCGAGGTTTGATCCTTGTCGCTTATCGGTGCGGCAAAAATATTGGTCTTTGCGTCGCTTCCCGGTGCATCCCAGACGGAAATATGGGCGTGGCAACCGTTGCCGGTTAACCCCTCAATCGGCTTGGGCATGAACGTTACGCGATAGCCGTGTTTTTCCGCCACAGATTTTGCCATGAACTTGAAAAAACTGTGCTTGTCTGCGGTGCTCAGCGCATCGTCGTAATCCCAGTTCATCTCCCACTGGCCGTTTGCGTCCTCGTGGTCGTTTTGATAGGCCCCCCAGCCCAGTTCCAACATATAATCACTGATTTCACGGATCACATCAATGCGCCGCATAAAGGCCTGTTGATCGTAGCAGGGTTTTGCTGCGGTATCGAAGCTATCGGAAATCTGGTCGCCCGCTGGGGTCAGCAAAAAGAACTCGGCTTCGATGCCGGTTTTTACATGCATGCCTTCATCGGCGGCCTCGGCGATCAGGCGGCGCAGAACGTTGCGCGGGGCTTGCGCGACATCCTGACCATCCATCACGCAATTCCCGGGCACCCAGGCAATGTCTTTTTGCCAGGGCAGGATAATAACGGCGTCAGGATCAGGAACCGCCAACATATCGGGATGCGCCGGGGTCAGATCAAGCCAAGTTGCAAATCCGGCAAACCCTGCGCCGTCTTTTTGCATGTCTCCAATGGCACGCGCAGGCACCAGTTTGGCGCGCTGGCCGCCAAAAAGATCGGTAAACGAGATCATGAAATATTTGATGTCGTTTTCTTTTGCAAAAACTTCCAGATCTATTGCCATGGTTATTTCCCCCTGTGGTCATCCATAAAACGATTAAGCGCGCTTGCGCGGGTTGGTTCGATTAGTAAGACGTATTTGGCTTGCCCGGATACCAATCGGTTCCTGCCAAAGGTACCTGCGCCATTGCGGCGGATTCCATTGTCAGGGCGACCAGATCTTCTGGTTCAAGGTTGTGCATGTGGTTTTTACCACAAGCCCGCGCGATGGTCTGTGCCTCTAACGTCATCACCTTGAGATAGTTTTTCAGGCGTCGACCGCCTTCGATTGGATCAAACCGCGCCATCAATTCCGGATCCTGTGTGGTGATGCCCGCCGGATCGCGGCCCTCGTGCCAATCATCATAGGCTCCCGCCGTTGTGCCCAGCTTGTTATACTCGGCTTCCCATTTCGGGTCGTTGTCACCAAGGGCAATGAGCGCCGCCGTACCAATTGCAACCGCATCGGCACCCAGCGCCATTGCCTTGGCCACATCGGCCCCCGAGCGAATACCGCCAGATACAATAAGCTGAACCTCGCGGTGCATGCCAAGGTCTTGCAGCGCCCGCACAGCAGGGCGGATGCACGCCAGCGTTGGCTGGCCCACATGTTCAATGAAGACGTCCTGCGTGGCCGCTGTTCCGCCTTGCATCCCGTCAAGCACCACAACATCGGCACCTGCCTTGATCGCAAGGGTCGTATCAAAATAGGGCCGCGCCCCGGCAATTTTGACGTAGATCGGAACCTTCCAATCGGTGATTTCACGCAATTCAAGTATTTTAATTTCCAGATCGTCCGGCCCTGTCCAATCGGGGTGGCGACAGGCCGACCGCTGGTCAATGCCTTTGGGAAGGTTGCGCATTTCGGCAACCCGATCGGATATTTTTTGCCCAAGAAGCATGCCGCCGCCGCCCGGCTTTGCGCCTTGTCCAACAACGATTTCAATCGCGTCGGCCTTGCGTAAATCATCGGGGTTCATGCCGTAACGTGAGGGTAGATACTGATAAACGAGCTTGGAGGAATGACCGCGTTCTTCGGGGGTCATACCGCCATCGCCGGTTGTGGTCGATGTGCCAGCCGCGTTTGCGCCACGGCCCAAAGCCTCTTTTGCAGGGCCTGACAAGGCACCAAAGCTCATGCCGGCAATGGTGATCGGAATGTCGAGTTCGATCGGATTTTTGGCAAACCGTGTGCCGAGCGTGACTTTTGTTTCGCATTTTTCGCGGTAACCCTCCAGCGGGTAACGGGAAATGGATGCGCCCATAAACAGCAGGTCGTCAAAATGTGGCACGCGGCGTTTGGCACCGCCGCCGCGTATGTCGTAAATTCCGGTTGCCGCCGCACGGCGGATATCGCTGTTTACGTCTTGGGTAAAGGTCGCGGACTGGCGCGGGGTGGTGTACGGAATACCGTTCTGGTCGTGATCGTTCATGGATAAATTCCTTAGTATGCGGCCGCGTTATCGACGTCAAAGTTATAAAGATTGCGTGCAGACCCATAGCGGGTGAATTCTTCGGGCTTTGCATTTGCATCGGCGCGTTCAAGCAAGTCTTTCAGAATGGCGATATGTTCGGCGCGCATTTCCTTTTGCTCGCAATCCGCGCCAAGGCTTTTGACCTTGCCGCGCACAAACAAATGCGCCTCATAGCAGCTGTCGCCCAGGGCGTCGCCCGCATCGCCCAGCACAACCAGATTTCCGGATTGAGCCATGAATGCCGACATGTGGCCAATGTTGCCATGCACGACAATATCAATGCCCTTCATGGAAATCCCGCAGCGCGAAGAGGCATTGCCTTTGACGACGAGCAACCCGCCATGCCCGGTTGCACCGGCATATTGGCTGGCGTCGCCATCGACGATAATTGTGCCGGACATCATGTTTTCACCGGCCCCGGGGCCAACGGAGCCATGCACATTGATCGTCGCCTGTTTGTTCATACCGCCACAATAATAGCCGGTCGAGCCTTTGACCGTGACCGCAATCGGGGCATCCAGACCGACCGCAATGGAATGGCTGCCTTTGGCGTTGATGACTTCCCACGACGTTTGGTTTGTATCGGTGCTTTGCGCATGAAGCTGTTCATTTAAGGCGCGCAGGCCCTGCTTCTCCAGATCAAAAATTTGCATGTTAGTGGCTCCAGAAATAGACAGTTGCGGGTTCGGGTTCCCAAACGCGGGCATTTTCGATGTTTGGCAGGTTCACAAGGGCACGGTATTCACTGCCAAAGGCGACATATTGGTCGGTTTCGGCCATAACTGCCGGTTTGCAGGCAATCGGGTCGCGCACCACGCCGAACCCGTCTTTGGTGCCGACAACAAAGGTAAAGAACCCGTCAAGATCCTCAAGAGAGCTTTCCAGCGCTTCGCCAAGCGAACTGCCGGTTTGCATTTTCCAGCTGAGATAGGCCGCCCCCACTTCGGTGTCGTTTTCAGTTTCAATATGGATGCCTTCACGGCGCAGTTTGCGGCGCAGATTGTTGTGATTGGACAAGGAACCGTTATGCACCAGGCATTGGTCCGGGCCGGTTGAAAAGGGATGTGCGCCCATTGTCGTGATGGCGGACTCGGTGGCCATTCGGGTATGGCCAATGCCGTGGGTTCCTGACATTTTCCGGATGTCAAAACGTGTGGCGACATCCTCGGGCAGGCCAACTTCTTTGTATATCTCCATGACATCCCCTGTGCTCATGATGCGCATATCGGGGCGGAGTTCCCGCAAAGCCTGACGGATTTGATTGGCTTTAGCTGAGGGCGCATGAATGACCGAATGCGTGGCCTTCCGGCTCAAGGAAACGGGTGTATCAACTGCACGGCTTAAGTCAGCCTCAAGGGACGCAAAATCGCGGTCGGCATTGGCGGATTGTACGGTCAGCTTTGTTGTTTGGGCGACTTCTTCACCATAAATCGCAATGCCGGCGCTGTCCGGGCCACGATCGGTCATCGTGATCAACATATCCGTCAGCATCGTGCCTAATTGCGGCTCAAGCGACGTGTCTTTTAGAAATAGTCCGACGATTCCACACATTGGGTGCTCCATTTTGAATATGCATTCGACGTTAGCAGTTGCAGAAGATAAATCAACTAAGAAGAATATACCATTCCTGTAGGTGAAATTTCCCAATTCCATCATATCAAATGATTTTCATGGCTTGCCTCTCAAATTGGGGGGCAAAGGCCCACAAAATTCCATGCTGGGAAAAACCCGCGCTTGGGCATTATTGGGTGGCGAGGCCTGCTCGAAAAACGGGACTGGCACAAAAGATTGTTTCTTTGACGGATGAACCACAGGTTCGGGACACGTCATGACTAATGGGAGTTTGAAATGACAGCATCTTGGAGATTCTCCACCCTTGCCGATAGGCACCGCGCCATGGGGTCTAATTTGGAAGATTGGGGCGGGATGGGCACCGCGTGGTCCTATGACAAGGATCAGACCGAAGAATATATGGCCATTCGCACCAATGCCGGTTTCATGGATGTTTCGGGGCTGCACAAGGTACACTTGGTCGGGCCACATGCTTCACATGTTATTGATCGTGCAACCACACGGAACCCGGAAAAGATCAAACCGGGGCGTTCATCCTATGCGACGATGCTCAATGATGAAGGCAAGTTTATTGATGATTGCGTGATTTACCGTATGGGGCCGAATTCATGGATGGTGGTTCATGGAACCGGCGGCGGACATGAACAGCTGACGATGGCGGCGATGGGGCGGGATGTGGATATCCGCTTTGATGACAACCTGCACGATATTTCGTTACAAGGCCCAAAGGCGGTGGATTTCCTTGAGGAACAAGGCGTTCCGGGTATTCGCGAGCAAGCCTATTTCAGCCATCAGCACACCATGTTGTTTGATAAACCGGTTACGATTTCGCGCACGGGATATACCGGCGAGCGTGGCTACGAGATTTTTTGTCGCGGACAGGATGCGCCGCATATCTGGGATACGCTGGTTGAAAAAGGCGCGCCCAAAGGCATTATTCCGACGCGCTTTACCACACTGGACTGGTTGCGCGCCGAGAGCTATTTGCTGTTCTTCCCCTATGATAATTCGGAAATGTACCCGTTCGAGGATGAAAAAGGCGGCGATACCCTGTGGGAACTCGGACTCGATTTCACCGTGTCGCCGGGAAAAACCGGCTTTCGCGGTGCCGAGGAACATTATCGGTTAAAGGGCAAGGAACGGTTTAAAATTTACGGGGTCAAGTTGGAAGGGACGGAACCCGCAGAAGAAGGCGCGCCTTTGTTGCGGGACGGTAAACAGGTCGGCGTTGTGACGATCGGGATGTATTCACCGCTCAATAAATGGAACGTCGGCATTGCGCGCATGCCGGTTGATGCGGCGGTTGATGGTACCGAAATGAGCGTGAAAAACGCCGGCGGTGAAATCAAATGCGTGGCCCATTCCATGCCCTTCCATGACCCCGATAAAAAACGCCGTACGGCAAAGGGATAAAAGATTTCAACGGCCCTTTCTGGTCAGGGGCCGTTGTTTTCGTATATGATAACAGTAATTTAGGACAATTCTTCTGATGAGTAGGTTTAAATTTCCGCCGTCGATAAGAAGCCGACCCGTTTATGAAACGCTTGCGGCGCGGGACGGCAAATCACATTTGATAATTGCCGAGGCCGAAGGCGCAGAGGCCGTGTTTGATCTGGCAAAAAACGCTGAAAACCTGATGGCCCATGCCCATATTATCTATATTCAGGGGCGATCAGGTGATGTTTATGCGGAACGGCTCGCCTCGTTAGGCGCGCGCCAATTCTATATGGGACCAAGCTATAGCGCTGCATTGCCACGGTTGCGACGGGTTTTGAGCGATGCAAAAATGGGATTGCAGGCCTATTTAACCGGAACCGAGGGCATGATGGGGCAGGCGATGCTTGAACTAACATCTGCCGGCATTCCCCACACGGCCATTCAATGTGAACATCGCGGTTCAACCGCGCGTCGGATGCAATGTGTTCATTGCAAAGGCATAACCGAAGACGTAACAACCGACCCTTTTGTGTGTTCGCATTGTGGATTGAACCTGTTTGTGCGCGATCATTATTCGCGTCGGCTCGCGGCTTTTCAGGGGGTTTGCGTCGATGCGGAAGATCCTGGAAATGTTCCTGACCAAGTGGAGATTTACCAATGAGCGTTGGGGAGAATAAAATAGCCGTTACTGTCAGCGACATTACTAAAATAACTCCATTGGTGACACAGTTCCGGTTTGTGCGCACGGATGGGGAAGCGTTGCCAACCTTTTCCGGCGGGGCGCATACTGTTGTCGAGATGATAGATGGCGCTGAAACGCGGCTGAACCCTTATTCGCTTATGTCTGATCCGATGGATCAAACTGCCTATATGATTTCGGTGCGCCGGG
This sequence comes from uncultured Paracoccaceae bacterium, assembly GCA_947311485.1. Taxonomy (GTDB): domain Bacteria; phylum Pseudomonadota; class Alphaproteobacteria; order Rhodobacterales; family Rhodobacteraceae; genus Amylibacter. The sequence continues at coordinate 11,231 of CAMZLM010000062.1, forward strand.
ATGATCAGGGGCGCGGCGGATCGCTGTTCATGCATCAAAAGGTTGCTGTCGGCGATGAAATGATGATCAGCTTGCCAGTTAACCTTTTCGCATTGGATTTGCGGGCCAGCAAACATCTGATGATCGCGGGGGGGATCGGGATCACGCCGTTTTTGTCGCAAATCCACGAACTGAATGCGATTGCCGGCACTTTTGAGCTGCATTACGCCAGCCAAAGCGCTGAACTTGCTGCTTTTGCCGATGATCTTATGCGTAGGTATTCAGGCAAGGTTCACGTCTATTTTGATGATCTGGGTCAAAAGATAGATTTGGCTGCTTTGTTAGAGGGGCAACCGCTGGGCACCCACGTCTATGTCTGCGGCCCGAAAGGGATGATTGATTGGGTCCGTAAAACCGCACATGATCTGGGGTGGCCGCGCGAAGCCATTCACTATGAGGAATTTCTGGCCCCACAATCAGGAAAACCGTTTGAGGTAACTTTGGCCGCATCGAACAAGGTTATTCAGGTGGGTGAACATCAAAGCCTGCTAGAGGCAATGGAGGCGGCCGATGTCGATGCGCCATATCTGTGCCGTGGCGGGGCTTGTGGCCAATGCGAAACTAACGTGATTGAGTCAGACGGCGAAATTATCCACCGCGACCACTGGCTTGAAGACGATGACAAGAAAAGTGGCAAAAAAATCATGCCGTGTGTAAGCCGCTTTGTCGGCAAAACCCTTGTTCTGGATCGCTAGGAGAAATGAAATGACGTTACAGTTCAACGATGAAACCTTTCGCGATGATTATACGTTTACCAATTCGCAACGTGCCATTGACCGGTTTCCATTTCCGTTTCACGAAGACAGCTACATGTATTCGGTTAACATGGAACAGCATCAGGGCGGCCCCAAAGGCAGCGTTTATGAAAACCGTTTTGACGTGGACGAACATTACATATCCGAGATGAAAGATCGCGCACAGGTTTTGGCAGAGGATCCTTTGCGCTGCCAATCCTTGCCGCACATGAATCTGGCCGGCTGGGATTTGCTTGAACTGATCATGGTGTCGAAATCCGAAGATTATCCGGACCTGTTTGAATTGCATCGGGACGGTAATAACTGGCACTGGATAAACCGCCCCCTCGGGATTGAAGATAAATTTGTCTTTCTGGATAATGCCAGCCTGCCTTATGGGCCGATGGAATATATCACCCGCCAAACCCAGGGCGATTTTGCTGTGTTGGATCAGCGCGATGAAAATCTGTGGCTGGATGCGGGGATGATCACAACTCAGGCGGATTGGTCGCTGGATTTTGACATCGGGATGAATTTCTTTGAATGGCACGCGCCCGTGCCAAAGGCGAATGAAATGGGCATTTTCATCCGCGCGCTTAAATTTTTGCTGAATGTGCAGCAGGGGACACCGGCGCGGCGGCTGAACTGGACCATGACGGTGAATCCTTTGCTGGATACCAGTCCGGAAAACTATCACAAATGGGGTGTGCAAAAAACCGGGCTGACCCCGCAAAATGTGGGCTCAAAACAGTTTCTGCGCGTGGAATTGCAAACATTTTTCAGGCTGCCGCGCTCAAATGGGCTGGTTTTCCCGATCCGGTGCTATTTAATCGCCCTTGAAGATATCGTGACCGTACCGAAATGGGGCCGGCGGCTGCACCGCGTATTACGAGATATTCCAGATGAGTTGGCGACCTACAAAGGCTTCATCGACAATAAGCCGATGATTGTAGATTACCTGTCAAAATTTGACGATGGGCAACCCACGTCGGCGGGTATTTGGCCCGAAAAAGACAGCGAGCCAGAGTTGGTGGTTTAGGTGTTAACTTGTTTGCGGATAGGAAATGATCGACAAATAGCGCGCGGGCAGTTTCACCAGTGTTTCCGGCCCGTGTGGGGCATCGGCGTCAAAGAATAACGTGTCCCCCGGTTCCAGATGATAAACATCATTTCCGTGGCGATAATCGACTTTTCCCTCGAGCATGTAAATGGTCTCGATCCCGTCATGTTGGAATGTCGGGAAAACGTCGGATGTTTCAGTCAGGGTAATCAGATAAGGCTCAACAACCACACCACTTGCATTTGATCCGATATGACCCAGCAGATTGTATTGATGCCCCGCGCGCGTGCCAGCCCGCTCGGTTGCGACACCGGCCCCAGCTTTGGTTAATACTGCGCTTCGGGTTTCCTCGAAACGGCGCAAGAACGCTGTTAACGGAACACTGAGCGCATGGGAAAGCGCTTGTAGAGTTTTCAGAGACGGAGAGGTCATGCCGTTTTCGATTTTCGAGAGCATCCCAATAGAAAGACCGGTTGCTTCTGATAGATCAAACACAGTCATATTTTGTTGTTTGCGAAAGGCATTGACCTCTTTTCCGATCGCGACCTCAAGAATTTTTTCACGGGGCTCTTTGGTTCGGTGCGGGTCTTGATCCAACATTTCGGGGGTCGCTTTTTGATCCACAGATTTCGATGTCATCAATGTATCCCTTTATAAGTTTATTCCGTACAATATACATTATTTCATCGGGTGTGCAAAAACCGTAATAGATCTATAGCCGCCGAATGCGCCCATGGGCAAGGAGCAGAACGTGAACGTGAATTTGGAAACAACCACATTGGGTTTTCTGGTTTTCCCCGGGTTTCCAATGTCTTGTGTAACCTCTGCCATCGAACCCATTCGCGCCGCAAACGAGATTTCGGGGAGCAAGGCTTTTGCCTGGAAACTGATTTCCGAGCATGGCGGCAAAGTATGTTCAAGCGCCGGTGTGAATTTTGAAGCGGATGCCGCTTTGGACCAAATCGTAGGGCTGGAGTATCTTTTTTTGCTGAGCGGGCCGTTGGGGGTGTTTTCAAAACCGGATATCGGCAATGGCCATCTGCGCCGGCTTGCCCGACACGGGCTTAAAATCGGGGGGGTGAGCGGGGGTGTTTTTCCGCTTGCGCGTTCCGGCATATTGGATATTGGCCAGGCTTGCAGTGTGCATTGGTGTTATGAGGCCGCATTCAAAGCGGAATTTCCGGACCACAATATAACAAACAAAGTCATTGAAATTGACCGGAATATCTACACGGTTTCGGGGGCAACGGCGGTGTTTGACTTGATGCTGTCTTTGATCGCGGAAAAGCTCGGTCCGGATGTTGCCACCGAGGTCGCTTGCTGGTTTCAACATCCGCTGGTGCGCGGGCAGGGGGACCGGCAGGTTCTTCCGACGGCCAGCAATCACGGTACTTCGGACAGGTTGCCCAATGTGGTTTCCCGCGCTGTCGAGTTGTTTGAAAACCATGTGTCCGACCCGATAAGCATTTGTAATACCGCAAAAAGGATTGGCGTTTCTCCACGCCAACTGGAGCGTGTATTCAAAGCGGAAACAGGGCAAAACCCGTCACAATACTATCGCGGAATGCGCCTGAAAGCAGCGCGTCAACTGGTGATATATACCAGTGATACGATGATGCAGATTGCCAATGCTGTTGGCTATACCACGACTGCGCCAATGATTCAGCATTACCGTCAGGCCTTTGGCCTCAGCCCCAAAGAGGACCGGCGCAAAATCAACAGATTTCGCGTGCAAAACAACCGTGAAATCCCGCCCGGCTAGAGGATCGCTTTTGCCGCTGTGGTTAGAGCATGGAACAGGGTTTCTGCGGATGATCGGGGACCAAGGATGCTAAACTCGCTGCCGGTCTTGCGGCATATCAAAAAACAACCTAGATGCTCCAGCCGTGTTCGGGTTGCCTGGCCTTGCTGCATGATCCGGATGTCTACGTTGCACAATCGTTCCAGCACATCATGGCACCGTGCCCCGTGCAGATCAAAGCGTACCCATCCATCGGTTTGTTCTGTTACCGAACCTGTATCAGCCACAGCGCGTTTGATCTGTGCGGCCAGATTTTCATGGCTGGAATAGGGGGCCTCGATCATCCATTGGTGCGGCCCAATCCAGAACGCGGCCAGTGTATTCGAGTGGGTTATCTGCCCGATATCCGGTAATTTGAACCCCAGCAAATCCATGGCAAACTGGTTGCAGGATTTTTCCTGTCCTTGCCGCGCAGCAAGTGAGGCATATGCCCAGTCGGGGCATTCGGAAATGCGGATCCCATCGTATTTTTCCACGCGGGGAGCAGCGGCCTCCAACGGCGAAAGCGGAATTAAATCATGCACGAAGACGGCCTCCTTCGGGATCAACAAAATGCGGACTAACGAGTGTAACGGAAATTTCGGTGCCGGTTATCGGGCTGACCAACACCATTGTTTCCCCCATTCTGTTTGCGCCGTTTTTCACAAGCGCCAAGCCAATGGAGGTGTTCAGAACCGGGGAATACGCCGCCGAGGTGACGTAGCCCTGACCATGTGCAGCATCGACTGGATCGCCTTTGGTCATCAAATGACCGCCTGCGGTTATTTTCTCCGATATGTCGATTGGTTTCACCCCGATGAGGGTCAAAGCATCTTTGGTATTCAGGCCTTCACGCTCTGAAAGGGTAGAGCCGATACTGTCTTTCTTTTTGGAAACCATCCGCCCCATACCAAGGTTCAGGGCGGTTGTTGTGCCGTTAAGCTCGTTTCCTGCCGCATGGCCCTTTTCGATGCGCATGACGCCCAATGCTTCGGTGCCATATGGCACAACATCGAATTCCTGCCCGACATCAATCAATCGCCGGATCAATGCATCGCCATAGCGTGTCGGAACTGCCAGTTCATAGGCCAATTCGCCAGAAAACGAAATCCGGAACAACCGCGCCCGCAAGCCGCCGCAAATTGTTATTTCCCGACAGGCCATAAATCCAAAACCGTCGTTACTGATATCAAATTCCGGGTCTACAATTTTTTGCAACACTTTCCGGCTGTTCGGGCCGGTAATCGCATATTGCGCCCATGCTTCGGTGGTTGAAATCAACTGCACATCCATATCCGGCCACAGGCATTGACGGGCAAATTCCAGATGCCGGTACACATTCACCGCGTTTGCGGTTGTTGTTGTCATAACGAATTGATCTTCTGCAAAGCGTGCTGTGGTGCCGTCATCCATCGCAATTCCGTCTTCGCGCAACATCAGCCCGTAGCGCACTTTGCCAACCGGCAATTTTGCAAATGCATTGGCATATATTTTGTTGATAAACTGCGCTGCATCCGTGCCCTGTATGTCGATTTTTCCCAAGGTGGTTACATCACATATGCCCACCGATCCCCGCACGGCGCGGACTTCGCGATCAACGGTTTCACGCCATGTGGTTTCGCCATCTTTGGGAAACCATTGCGCCCGAAGCCAGTTTCCGGTTTCCACAAACACCGCGCCTTGTTCAACAGACCATTTGTGGCTGGGTGTTTTCCGCGTTGGGTGAAACTCTTTCCCCCGCGCCCGCCCGCCAAGCGCACCGATGGAAACTGGTGTATAAGGCGGGCGAAAAATTGTGGTGCCGACCTCGGGAATGGATTTCCCCGCAAGTTCCGCCATGATTGCAAGGCCGCCCATGTTGCTGGTCTTGCCTTGATCGGTGGCCATTCCCAAAGTCGTATAGCGCTTCAAATGCTCAACCGAGCGGAAGTTTTCCTGATGCGCGAGCTTTACATCTTTGACAGTTACGTCATTTTGCTGGTCCAGCCAGGCGCGGCCTTTGCCTTCGTTTACATACCAGAAGGGCGTGAGGTTTACCTCCTGACATTCTGTTTGCGGCAGCTGGATTTGTGGTGCTGTGATGTCCATATCCAGAAGCGCTCTGGCCGCTTGTGCATGTCCGGTTTGCAAGGCTGCGGATGTTGAAAATTCACCTTGTGCAGCACCGGCAACATATAATCCGGCGGGGCCATCCGGACCAGGAACAAACGCGGCAATTTGGTTATCCCAAACAGGGCGGCCCCGTTGGTGACAGGTAATGTGCAGGTTTGGATTCCATCCGCCGGAAACCCCGAGCGCACCGCATTCGATTTTGCGTAGTGACCCATCCGATAAGCGTACTTTAATTGAACGCAGCCCTAAACGCCCGCTTGTGTCAATGACTTGCGCCCCCGACAGAAGATCACAATCCGCAATTTTGGGGGCGTCCGGCCTCGTGTCGATGATCGCAGAAACCTTGACGCCCTTGGCCATCAAATCCACCGCGGTTCGGTGCCCATCGTCATTATTGGTAAAAATAGCCACAGTATGCGCGGGGGTCACAGCCCACCGGTTGGCATAGCTGCGCATCGCACCCGCCAACATAATGCCGGGTCTGTCGTTGTTTTCAAACGCGATTGGCCGCTCAATTGCACCCGCGCATAACAGTGATTTTTTGGTATAAATCCGCCAGAGAATTTGCCGTGGTTTGCCATTTTCGGAATGGTTTAAGTGATCGGCAACCCGTTCAACTGCACCATATATCCCATGGTCAAACGCGCCCATAATTGTGGTGCGTGACATACAGCGCACATTTGGCAGCGTGGCAAGTTCGGCCATCACAGCGGCAGCCCATTCAACACCGGATTGATCGTCCATTGAGATATTTTCGGCATTCAGGCGACCGCCCCATACATAGTCTTCTTCGGCCAGAATAACCCGCGCACCTGCTCGCCCTGCGCTCAGGGCCGCCGCAAGACCGGCAGGGCCGGACCCGATGATCAGCAGATCACAATGCAAAAACCCCTTGTCATACACATCCGGGTCTTCCTGACGCGACAGCGAACCTAACCCTGCGGCCTTGCGAATAATTGGCTCATATACCTTTTCCCAAAATGCAGCCGGCCACATAAAGGTTTTGTAATAGAAACCGGCCGTTAAAAAGTTTGAAAAACGGTCATTAATTGCCATGGCATCAAATTTCAAAGACGGGAACCGATTTTGGCTTTTGGCGACAAGCCCGTCAAATAATTCGGCTGTTGTTGCACGGGTGTTCGGCTCTTGGTAGGCTCCGCTGCGCAATTCCACCAATGCATTTGGCTCTTCGCTGCCCGCAGTTAAAACGCCGCGTGGGCGATGATATTTAAAGGAGCGCCCCATCAGGCGCACATTGTTGGCAAGCAAGGCCGAGGCCAAAGTGTCGCCGGAATGGCCCTGAAACGATTTTCCGTCAAATTCGAAGTTCACTCTTGAACTTTGGTTAATTTGCCCGCCTGCCAAGCGATTGATCTGTGTCATTGATTGCGCCCCGGTTCTTTTGCGACATCGGATGCCATCTCAACTTTGGTAATTTCATGGGTGACTGTATCGCGGGTCACAACCAGCCAGCTGCGATCACCGATTTCGTGGAACCATAATTCACGGTGAAGCCCCGCGGGATTATTGCGTAAATACAGATAGTCGTAGAATTGATCTTGTGCATCCGTGGCTTGCCAGTCGGGTCGGTTGATCAGGGAAGCATCGCCCAGATAGGTGAATTCTTGGGCATCACGCGGGCCCAAAAGCGGGTGATTGATAATCATAACGATGTCCTCAATGCAAATTGGGTTGTGCGCCCATTCCCTTTTCGTCGATCATATAACCCCGGCGAAAACGATCAAAACGGAACTCTGTTGCCACTTCGTGGGGGGTGTCGGTTGCCAGTAAATGCGCAAAAACCAAACCTGAAGCGGGCGTTGCCTTAAAGCCGCCATAGCACCAGCCGCCATTGAAATAGAGACCGTCAATATGAGTGCGGTCGATAATCGGTGAGCCATCCATGCTCATATCCATGATCCCGCCCCACATGCGCAACAGCCGGCTACGGCCCAAGGCCGGAATAAGCGCCATGCCGCTCTCGCAGACGTCTTCGACAGTAGGCAGGTTTCCGCGTTGGGCATAGGAATTATAGCCATCCAGATCACCGCCAAAAACCAAACCGCCTTTGTCGGATTGACTGCAATAAAAATGCCCCGCGCCAAAGGTGATCACACCCGGAATGATCGGTTTCAAGCCCTCGGAAACAAAGGCCTGCAAGACATGGCTTTCGATAGGAAGGCGCATGTCTGCCTTGGCCATCAAGCGTCCGGAGGATCCGGCAACAGCACAGCCAACCTTGCTTGCGCCAATAAAACCGCGTGTGGTTTCGACGCCTTTGCAACGGCCATTTTCAATGCGAAACCCCGTAACCTCGCAATTCTGGATAATATCGACGCCGTGTTGATCGGCACCGCGTGCATACCCCCATGCCACCGCATCATGGCGCACTGTGCCACCGCGATGCTGGGCCAATCCGCCTTTGATCGGGAACCGCGCGTTTTCAAAATCAAGAAACGGATACCGGTCGCGAATTTGTGCAACACTGAGAAGTTCGGCATCCGCACCATTCAGGATCATCGCATTGCCACGCCGAACAAAAGCATCACGCTGCGGGTCACTATGAAACAGATTGAGAATGCCGCGCTGGCTGACCATCGCATTATAATTCAGGTCTTGCTCCAGCCCTTCCCATAATTTGAGCGATAATTCGTAAAAAGGCTCGTTGCCATTCAAAAGATAGTTGGATCGAATGATCGTCGTATTCCGCCCGACATTTCCGCCGCCAATCCAGCCTTTTTCAAGCACAGCAATCCGTTTTTTGGTGTACTTTTTGGCAAGGTAATATGCCGTGGCCAGACCATGACCGCCCCCGCCAATAATCACGATGTCATAATGGGTCTGAGGCTCCGGGTCCCGCCATGCGGCGGTCCAGCCTTTGTGACCTGTCAACGCTTCCTTAATAACACGAAACCCAGAATACCGCATTTACAGCTCCTATAATTCACATGGGTATTGTGCGTGGTTTACAGGCGAAGAATAGGGACCGATCGGACAAGGATGGCGTGGAATGCGACACATACGCCCTTTTTCACGGGTATTGTTATCGTCCGTACCGGAGGCGCGCAGCGCTGACCTTGGTTAGCCATTCTTCGACGATCTGCCGTTCGTTGAAATGTATGGCTTTTTCAGATCGCAATAAATAATATCCGTATTTGGTGCGAACACTGATGTCCCCCATTGGGCGCACCAGTTTTCCGCTTTCCAAAAGTGGATCGACCAAATGGCCCCAACCCAATGTGACACCCAGCCCGTCAACCGCCGCCTGAATGGCAAGGGGATGGGTATTAAAGCTTGCGGTTTGTTTTGTTTTTAGGCCGCTTGCATTGACCTCCTGAAGCCAAGCGGCCCACGTCATCCATTCTGAATGTGCGGAGGCCACAGAAATCAGGTCCACATTTTGCAAACGGTCCAAATTGTGCGCGTCAGGGTTGGATTTAAGGTATTCCGGTGCGCAAACCGGGAACACAGTTTCCCCGAATAACAGCTTTGCCTCATGCCCGGGCCAATTCCCGTCACCGCGTAAAATAGCCAGATCAACGCCCTCTGACAGGCACTCTTCGTCCTGATCCGATGCCATAAGCATAATTTTAACGTGTTTGTTTTGGCTGTTGAAACGCTGAAGGCGCGGCATTAACCATAAAGTAGCAACCGAGTTTGTGGCTGCAAGGGTTACAGGTTGATTTTTATGTTCGGCCACAATTTGACGGGATGCGTCTCTTAGGTCCTGCAATGCAGGTTGGATGCAGCTTAGAAATGAAACGCCTTGTGGCGTTATGCTAATAGAACGGTGCCCCCGTAAGAAAAAGGGGACGGCATAGTGTTGTTCAAGCAAACGTACTTTTCGGCTGATTGCGGTTTCGCTTATGTTCAGTTTTTTAGAGGCCCCTGCAAAACTCTGCAATTCAGCCGCAGCTTCAAATGCAAGCAAATAGTCCAATGGCGGCAGCGATGTCTTTCCTTGTGTCATCTTGCGAAAACACTCCTGTGCAAATTTGGACTTCTTAAGGTTCAAGAAGGCATAATTTTATGCCACACGCAAGATGCGACGCCTGTTCTTACCTATTTTCTTGCGGGGTGCTTGAAATGTGTGGAGTGTTTAAGGGGCAGGGCCTTTGATCGGGGGATTTTGCACTTGTAATTGATTTTGCAGGCTGTTTGGCTTGGCCTCAAATTTGAAAGCCTCAGCCAATCAAATTTGTATGTTGAACTGGAGTAGACTTTTGGCATGGTAAAGACACCTCAGGGCGCGTTGGTTTTAAATACCAGTTTGCGAACCTGAACAAAAAATAAAGAAATGAAATTCAGGGAGATGAAAATGAAAAAAATTACAAAAACCATTGCAGTTGCTGCGCTCGGCTTCGTGATGGCGACGGCTTCGAGCCAAGCAATCGCTGCGGATTCGGCCAAACCGATTGTGATACCAACCCATAATTGGTCAAGCCAGGTTGTGATGGCCTATGTGATCGGCGGTATTTTCGAAAGCATGGGGGACACGGTTGAATACGTCCCCGCAGATTCGCAAACCGTATACGAAGCCATTCGGATTGGGGACGTGACCATTTCACACGAAGTCTGGCAATCAACGTTTGGGGCTTCTTTTTATAATGCAATGGCCAAAGGCGGGATCATTGATGCGGGTACGCACGCTGCCGCAACGCTAGAGGAAATGGGTGTTCCGCAATATGTGATTGACGACAATTTATGTCCCGGCCTGCCCAATTGGGAAGCATTGAAAAACTGCCCCGAAGTTTTTGCAACAGCTGATTCTGGCGGCAAAGGCCGTTGGCTGGAAGGTCCGCAAAGCTGGCATGGCGATTTGATGCCAACCCGCCTCAAGGCGCTTGGGCTTGACGATAAATACACAGTCAAATTTGCGGGTGGTGCGGATGCCATCTGGGCAGAACTGGCCTCTGCCAAGAAAGAAGGCCGGGGAATTATCACCTTTAACTGGACGCCGAATTTCACAGATGCCGAAGGTTTTGCATTTATCGAATTTCCCTCGTATTTTGACGGGTGCCGTGTGGCTGATGGCGGGGACGGGGCTTGTGGCTCTCCTAAAGGTTGGTTGAAAAAAGCCGCCAATTATAAATTCCCGAAGACCCATCCGGCGGCTTACACCGCGTTTACAAAGATTTCGTTCACATCCCGGCAAATCGGCGCAATGGCAGCGCTTGTTGATGTTGATGGTATGAGCCATCAGGATGCGGCGAAAGCGTGGTTGGCTGCTAACGAAAATGTATGGAAGCCATTCACGGAATAGGCACGACCAAATAGAAATAGTCCCTCCCGGGCTGATGCTTTGGGGGGATGCCTGACGATCTTTATTAGGTACGTTTTTTCCAGAAACAAAACCCATACCCCCGTTACCCAGCCCGCTAAAAACAGAATAACCGATAGGGATATCCAGAATGCCTTCACCACATGACTCCTCGAAATCCGAACCGGTGATTGATTGTCGGTCGGTCTATAAAATATTTGGTGAAAATGCGAACAGGATGCTTCGGGATGCCGGCGGGAATGTTGATGCACAAACTTTTCAAAATGCGGGGTGTGTGGTTGGCGTAAACAGTGCATCCTTCCAAGTGTATCGCGGCGAAATGCTGGTGGTCATGGGCCTTTCCGGGTCCGGAAAATCAACGCTATTGCGATGTATTTCCCGATTGACGGAAACAACGGCCGGTGAAATCTATATCGATGGCGAAGATTTGCTGGCAATGAGCAGCAAACAGCTTATTGAATTACGTCGAAATAAAATGGGGATGGTCTTTCAGAGCTTTGCCTTGTTGCCCCATAAAACAGTGCTCGAAAATATTGCGTTCCCGTTGCAAGTAAAAGGCAAGACCACGGCAGAGAGCATGCAGCGCGCCATGGATATGGTGAAGCTTGTAAGCCTTGACGGGCGAGAAAACTATTACCCGAGACAGCTATCCGGTGGGCAACAACAACGGGTCGGTATTGCGCGATCCCTTGCGGTGGAGCCGGATATCTGGTTTTTGGATGAACCCTTTTCGGCCCTTGATCCGCTGATCCGCAAGGAAATGCAGGATGAGTTTTTGCGGCTTCAGGGCGTTTTGCACAAAACAATTCTGTTCGTGACCCACGATTTTTCCGAGGCCTTGCGCCTGGCCGATCGTATTGCCATCATGAAAGACGGCATCATCGAACAACTGGATACGCCCGCCAATATCGTGCTCAACCCAGCAACGGAATATGTACGAAAATTCACCGAAGAAGTCCCCCGCGAAAAAGTTTTGAAAATTGAATCGGTGATGGATCCAATTGGTGCCGAAACCGATTTTAGCGATTTGACTATTTCAAAGGATGTCATAATCGAAACCGTGGCCGAGGCCGTCTTGGCCGAAACCAAACCTGTGCGGGTTGTGGATAAAGATAACAATATTGTTGGCTCTGTCCATTGCGCCAAAATGATTCATATTCTGTTTGGCAAAGATGACGCCGTCGGAACGGGGGGGGGCTATGATCCCTTTTTTCAAATCCAAACCGAAACTGGCACAGTTTTTGGCGATTTTGATCGGTTTTTTTCTGTTGATACTTCTGGTTTCGCATGACGAGGCAAATGCATTTTGGCGATTGCCGCCATTTCTGGCACCGTTGCCTGGTATAATAACCAGATTTGCCGAATACCTGATGTTCGACTGGTGGCCAGTGGATGTTTATGACCCCGACTTGGAAGAATATGAGCAATTTGCGCTGTTGCGTGAAATCACGCGCGGATTTTCGTCCGTGGTGTTGTTTCTGATCGAATTTATCCGCGAAATTTTTGTGGGCGGGGTCAAGACTATCGTGACTTTCACCAGTTGGGAATTTATTCGCGAAAATCCCTGGGCTGTCTGGCCTGCTTTGCCATGGACTGTAGTCATGGGCGGTACGATGATTTTAGGATTTTCCCTAAAGGGGCGCGGATTGGCCATATTGGCGGGGATCGCGCTGAGCTATATTTCGGTGTTTGGCCAATGGGAACCGGCCATGCAAACCTTGTCTTTTGTGCTGGTTGCAGCACCGGCTTCCGTGTTGCTCGGGCTGTTATTCGGTATTCTTTCATTTAAGTTTCGCACGGTAGAGACCATTCTTATGCCGCTTTTGAATGTCGCGCAAACAATGCCGCATTTTTCGTATCTTGTGCCGGTCACTGTATTCTTTGGTGTGGGGGATCATGCGGGTGCAATTGCTACGATTATTTTTGCAACGCCGCCAATGATCCGGTTGACCTTGCTTGGGTTGAAAAAAGTGCCCGAGGAGGTGGTCGAGGCCGCGTTGATGAGCGGATGTAACAACCGTCAGGTTTTATTGAACGTTCTGGTGCCAACTGCACGTCGCGATATCCTGATCGGCGTTAATCAGGTGATCATGCAATGTTTGGCCATGGCGGTTATTGCCTCTTTCATTGGAGCAAAAGGCCTTGGTTTCAATCTGCTGCTGGCGCTTAACCAGTTGCGGATTGGTCAGGCTCTTGAGCTGGGGGTATGTATTGTATTGATTGCGGTTGTTCTGGATAAACTGTCGCTGGCCTGGGCCAACCAACAAACGGACTATTTTTCCGATCTTGGTTTTGCCCAACGGCATAAGTTTTCTTTGATCTTCGCTGTGTTTTTCGCGCTTTGCATATTGGCGGCCTTTCTGGGGCAATATATTTTCAAGGGGGGTATCAACTACTTTTACCTCATTCCGCATAACCAGGGCATCACCACCGAGGATTTTTGGCAGTCCGGTGTCGATTGGATGGTGGAAAACTGGTATGCAGGCCTGCAGGGTTTTAATCGCGGGTTAATTGTCAATGTCCTGCAACCCATGAAGGCCGCGTTTCTGGGAATGCCGGTAAGTGCCACATTTTTGCTGGTGATGGGGATCGGGTATATTGTTGGCGGATTGCGCTCGGCGCTTACAGTAGGGGGGTTCTTGCTGTTTATTGCGCTTACCGAATGGTGGGACCGCGCATTGATCACCGCGTATATGACAACCTTTGCAGTGATCGTGTCTGCTACGTTGGGCATGATAATCGGGTCTCTCTGTGCACAGAACCCGTTCGCGTCCAAGGCTGCATTGCTGGTGTGTGATACGTTGCAGACGTTTCCTTCGTTCATCTATCTGATCCCGGTGATTATGCTGTTTGGTGTCACGGACACATCCGTATTGGTTGCGGTAATTATTTACGCCACAATTCCGGCAACCCGCTACACCATAGAGGGCATCCGGAATGTCCCGCCAAATCTGCGCGATGCGGGCTTGATGTCGGGGGTTTCAAAGCTTCAGATGTGGTTGAAAATTGACCTGCCTCTGGCGTTCCCGCACATTATGCTTGGGGTTAATCAAACCGTTATTTTTGCCCTGTTCATGGTGATTATCGGGGCCATGATTGGCACTGATGATCTCGGCCAGTTCATCCTGAAAGCGCTCTCTGACAAACAGGGTATCGGCAACGGGTTGATGCTTGGATTGTGCGTGGCGTTTATCGGCCTTGCTGTTGACCACTTGATCAACACCTGGGCTGCGAGCCGTAAAACTTCTTTGGGATTGTCGTGATGAACCAACCTGTTTTCTTTCAAAAGCCCTATGTGCGAGGCGGTGTCATTACGCCGGGCCTGCCTGTTTTGCCACATGGTATGGAACGCTATCCGATTGGCGGTGGCGGCTCGCGCGCCGTTAAAATTGAAAAAGGCGATGAAATCACCATTGTTGATCGCGAAGGCCTTCAACCCGTGGAGATGGTGTTCTTTGCGCCCGATGGCACGTCGGATGCCACAATGATC
>CAMZLM010000063.1 GCA_947311485.1 uncultured Paracoccaceae bacterium
CCCGGTATTGTGGCCGTTCTGGGCATTGTCGCGGTCTGGGGACGGAGCGGTTATGTCAGTACGGTTCTGGGCTGGTTTGATGCCGGACCATTGAATATTTACGGCTTTAGCGGTGTGGTGCTGGCACATGTGTTTTTCAACCTGCCGCTGGCCACCCGTTTTATTTTACATGGCTGGTTGTCGATTCCGGCTGAACACTTTCGCCTGTCGGCCCAGTTGGGCATGACCACAGCGGCGGTCAACCGGCAGCTGGAACGCCCGATGTTGCGGGCGGTGGTGCCGGGGACGTTTTTGCTGATCTTTCTGTTGTGCATCACCAGTTTCGCCGTGGCCTTGGCGCTGGGCGGTGGGCCAAAGGCGACCACGGTGGAATTGGCGATCTATCAGGCGCTGCGGTTTGATTTCGATCTGCCCAAGGCGGCACTGCTGGCGATGGTGCAATTCGGCCTGTGTACACTCACGGCGATTGCGACCCTGTGGATTGCTGCGCCGCAGGCCTTTGCCGTGGGCATGGACCGTCCGGCGCGGCGCTGGGACGGGCGGGAAATGCGGGCGATGGTTCTGGATGCGCTGGTGTTGGGGGCGGTCGTATTGTTCCTGTTTGTGCCGCTGCTGGCGATCCTGTTGAACGGGGTGGAAAACCTGCCCCGCCTGCCGGAACAGGTCTGGCCCGCCCTGCGCAATTCGGTATTGATCGCGGTGACGTCTGCGGTGTTGGCGATTGTGCTGTCGCTGGCGTTGTCGGCGTTGATTACCGGTTTGGCGCGGCGCTGGAAACGGGCGTCGCAATTGTTGGAGATCATCGGCTTTCTGTCGTTGGCGGCCTCGCCTTTTGTGATTGGTACCGGATTGTTTATCCTGATCAACCCCTATGTGGACCCATTCGCGGCGGCGCTGCCGATCACGATTGCGGTGAATGCGGTGATGTCACTGCCCTTTGCCCTGCGGATCATTTTGCCTGCCATGGATCGTGCGGAACATTTTTATGGCCGTCTTGGTGCGTCGCTGGGAATGACGGGATGGGGGCGGTTCCGGCTTGCGATCTGGCCGCGATTGAAACGGCCCGTGGGATTTGCCGCCGGTCTGTCGGCGGCGCTGTCGATGGGGGATCTGGGGGTGATTGCCCTGTTTGCCCCGCCAGATATGGCGACGTTGCCCCTGACCATGTACCGCCTGATGTCGGCCTATCAAACAGAGGCCGCCGCCGGCGTTGCTCTGTTGTTGATCGGCACCAGCCTTGCCCTGTTCTGGGTGTTTGACCGTGGAGGCCGTCTTGAGCATCACATTCGATAATCTGCACGTGCAGGTGGGCCGTTTTGCCCTGTCGGCGGATTTTACCATTGCCAAGGGACGCAAGGTTGCCTTGCTTGGCCCGTCGGGGGGAGGCAAGAGCACGCTTCTGTCTGCCTTGGCCGGATTTGTGGATGTGGCGCGCGGGCGGATCCTGTTTGACGGGCAGGAAATCACGGATATGCCCCCCGCCAAACGGCCGGTGACGCTGTTGTTTCAGGACCACAACCTGTTTCCGCATTTGACAGTGGAACAGAATGTCGGCCTTGGTCTGGACCCGAACCTGCGATTGGATAAGGCACAAAAACAGGTGGTGGCCGAGGCCTTGTCGCGTGTGGGGTTGCACGGGCAAGGTTGCAAACGTCCGGCGGAAATGTCCGGTGGCCAACAACAGCGCGTGGCGATTGCGCGGGCTTTGTTACGGGATCAGCCGGTGTTGGCGCTGGATGAACCCTTTGCCGCGCTGGGACCGGCGTTGAAACATGAAATGCTGGATCTGGTGGCTAAAATCGTCGAAACCACCGGCGCGACCCTGTTGATGGTAACCCATCAGCCGGAGGACGCGCGCTATATTGCCGATGAAACCGTGCTGATTGCCGAGGGCAAGGCCCACGCCCCGCGCGCAACGGCGGCGCTGCTGGATAATCCGCCTACGGCGTTGCGGGCGTATCTGGGCGAATAGTCTGTTCTTGAACGGGGCGGGCGGACAGGTTACGACTTTGCCGATGCCCTTAGGGGCGCGCTGTTTCCCCACTCGTTTCAGAGGTCCCCGCCCATGCATTTGTTACAAGCCCAGCCCGGCAGCATTTCCGATGGTTCCGAACCTGTCGACCTTGGCCAGACACCGGCGGATCTGGTGTTTATTTCGGCGGCCGATACGGAAATCGCCGGCTTGTCCGAGGCCCACAACACGCTGGCCGGCGCATGTGGGTCGCTGCGGTTGGCCAGCCTGAACCACTTGCAGCACCCGATGTCAGTGGATTTGCACATTCAGGATTGCGCCGCGAAATCGGGCATGGTGATCGCGCGGGTGCTGGGCGGGGCCGGTTATTGGAAATACGGGCTGGAACAATACGCGATTGCGCTGGGGCAGGCGGGGATTACCTTTGTCGCGCTGCCCGGGGATGACAAGCCGGACGAGGAACTGTGGCGGCTGTCCACAGTGGCGCGGGCGGATTGGGAAAACCTTTGGGCCTATCTGGTGGAAGGCGGGCCGGAAAATGCGGTAAATTTCCTGCGCTATGCGGCGGCAATGCGCGATGGCGGGGAAAAGCCCGCTGCCGCCACGCCGCTGTTGCGGGCCGGTGTGTATTGGCCCGGGGCCGGCATTAGCGATCTGGAGGCGGCGCGCGCCAACTGGCAGGAGGGCGCGCCGGTGGTGCCGTTGGTGTTCTATCGTGCGCTGGTGCAAGGGGCCGGGCTGAACCCGATCAACCGCATGGTCAAGGCGTTGTTGCGTCAGGGCCTGAACCCGCTGCCGGTGTTTGTCGCCAGCCTCAAGGATCCGGTATCGGTGGCCACCCTGCAAAGCCTGTTTGAGGCCGCCCCGCCAGCGGTAATTCTGAATTGCACAGCCTTTGCCGTAGGGTCCCCCCATCAGGGCGAGCATCACAAGGGGGCATCGACCCCCCTTGTGATGCCGGCCGCAAACCGCGCGCCGGTATTTCAGGTGGTGCTTGCGGCATCGTCGGAGGCCGATTGGGAGAGCGGTCTCAGCGGCCTGAGCGCGCGTGACATTGCGATGAATGTGGCCCTGCCGGAGGTGGACGGGCGTATCCTGTCGCGGGCGATTTCGTTCAAGGGCGAGGCCTATTTTGACGAGGCCACCGAATGCCCTGTTGCTGCGTATCGGGCACGGGGAGACCGGATTGATTTTGTGGCGCAGCTGGCGGCGAACTGGGCCGGATTGCGGGCGCGGCCTGTGGCGGATCGGCGGGTTGGAATTATTCTGGCGAACTATCCGAACAAGGATGGGCGGCTGGCCAACGGGGTGGGGCTGGACACGCCGGCGGGGACTGTTTTGGTGCTGAAAGAACTGGCGGCAGCGGGGTATATGCTGCGCGACATTCCCGATGACAGCAGCGCGTTGATGGCGGCAATCATGGCGGGGCCGACCAATTGGCTCACCGATCGGGCTGACCGGCAGGGCGGCGTGGAAATGTCGATGGCGGACTACCAGATTGCCTATGGCCAACTACCTTGGGAGGTGCGTCAGCGGATCGAGGAACGCTGGGGTGCGCCCGAGGCAGATCCGTTTTACACGGCGGGCGCGGTGGATTGCGGGCGGTTCAACCTGTCGATCCTGCAATTTGGCAATGTGGTTGTCGGGGTACAGCCGGCACGCGGGTATAATATCGACCCGAAAGACACCTATCACGCGCCTGATCTGGTGCCGCCGCATAACTATCTGGCGTTCTATTTCTGGATGCGCAACCAGTTCCGCGCCGATGCGCTGGTACATATGGGCAAGCACGGCAATCTGGAATGGTTGCCGGGCAAGGCGCTGGCACTGGGCGAAACCTGTTTGCCCGAGGCGGTGTTGGGACCGATGCCGCATATCTATCCGTTTATTGTCAATGATCCGGGCGAAGGCACACAGGCGAAACGGCGGTCATCTGCGGTGATTATTGACCATCTGACACCGCCGATGTCGCGGGCAGAGACCTATGGACCGCTGCGCGATCTGGAGGCTCTGGTCGATGAATATTACGATGCGGCGGGGGTGGACCCGCGCCGGCTGACGCATTTGCGCGGTGAAATTCTGGCGCTGACTTCGGCCACGGGGATTGATCAGGATGCAGGAATGCAGGGGGCGGATGAAGATGGCGATCTGGCAAAGCTGGATGAATTTCTCTGTGATCTGAAAGAAGCGCAAATCCGTGACGGGTTGCATGTGTTTGGTCAATCACCAGAGGGCCGGTTGCTGCGTGATCTGGTGCAGGCGCTGGTGCGGGTGCCGCGCAATGACGGCAAGGGGGCGGATGCATCCTTACAGCGGGCGATTGCGCATGATCTGGGGCTGGAATTTGATCCGCTGGATTGTGACATGGCTACTCCATGGCAAGCAGGGCGACCTGAGGTATTAGCGGTGGTTTCGGAGGATCGCTGGCGCACGCAGGGTGATACGGTGGAGCGGGTGGAACTGCTGGCCTCTGCGTTGCTGGATGGGCAAGAGCCGGAAGACTGGCCGCAGGTCAAGGCGGTGCTGGAGGGGATACACGGGACGGTCAGGCCGGTGGTTGAGGCCTGTGGCCCGCAGGAGATGACGGGGCTTCTCACCGCCCTTGACGGGCAGTTCGTTGCCCCGGCACCATCCGGTGCGCCGACCCGTGGCCGGTTGGACGTGTTGCCGACAGGGCGGAATTTCTATTCGGTCGACAGCCGCGCGGTGCCGACCCCGACGGCCTGGGCACTGGGATGGAAATCGGCCAATTTGCTGATCGAACGGCATTTGCAGGACGAGGGCGACTGGCCCCGTGCCATGCTGGTGACGGCATGGGGCACCGCAAACATGCGCACGGGGGGGGATGACATTGCGCAGGTGCTGGCCCTGATGGGGGTGAAACCGCAATGGGACAGTGCCAACCGGCGGGTAACGGGGTTTGAAATTCTGCCGCTGAGCGTGCTGGACAGGCCGCGTGTGGATGTGACCTTGCGGGTGTCTGGCTTTTTCCGCGATGCCTTTCCGCAGTTGATGGCGTTGGTGGATTCGGCGGCGCGGGCGGTGATGGCATTGGAAGAGCCGGAGGACATGAACCCGGCCGCCGCGCGTTTGCGGGCAGAAGGCGCAGGGGCCGAATACCGGGTGTTTGGCTCGAAGCCCGGCGCGTATGGGGCCGGCTTGCAGGCAATGATTGATGAACGGCTCTGGGCGGACAAGGCGGATCTGGCCGAGGCCTATCTGGAATGGGGCGGCTATGCCTATGGGGCGGATGCAGAAGGCACACAGGCCAAGGAGGCGTTGAAACAGCGTTTGTCACAGGTCGAGGCCGTGGTGCAAAATCAGGACAACCGCGAACATGATTTGCTGGATAGTGATGACTATTACCAGTTCGAAGGCGGCGCGGCGGCGGCGGTTTCAACCCTGCAAGGGCGGGAGCGGCCAATTTACCACAACGACCACTCGCGCCCCGAACGCCCTGTGATCCGTACGCTGGATCAGGAAATCAGCCGCGTAGTGCGTTCGCGTGTGGTGAACCCCAAGTGGATCGACGGCATGAAGCGCCACGGCTACAAAGGCGCGTTCGAAATCGCCGCGACGGTGGATTACCTGTTTGCCTTTGCCGCCACCACGGGGGCGGTGCAGAACCACCATTTCGATCTGGTGCATCAGGCATTTCTGGAAGACGACGACACCCGCGCATTTATTGCAGAAAACAACGCCCCCGCCTTGCGCGAAATTGCCCAACGGTTGCAAGAAGCCATTGATCGCGGGCTTTGGGTGCCGAAATCCAATTCGGCGGGGGTTTTGCTGGAGGCGTTGTTATGATCCCTTTTCGGGCGCAAAATCCTTATGACTGGTATGGTGTATTGCACAGAGGTGGTCGCAGAATTTCGGACCAGTAGTTAAGATGGATCGACTAATGAGAAAGACGATTCAAAAGAACCATCCGGCTGATTTCAAGGCCACAGATTGGCTCTGGACATACAACAACGACCGCCCCAATATGGGTAGCGGCGGGATCACCCCTGCTATGAAACTGAAAATGGTCGCATAATTCTACAAGCGGACCCCATTAAAAATGGGGGGATTACCAAGGCACATGGGCAAGC
>CAMZLM010000064.1 GCA_947311485.1 uncultured Paracoccaceae bacterium
CCAGTGTTTCGGGGGTTTCGTCGAACAGGGTGAATTCCAGCTCCAGCCCATATTTCGGCGTGATCCCCATATCCGCCGCCCGTGCCAACACCCGCGACAGGATCGAACGCGGACACATACCCGCCGCGTCGCTGGCTGCGGAATACTGCGACAGGAACAACAGATCATGGCCCGGGGCTTCCCACGGGATCCGGCGGGCGCTGGTTTGATCCACCACCAGTGGCGTGTCGTGAAAATCTGCCGATTCATCTGTCACGCCGGGGAGGTTCAGAATTACATCGGTCGGATCCAGTGCCAATGTCACCGGTGCCATGCCCATGCCGTCACGTAAAATGCCGTTGAGGCTGCTGCGCGATACCTTTTGGCCGCGCAGCAATCCGTTGGTATCGGCCATAGCCACCGTTGCAAACCGGCAGTTGTTTTCTTCCAGCAATTTATCCATTTCTTTCCCCTTCATCCTGCGCCGCAATCCGGGCAAGGTCTTGTGTGTGTTTGCCAACATCCGTGGAATAGGCACGTAAGAATACCCCAAGACCGTTGTGAATATAGCGCGCCAACTCTGCCCGTGTCAGGCGTTCCTCCGGATGATGCAGGCAGTGTTCGCGCGGCGCCGACAGGATCAGCGACCACAGGTTTTGCGCCGCCAGCTCCGCATCCTGAAACCGCAACGCCCCGCGTGCCCGTTGTGCCAGTAAAAACGCGATGGTTCCCTGCAAGGCCTTTTGCGGGCCGTGGCTCTGGTATTCCCGCGCCACATCCGGCAGGCGTTCGGCCTCGCCGATAATCAGTCGTGCCAGCGACAGCATATCCGGCCTCAGCACAAAATCTGCATAGGTCCACGAGAATTGCCACAGGACCTCTACCAGTGGTTTGCCGCCGGTTTCCTGCAAGGGGGCCAGTAATTCGGATTTCCCCACATTCAGCACCGCAGCCAACAAATCCTGTTTATTGCCGAAATACTGGTACAGGGTCGGTTTGGACACCGCCGCCCGTTCCGCAATCGCTTGCATGGAGGCACCGGAAAACCCGTTTTTGGCAAATTCTGCCAGCGCCGCATCCAGAATGCGTTGCTGTTTGGCCAACCGGCGGGATTCTTTTTTGCTTAGAACCGGCGTGGCACTGCCCTTGGCAATCCGCTGCATAAACGTCAGCAGGTGGTGGTTGAATTGTACCGGCTCTTCCAGATTGCACAGATGGCCCGCGTTGGAAATGACTTCGAATTCAATATCGGAATGTTCCGATGCCGCATACATGCGCATGCTGACGGCGCGGATTTCTTCGACCGGGGCCTGCACATCGTATTCGCCGGTCATCAACAGCACAGGACAGGCAATGCGGCTGAAATCGAATTGTTCCGGCGGGTTGGTGAAACAGACCAGCGCATCGCGATAGGTTGCTACCGGGATCGCCGCCATGGAGGCCAGCATCTGCGCGCGTAACATGTCACCGGCTTCCGGGCCGGCAATGATGTCCACCACCACCGGCGCAAAATCCGCAGGCGTCTGGCCCGCATCCAGCGGGGCCTCGCGCGCGGTGCGAAAGGCATCGCGTTCGGTTTCGGATGCTTCGGACATGCCGGTGCACCCCCCGCCCAGCACCAGACCGGCCAGTCGGTCCGGATGACGCATGGCAAAACTTGTGGCAATCCAGCTGCCATAGCTCAGCCCGACAAGGATCAGCTTTTTCGTCTTGAATTGATCCGCCAGCGCCAGAATATCGTTGCAGTAATCCTCTATTGTGGTTTGCCCCGCACCAAGGCCGCTGTCACCGTAGCCCCGCAGATCCAGCGCCACCGAGGGAACCACAGATCCCAGAGCCGCCAGTTGAGGATCCCAGTTGCTGCGTTGCCCGCCAATGCCGTGTAGATAAACACAGAGGATTTCGGCCTCCGCCAACCCTGCCGGAGACACATCCAGCGCCAGTTCCGGAGATTTACCCAGTTTGCGCGATTGTATCGTTGCCGGTTCGGGAAAGATTGGTTCGGGGACCGGTTCCATGTGTTTCTGTTTGCACAAGGCTTCCAGCCCAGCATCGAACACGGTTTTGGTGCCTGCTGTGATGGCCTCCAATCGTTCGGGAACTGCCTCGATTTCGGCTTGCCAGCACAGGGTTGTGCCCTGTCCATTGTCGGCAACTTGCAAGCGCGCGTTGTAGGACAGGATGCCGTCTATCCCGTCCAGTAACCGATAGGCCAGCAGATGATCTGAATGGCTCAGATAACTGCGTTGTTCCAGATAATCGCCCCCGTCGGCGGTGAAGTGGCGCAGAACCGCACCGTTTGCCCCGATTTCACCCTGCATCCGGTCTACCATCGGGTGCCATGGCCGTGCAAAATCCTGCGCAACGGCCCAGATTTCAGCCACCCCTGCCGTGGTGCGGCTGGTACATGTGATGCTGGTTTTGGCCATGGCTCCCCCTTTTACCCGCGTCCTAGTCTGTCGGCCGCCACATGGATGTGCGGGCCGAAACAGTATCCGCTGCGATAGTGTCAATTTCATCCATATCGTACAAGGTCATGATCGACAGATAATCCTCCATGATCTCTGTGGTGTAGGGCAGCATCAATGCACCAGAGCGACTGTCGCGGTACATGCGTTCGAGCGGCAGGTTCTTCAGCATGGTTTGCCCGCCACAGGTGCGGATCGCTAGGGCAGCCAGTTCCTGCACCCCGTCCATTACTGCAATCTGGCTGGCGTACATGCGCATCACCTGTGCCTTGGTCGGAAAGGCCTGTGCCTCCATCATCACGCGAATGAAATTGGACCGCATCAGGGTCAGTTGCTGATACATCTTGCCCACCGTCACCCGTTTGGTCGGATACACCCGCCGGTCAATCGGTGGCTGCCCGGGCCATTCGCCACGCAGATAGCTGACGGTGAAATCATAAATCCCTTGTGACAACCCCATATTTGCCGGTGACAGCAGCGCCATCATATGCGGGAAATTCGGCAGGGTTTTGACAAACACCCCGCGCGGCATCATCAGGTCTTCTTCGGAAACAAACACATCTTTGATGATCAGGTCATTGGAGGAAGTCGCCCGCATCCCCAGCGGATCCCATTCACCCACAATGGTCAGGCCCTTGGCATCTGCCGGTACAGCGAAATCGAGACAATCCTCGTGACGCGGCGGGTGGTCATCGAAATGTTCGGTACAGACCACCGAATAGTAATCACAATGACCGGCAAGCGAGGCAAATTTCTTGAACCCGTTCAGCAGCCAGCCGCCCTCTACCTTTTTCGCAGAGGTTTTGATCGGTTCGCTGGTCCAGTTGGTGCCGCCCTCCGATATCGGCTGCGAGAAAATCGCCTTGTTTTCAACCACCTTGCGGAACTGGCGTTCGCGCATCGGGGCAAAGGCGGCTTTTTCCTCGGGGGTCAGGTTCGGCATTTCATACATGTAACGCGACCAGAGCATCGCCGAGGTGTGCATGTTGAAGGTAATCGCGGTGGATCCGCAATACTTGCCGATCTCGGCGGCAATCAAGGCATATTCGCCAAGGCTGAAGCCAAAGCCGCCGAATTCCTCGGGGATCACCAGTTTCAGAAAACCGTGTTCGGCCAGTTCCTCGTAGTTTCTGGTCGGAAAAGTCGCGGTGCGGTCATATTCTCCGGCCCTTTCGGCAAATCCCGCGCCCAGTTCATTTGCCAGACGCAACATACGGATGTGTTCGTCGCTCAGTTGCGACAGGTCGAGGTAGTCTTCAATCTTGCTCATGGTGTTTCCTTTTGATTAAGCTAGGTCGCCTTGCAGGCGGCCATTGACGACGACATCAACGCCGTCCAGTGACACCGTGCAGGCGCGCATGGGCAGGTCGAAATGGCCCAGCGTAAAACGGTTTGCATATTGATTTGATCCTGTGGACCACAGGAAATTACCGGCCCAGGCGCGCGGCTCTACCGCCTGCACGTCGCGTTTGTCATAGAGCGCGAGGCTCTCCCATCTTGCTCCGGGATTGACCCCGAAACCGACATGGCTGATGCCATAGGCGATCGGGTCTTCCCAGGCTTCCAGATAAGCGCGGAACATATCCGCATCCAGATTGTCACCGATGATGTCGGTGACGAAGTCGTTTTCAATATCAAACACAATCGGGTCACGCAGATAGCTTTTGAAGGTCAGGTTCATATCCCCCACATTCATCACAATGCGCCCGTTAACGGTGTTTTCTCCGGGAAAAGCCAGACACAGCCCCCCCGGCCAATGGGCAACCCCGCCCTGTTTGGTGGTGAACCCCGGCGTGCCGCCGCAAGGTGCGTTGCGCAGATCCACCGTCAGATCGGTCCCCGCCGCGCTGGTCACCCGCATTTCACTGGCGGCGTCCAGCATCTGGATGCCCAGATTGACTTTGGCCTCCAGACCGGCGGTCGGTTCGGTGCGTTCCAGAATTTCGGGGTGTTCGTTGCAGATGGTCAGCAGACGGGTGCCGGTCTCCTCGATCTCGGGCCATTCCTCGGCATGGATCAGCCCCTCCACGGTTACATCCACAATTACCTCGACACATTTCAAGGCCTCGATCACCGGTCGCATGTTCTGGATTGCATTACAGGCCCCTGTCGATTTCACTGGTACCGGCGCGGTTTGTGGCGGTGTCGGCAACAGCACGGTGGAATACACCGCGCCCAGATCATAACAGGCCAAGGAGGCCAGTTGCATCAGCACCGGGCGGGACTGGCTCTCGGCCACGATCATCACTTGTGTCCCGTCCTTGATCCCGTTCAGCGTCAACACGCGCCGAAATGCGGCAAGCCATTTACCCTCGACAATTTCCTGCATCATGGTCAGTTCCTTTCGGCATAGGGGTACCCTGCGTGCGCAAGCGCACGAACGTTTCGTGTCGTATCTGAAGGTTGGAAGGCTGCGCCCGATCCGGGCACAGCCAAAATCGTTATTGGTTCAAAAGACCGCCAATGGTTCCCATGATTTTCAAATCATGGTCGATCTGTTTTTGCGCTGCCGCCGCATCTTTCCAATAAACGGCGGCGCCGGTTTGTTCCGCAACTTTTTGCGCGCGCGCACTTGCCATGGTTTCCTTGGCAGAAGCGGCGATTTTCTCGCGAACATCGGCGGGGGTGCCCTTCTGAACAAACAACCCGTTCCACAGGGCCAATTGCACATCGGGGGTAACTTCGCCCACGGCCTGACTGTCGGGCACCAGCGGGATACGTTCATCGGTCAACGATACCAGAACTTTGACCTGATCCAGACAGGGCAAGATCAATTGAATCGTGGTGTTGCCCACATCCGCATCACCGGAGGCAAAGGTATTGCAGTCAATCGCGTCAAACGCCGCTTCGGAACCATATTCAAATCCCAGCTGTTTCGCCATGGCAAAGGTCACCTGTGTCGGGGTCAATTCCGCCCCGAAATGCGCCAGTGCCACATCGTGATCTTTGGCATAGGCCGCCAGTTCTGCCATGGTATTGTAAGGCGCGTCCTTGGCTGCTGCGATCACAAACGGGTAAGTGGCAAAAATACCGACGGGTTCAAACGGATTCGGATTCAGTTCCGGAATACCGATCATCGGGCCGACCAGCGGCACATCCATCACAAAGGATCCGACCGTATAGCCATCCGCCGGCGCACCGGCCACACCGATCGCACCCGGGAAAGGCCCGCCGCCGCCGCCGGGTTTATTCACCACAGCCGCCGCCACACCGTATTTATTGGAGAAATCTTCCGCAATCATCCGCGTCAGCACATCTTCCAGATCACCGGGCGGGAATGGCACAACGAAGCTCACCGGCTTTTCCGGATATTCGGCCATGGCAGGGGCCGCAGCCCCCAGCGCCACAGCTGCAATTGTCAGCGTGTGAAGTAATGTTTTCATAAGTGGACTCCCCTTGAGTGTTAAATCGAGTCGGCTTCTCCGGCCAACTTTACTATACGGTTTAGTAAATGCTTTAGGTTTGAAGTTTGTCAACAAAAAACTTCCGTTTGCATAGAATCCCCCCTTCCCGCAAAGAAATCTTGCACCCTCTGCCTTGTTATGGCTGAAATAGCCCAATCACCGCGACAAAGGATCTGCTATGCCCGCCACAACTGCTCCGCTGAACGGATTATCCCACGTCCTTGGCGACACCACGCAACCG
>CAMZLM010000065.1 GCA_947311485.1 uncultured Paracoccaceae bacterium
CTTGCGCTTATTCAATTTACGGGTGCGCAATTCATCAAGCATCCGTTCCTGATCCTGGTTCAGAACGATTTCTTCCAGCTCTTCCTGTGGTGTGTCCGGCTTGTTTTCCATGATTGCGTGCAACGTGGAACCCGGCTCTACATCTTCGGCAACCAAGGGCGTTTCGGCATCGATCTCGGCGGCGATTTCTTCGGGAATGTCTGCTTCCTCGACGACTTCGGCCTCTTCGTCAGCTTCAACAGGTGGCTGCACCAGTTCGCCCTTCAGGGCAGCCAGCAAACCGTCACCGGCAGGGTTTGGCCAAACATCATCCGCCACCGCGATATTGACAAGAGTTGTCATGCTGGCCAAACGCAGCTGGCGGTCCGGATCCGCTGCGGATTCCAGCAAGGAGGGCACCGCAACTTGGCCGGCTTTTTCCAGCGTTTCCAAAACCCCGACACGAAATTCGCGGGGCACATCCGGCGCGCTCAACACATGTGACAGGCCTTTGGCAACCTTTGGCCCCCGCAAGGCAAACAGCGCCAGCGCGGCACAACGGGCGGCTTCGGCATCGCCTTTGATGGCCTTTTTCACCGCATCCGCCAGCTTTTCATCGGTGAATTTATCCGGATGGGCAGCAATGATTTTGAACACCTCGGCACGAACGGCCGGTTCCTTGTCTTCGATCATGTCCCATAGCAAGGGCAGGTTGTTCAATCCGGCATGGCGCACAACGGCGGCGCGGACAGTTGCATCATCATCCATAAACAGCGGGGCAAGACGGCTGTCATCATGGGCCAGATAGCCCAGAGCCAGAACCCGAATCGGGGCCGAAGCATCCTGCAACATGTCGGCCCGCAGACCATCCAGATGTGGATTATCCGAAACCCCAACCGCCCGCGCGATGCGACGACACAGGCGCGGATTGCCATAACCAAACAGTTTTTCAAGCGCCTTGGCACCGGGTTCACCCATCTTGGCCAAGGCCTTGAATGCCGGTTCGGTAACGTCCTGCCCCATCTCGTCGGCCAAGGCCTTCATAATATGGGGGACTGCCTCTTCGTCGCCAAATTCACCAAGCCCACGGATCGCGGCCAACTGTACATCGGCCCAGTTATCCCAACCAGTTTCGTAAAATTCGCCTTCATCCCAGGCGATTTCCTCTGCTCCCCGTGAAACGGCCAGCAGGCGCAGGATGGGCAAAATCGGGGTGAATTTCATCGCAACCAGCGCTGGAATGACGGCTTTCTTCACCTCTGAATCCGGATCGCCGATCAGATTGTCCATCAACTTGCGGGCGGTTTGGGGTTCCCGCACCTGACCAAGGGCGGTTGCCGCATCAACCCGCACGTCCGGATCTTCGTCCAGCAATGCCGCCGCCAGTGCCGCCGTGGTTTCAGGTTGCGATACCTGCCCCAACGCCCGCGCGGCCGCACAGCGATGCACATCAATGCCGCCTTGCAGAATTTCCACCAATTTTTGTGTCGCTTGCGTTTTCATAACGGACCCGTTCTGTTTTGGTTTGTCAAAACCTAGCAATTCCTGACATGCAGTCATTGACGGGCGTCAAGATCAGAACACCGGCCCCGATACAGACGGGGCCGGTGGTAACGTTTCTGTGATCAGGGCGGCGTTCAGACCGCCCTTCCCGGTTATACTTCGATGTCACGCGGTGCGAATGACATGGAGCGGAAGGTGTGTTTGTAAGGAGATTCGCCAATCTTGGTGACCTTCGCCACACCCATTTTGTAGTTGTAGTTGCCGCTGATCCAGTCAACCACCCGTCCAGCCAAGGCATTGGCAGGTTGGGAAGCGTGCAAGAAGTCCATATACATGACCCCCGGCTTGACCGCGCGGGTCACAATCGCGACCGCTGTTACAGCTGCTTCCGACAATTCCACGTTGCCGTTCGCCAACTGGCCGGTGAAGGAATAATCGGACCCTTCGACACCCAGTGTGGTGTCTTTCAGGCTCGGCACTCGATCATTGGACAACAGAACCATATCACCGCTTTCGATACCGCGTTTTGCTGCATCGTCTTCGTTGATTTCGACCCAGTTATCCGGCCAGCGCTGCACGATGTACGGACGACGGGTATCGTCGAAACCGGACTGCCAGCGTTCGTTGGCACGACCCGAAGTACACCACAGTTCGTCGCCCTTTGGTTTCATCCATTCCCAATAGTCAGAGAATAGCGACCAAGGCGATTTCTGGATGTTGCACTTGCCGGTCTGGCTGTTGAAATGGGTGATCTTCTTGTTGAACATGTTCAACGCAGTCGGCCCGTTTTCCGGCAGCTTTTTAGTGGTGTCATGCAAACGAACAGAGCCTTCCAGCGTGCCATCGTCATGCATGTAGACCGGTCCCTGAATACCGTCTGTCCCCAATTCGCGGAACTTCTGGTGCAGGGTTTTACCCTCGCGGTGGGCCGCAACTTTGACCATGTTAAAGTCTTTGCGGCTGCCGCGGGTGAACTTGGCGGCTTCTTCTGCCACGTCGTTCGAGTTTTCCCAATCGAAGCCTTCAAAGCCCATTTTCTTGGCCAGCTGCGAGATAATCCACCAATCCGGTTTTGCCTCGCCCGGTGCATCATAAAATTTCTGATACAGACGGATACGCCGTTCACCATTGGCCCGCAGGAAGTCTTCTTCGCCCCATGTCGCGGCGGGGAAAACAATGTCTGCGAACTGGTTGCCGATCGGATCAATCAGATAGATATCCTGATTGACCAGCACCATGCCGCCACTATCCACACGCGCCTTCAGTGTTTTGAGGATTTCCTCGCGGTTGATCGACTGGATCTGATGCGGATTGCCGCGTGTCAGCTCGTGGAAACGGGCGGACAGTTGTTGCGACCCAAGCATGGACTGGATCCATGTTGTCCCGATCACATGCGCCATACGGGTGTGGCCCGCCATGGTGTAGGTATCGGTGTCCAGCGCACGACGACGACGGCCGGGAAGTTTCATCGGTGATTTATTCCGCGGATACCCGCCACCACCAACACCCCCGCGCTGGTGACCACCAGCACGGCCAATCATCTGACCCGGACGGCCACCGGCCCCAACCGTAATACCCAAGGCAGAAATCGCCTGTGTGTTACCGGTGTTGTTGGACCAATAGAAGCCTTTCTCGATCATGATCGAGGTTTTAGGCCGCGTACCGTCTGCTTTGGGTTTGGCCATCATTTCGGCAGCGAGCTGAATTTTTGCCGCGTCTACTCCGGAAACCTCGGCCGCATTTTCGAGCGTGAACTCGTCTTGTGCCAACAGCCATTTTGCCCAGTCGTCAAAGCCTTTGGTCTGGAATTTACCCCAGGTGGTGCGCCACTGCCAAGGTGTGCTCCGTGTCCCCTGACCAAAGCCGGAGGAAGACCCCCACTTGTCGTTGACCCAGTTTTTGATCCACTCTTTGTCCTGCCAACCGTTTTCAACAATGATCCGCGCCATTGCATTCACAACCAACAGGTCAGTTCCCGGATTTACATCCAGCCACAGGCCACCGTTCTGTTCGGCAAAGGCCACACCGGCAGTTTTGCGCGGCACCATAAAGATGGCTTTCTGGCCATTTTGAATGGCTGGCATGATCCACTGTGTGAACAGAATGGTTTTGGTTTCATAGGGGTCCGTCCCGCAAATCAGCAGGGTTTCTGCATCTTTCCAGTCCTGATAGGACGCACCGAAGTTATCAAAACCCGCGTCCCGGAAACCCGGTGTCGACGACACATTCGACGGGGTATCGTGGAAGGTAAAGTTCGCGGTGTTGATGGAACGCAGGGCGTATTTGGTAATCGCGTAGGTGTTCTCGATATACTGATACGAGTAGGTTTTCACACCATAGGCATTCGTCCCGTGCTTTTTAATGACGTATTTCGCCATCTCGGCCGCGATATCCAGCGCGAAATCCCATGTTACCGGCTGCAACATCCCGTAGATGCGCATCATCGGTGATTTCAGGCGATCCCGCGTCGGTTTTTCCGGGTTATAGCACTTCTGCGCAATACACCCGCCCCGCAACGAGCTGTCGCCGTTGACGTTCACCGCGTGGGCGTCCTTGTCCGGAATAATCACAACGTGGTGTGGTTCCCCCTTGTGCAGCACGATGTTGTGCTGGTTCGGGGCAACCCATGGACCCAATGCCTCTACCGGAAAATCCGCATTGAAGGCGTTTTCACTAGCAGCCGCGCCACCGGATTTACCACCCTTAACAGGCCAGCGGTAAACCTTGTAACCACAGGCAACGATACAGTAATCACAAGCAGTTGTGATGACTTCCGCATCCTTTGGCGGCAGGGGGACGTTTTCGTCCGGAATATAATATGGAGTAGACATGTTTTTCCTCCCTAACCTTGCAGGTTATCTTTGCGGCCGAAAATCAGGCCAAAAATGCCGGTGGCGTAAACGTCGTCACCGTCGACTTCCAACAGGATCTGCGGCAAGCTTTGATAGGCTTGGCCGGAAATCAGAATCCCGTGGCGGGTCAAATCATACGTAGACAGGTGCAATGGGCATGCGCCCAGAGATTTTGTGTCTTTCTTGTAGCTGCCATCCAATGATCCGCCCTGATGGGTACAGGCATAGTTAAAGGCAACTACGTCCTGATCCGGACCAACACCGCCGCCAGCTTTGACGCCCATTTTCACGATCATATTGTCGGAATACTGGCCTTCGTCAGGATAGCTGAAATCAAACGGTTCATCCTGTTTCAGGCTGGACAGCTTGGTGATGAACTTACGCGGATATTCGGTGATCTGGGCCGGCACCTGTTTGGCCTCGGCAGTTCCCGCATTCAACGTAATCATGATGGTTGTGGTTGCACCGGCCGTCCCGATCAGGAAGTTGCGACGAGAAACCAGACACTTGTGTCCGACCTTCTTGGCAATCTCCTTGCGGGCCAGACCGCTTGGTTTTTTGTTTTCGTTAGTCATTGTAATTCCTTTCCTGACGCTTACTCGGAAGCCAGCGCTTCGTAGGGTGGCAATACAGGCGGTTCGACACGTAGCTCGTCACCGCTGAACGCTTCGAGGAAAGAGACCAGCTGGGCCACTTCTTCGTCGTTCAAACCAAGCGGTTTCAACTTGCTGGTTTTGGTCGATGCCATGGTGCCATCGGTGAAATCATTCTCGCCACCACCGGCGTTATAGAACTGCACGACTTCTTCCAGATCCCAGAATGCGCCATTGTGCATGTAAGGGGCGGTGTACATTGTGTAGCGCAGAGGCGGTGTGCGGAACTTGCCCATGTCTGCTTTTTCCTTGGTGCGGAAATACAGGCCCGGATCGTCCTTCAGTTCGCGGTACATATCCTGAGTCACGCCTTTTGCGTAAATCTCGTAGCGGAAGGTAACCTGTGCAAGGCCGTCTTCTTCCCAACGTTCTGCAGGCGGAACACCGAGGTTATAGTAATTCTCGTCCGTTGCCTGCGCGCCGTTGTGGCACTGAATACAACCGGCTTTGCCGTTGAACAGTTCCATCCCCGCGACCTGATCTTCGGTCAGGGCAGATTTGTCACCCGCCAGATATTTATCAACCGGCGTGTCGTTCACAATCAACGTACGTTCAAACGCAGCAATCGCCGCCCACGCATCGCCAATCAGCGGGTATTCGGTCCCGAACACCTCGTTGAACCGTTTGCGATATTCCGGAATGAACGCCATGCGCGTTTCCATCACATCGTTTTCACCGTTGCCGGCAACCGCGCCCTTGGCCGCGCTTGGCGCCTGCTTTTCCAGTGATGCCGCAGAACCGGCCCAGAACAACTGCCCCAGATAAGCCGAGTTGATAACCGACTGCGAGTTGCGCCAGTGAACCGTCCCTGGATACCCGCGCGACAGGCTGTCACCAAAGGCCCAGCCCTGATCCGGTTCGTGGCAGGTCACACAGGCCGTCGATGCATCACCGCCGATACGCGGATCCCAGAACAGGATTTTGCCCAGTTCAACTTTGGCTTCTGACTGTTTGTTATCCAACGGAATTGGCGGATCACCCAAAGGGGCCAACGGGGCATATTTGCCCATCTCACCGGCATTCACCATCACAGCAGACAGCGCAACCGCAGCAGCACCGGCCATGAGAAGGAAGGTATTTTTTACGTTTTTCATAGTTTCTCTCCGGTCCTAGTTCTGAACATCGCGCCAGTTTTCGATGGCAGGATAGTTGGTTGAAATTGGACCTTCCCAGACATATTCAGGGCTGGTCAACGGATCGCCGGACAGGGCCTCAAGGAAGGCAACAATGTCTTTCTGTTCGGCAAAGGTCAGACCCAAAGGCTTGATCCGTTCGTCTTTGTTGGCGTCATCGCCCCCACCGGCGTTATAAAACGCAACCACTTCGAACAGCGTGTCAAACATCCCGTTGTGCATGTAGGGCGCGGTGTATTTCAGTTCGCGCAGGGTCGGCGTGTTGAACTTGCCGATATCGCTGCCATCGGCAGGATGGCGGATGATCTGCGCGCCCACATCGCGACGCACGTTCATGTAGTTTTCGACACCCATGAAACTAGCAAACGCGGCATAGGTCGCATGACGCACCGGATCGGACCACAGATCGGGATTTTCGGCCACACCAATGTTATAGGCCATATCGTCGGTCAGACGGGGACCATTATGGCAACTGATACACCCGGCCTTGCCTTCGAACAGTTCCTGACCGCGCTTGGCAGCGTCGGACATGGAACCCGTGTCAAACGGCGCCCCTTTGGAAATCAGCGTTTTCAGATACTCGGGGATTGCCTTGCGAACAGACCCGTTGGAAGGCTCGCCATAGCCGGCGGCCTTGAACATTTCGACATAAATCGGATCCTGCTTAACGCGTTCCTGCATCAAGCGCATATCCATATTCATGCTGTAATCTTCGGTAATGCTTTCACGGGTCACATCGTTCAGGTTGGTGCCGATGCGGCCATCATGAAACCAGTTTTTGGCCAACGCCGTATTGATCAGGGTTGGTGTATTCCGGAATCCGCTGGAACCTGGATAGGCATTGGACAGCGCCAGACCATCGGCAAAACCTTTTTCGGGTTGGTGGCAGGTTGCGCATGAAATAGCGGCATCCCCGGACAGGCGTTTATCAAAAAACAGACGCTTGCCCAGCTCTGCTTTTGCTGCGTTGACTTCTGGTCCTACGACAGGTCCCAGCGCCATTTCATCCGCCACTACCGGCCCGGCCAAGACGGTCGCGCCAAGCAGCGCAGCCCCTACCGTCATCGCCGATCCGCGTTTGAATCGAGACATCTTCATTGATTTCCCTTTCTTGCTAAAATTGAATTCGACTCGCGGGCACTACCCAAAAGCCAAATCGGTATCCTGAGCAGAGGGTCGCAAGGCAGGGGCGCAGGGTCATTGACGGCCATCAAGATTTTCAACAAAGCTCACATTATCGCGAGATTATGGTGCTTGTAATGGCCATAAAAAAACCCCGGACATCCAACGATGTACGGGGTTAAACATGATGTTTTCAGTCGGAATTACTTCTTGGCGGTATCAGGCGCACCGGACCCCAGGCCTTTGAACATATCCTTCAGGCCAGCAAAGAACCCTGCCTCAATCGCAAGACCTCCAAGAAAAATTTGCCGCGTCCATTTTTCCCGGTTACTTGACAAGAAATGTCCAGATTGCCTATCTGGCTGCGATTTTACCGATGATTAAAGGCACCAAATGTCACCTGCGCATCCCCCTTCTGCCGGCGGCGTAAATCGACGCCATGCAAAAACCATTACTCAAAAAACCGTATTCAGCGGCGCACATTTCGGCATTCTGGTTTTGGGAATCTGGCTGTTGGGGTTTGGGGGCTGGGAAACCATCGGCACTCTGTTCGGGCTGGATTCAAGTCTGCCCAATCCTGCACGTGGATGGTTTTTGCTTGGTGTCGCAACACTTTACTGGCTGCGCCATACGTTCACATTATTCTCTTTGCTGGTACGCGCCGTGGACTGGGCGGAAGTATGGGGTTTACTGGTGTTTTTCAGCCTGTTTGAAATCGGGTTTATCCTGATTGGTGCCGGGGCATTCTGGAATACGCCCCCGTTGCTTACTGCGCTTGATTACGCAGGACTGGCTTTGCTGTTGGCTGGTTCGTACATCAACAGCGGATCCGAAATCCAGCGCAAGCGCTGGAAGCAACAACCGGAAAACAAGGGCCACTGCTATACAGGCGGGTTATTTACCCATTCCCAGCATATCAATTTCTTTGGCGACATCGTCTTGTTTACCGGATGGGCCTTACTGACCGGCTCGTTTTGGGCATTGGTGTTACCTGTACTGATGACCTATTTGTTTATCACACAGCATATTCCCGCGCTCGATACCTATCTGGAAAACCGGTACGGACAAGAGTTCATGGATTATGCCGCCAAAACCAAAAAACTGATACCTTTCGTCTATTAGGCTCAAGCAACGTTGTACCGCCGCCGTGCGACAATCGCGATACCGATGAACAACAAGCCAGCCAACGCCGCGGCAGCGGCAGCAATCATCATAATCCGCTCGGGGTTTTCTTCGGGTTCCAGCAGCACCCAATACCACGCGGTAAAGGCCTGACGCAGGCCCTCTTCGCCGTTCAGCCCGTCCCAGTCGGCAAAAGCAATCGGGGTATAGACGCCCTCTTCAAACTGTAAATCCTGCGCCGCATCTGTTTTCAGCGGCCGTTTGAACACCACCCGCCACTGGCCATCTTTCCAGACACCGTTTGCCGCCAATGCCGAACTGTCTGCGCGGGCTTTGGGGGCTTTGTTCTGGCCTTTGGCATCACGAATTTCAACGATTGCCGGTGACGCCGGTTCCTCGGACGGGGCCGCCCAATACCACAGGTTCACCGGATTCTTTTTATCACCCAGCCGGAAATACGGCTTTTCGTTGGTTCCGCTCAGCGCCGCAGGGAATTGTAACGCCACCGCGTCGCGGGTTGGCTCCACCCCGTCCAGACGATAGGCTTTTTCCAGATCGGACCCGGGCACAGAATAGGTCCGGTCATCCATATCCACCCGAAAGGCGATATCCTGATCGTTATACAGCACCCGCACGGTGACCATGTCGTTCAGGGAGGTGAACAAGCGCGGCTCCTTGATAATATTCGGGGCCATGGCAAAGGTCATCGACGGGGCTGTATTCCAGATTTCATCGGCGGGATCTGTTGGCAAATCACCATCCACCCGCAAACCGCGGATCACGGAATCACCCTGCGTCAACGGGGTCGCCTGATCCCGCAGGGTCATTACATAGTTGGCAATCGCCCAACGGTCCTCAAGGCTCATGGTGCTGGTGTGTTCGGGCATCGGGGTACCCGGAATACCCGCGCTCAGCCGTTGAAACACATCCTGGGTGGTTTTGGTCCAGCGCCATGTTTCCGGACGGGTCAAGTTGCGCGGCCAGATACGCGCCTGCGCGTCATCCTTCAACCGTTTGCCCGAGGTGATATTCCCGCGCCCCGCATCCCCGTGGCATTGCACACAGGCGGCAATAAACTGTTTGCGCCCCTGAGCCAGCAATTCCGGCGTTACAACCGCAGGCGGGGTTCCCATTTCAATCGGGGACAGGTCTTCGGGGTCTTCTTCTTCCCAGCCGCCGAATTCCTTGATCAACTGGATCAAGCCGGTGACTTCGGCATCCGTCAACAGGGTTTTCCACGCCGGCATGGCGGTTCCGGGCAGGCCTTCCATGATGGTTTTGCGGAAATCCGCATCCGTTGGAAATTCACTGTCGGCATCGGTGGTTTTATATTTGAACAGGCCAAGGGTGAAATCGCGGGGGGCCGGATACATGCGATCCGCCGCAACGCCCAGCCCGTCGCCATCTTCGCCGTGGCACTGGGAACAGCGTTTCATGTAAACGGCCTCGATTGCATCGGCATCCAGCGGCGCATTCGGATCAACCGGCGCGGTTTCAGGTTCCTTGGGCTTGTCCTCCAATTCCCAACTGCGCGGTTCAAATCCGGTGTAATCATAGAGAAACGAAATGATTTTCCAGACCTCGTCCTCTTGCAACATTTCCTCCCAGACCGGCATGGCCGAGGCCCATGGCGTACCCTCGCGCGGCAGGCCCGGCCCGCCTTTGGTGATCCGCCAGAACAAAAAGGCCTCTTGTAGCTGGGCAATCATGCCGACATCCTGAAAATTGATCGGACGCGGGGTGAACGTTTTGGCAAAATGGCCGGTGCCGTCCAGCAAATCACCATGGCAAAAAACGCAGTTCTTGTAATACAGTTCCGCCCCTTCGGCGACGACCTGCTGATATTCATCCGAGGTTTTATCGAACTGTTCACGATAGGGATTTTGCAGTTTCAGCAAATCAAAGGTCTTGCCATAGGCCTTGAGGCTGGATGGCGGGGCCGGATGCACCGTGCGCAATTCAACCGGTGATACGATCCTTGGCGTTACCGCATCAAAAGTCAGGTAACCGACACCGGCAACCACACCGGCAAAGGCGATCACCCGCAACACCAGCAAACGGGGCGCGCCAAACAACGCCAGCAACGGCGCAAAAAACCGTGCCGCCGTTTTATTGTCAAAGGTCACAACCAGCAGCACAGCCACCGAACAAATCGACATATACCAAATCAACAACGCCTGTGGAATTGGCGGGTTCAGCACATAGGCAAACACAGTATACAGGCCACCCAGAACGATGGCAGACCACAACAGAGGGTGTTTCAAAGGTGACATCGTTCCCTACTCCGGCAGGTTCATCAGGTAATCAAGCAACAGCGGCATTTCGCTGTCGGCGATGGTTTCGCCAAAATCATCGGGCATCATGTCCGGCTCGAAACCTTTGGCAATGGTGGCGTTCGGATTGGTGATTGCGGATTTCAGTTCTTCGCGGGTCATGCGCTGGCCAACACCTTGCAGGCGCGGACCGACATCGGCCTCGGAACCGTCCAGATCATGGCATCCGGCACAACCGAATTTGTCGATCACCTCCAGTGCGGTGGTCGCCAGCGGTTCTTCTTCGTCTGTTTCCTCTTGTGGCGCAGGTTCCGGCAGGGCCAGCAAATAATCCACAATCAGCAACAATTCGGATGTGTGCATTTCGTCGGAGAAATCCTCCGGCATCAACCCTGCACTAAACCCCTTGGCGATGGTCGCATTCGGGTCCAGAATGGCCTCCATGACCTGTGCACGGGTCATACGGTTGGCAATCCCGCCCAGCTCCGGCCCCAGATCGGCCCCGCTGTCCTTCAGGTTATGACAGGCGGCACAGTTGTACTTGTCGATTGCCGCCAGTGC
Organism: uncultured Paracoccaceae bacterium; assembly: GCA_947311485.1. Taxonomy (GTDB): domain Bacteria; phylum Pseudomonadota; class Alphaproteobacteria; order Rhodobacterales; family Rhodobacteraceae; genus Amylibacter. The sequence goes on from CAMZLM010000065.1 coordinate 11,199, forward strand.
ATCGGTGACGGGGGCCTCGACCATGCCTTCTGTGGCAGGTTCTTCGGCAACGGGGGCTTCATCCGCGCTTGGCAGGGGAACGGTGGGGTCCAGTCCCGCCCGATCCTGAAGAAAGGCAATCACCGCATTCATTTCAACCGGTGACAATTCAATCGGGGCCTTGTCAACCGTCGGCATGGGTGATTCCGTATCGTTGGACCCTTTTTTGCCAAATCCGGCAACCACATAGGCAGACGGGTGTTGCATGGATTCGCGGATGTAATCCTCTATTGCCTCTGGTCCCGTTTTCCCCGCTGACACGCCGGTGTATTTCGGATCGGCCAAACGGGAAGGGAACGTCGCGGCGAGATCCATTTCCAGCGTATCCGGCGCGCGCCCCATGCCATTGTGGCACAGCGTACAGGTGCCCTTGCCGGTGAACAGGGATTCGCCCAGCGCAATCATTCCTTCCATGTCCAGACCATCGGTCGACACCTCTACCGGATCTGACAGGTCCGGTTCTACCTGTGGCAAGGTCTGGGCGAACAGGGCGTAAAACCCGAGCAGGACCACGGAAAACCCGATAACACGCAAGAAAGTCATGATGCGGCCTCCGTGCCCTTTTGCTTGGTCTGGCCCAGTCGCGACAGCCAGAAAACAAACACCATCACCGCCATGAACAACAGCGTAACCGCCGTGATGACATTGCCCGCATCCCCGACTGTCGGAATATAGGCATCGACGGAATTATCCTTCATGATGGTATAAATATGCCAGTTGGTGCGCAGGCTGGACCGGATATACCCCATCAGCCCCATCAACCAGGTAAACGCCACCGGCAACACAAACAGCGCGTATTGCGAGCGTTCGGTCATCCGGCCCCAATGGACCTTCTCTGAAATCGCCCCGCGCAACATGAACACGTCGATAATCACCGACCCGATGATAATGGTCAGCGTAGAAACCACCTGCGGCACAGAGGCCCCCACCTTGTACACCGTCGGGGTGATATAGCCGTATATCCCCGCCCCGGCGATGTTGGTTATCCCGACAACATACAGGGCGATCACAACCATATTGGCCGCCCCCGCCCAAGCCACGACAGGCACCCGTGAAGACCGGTAAAACATCTGGAACGACATAAAGGTAAACACCAGCATCAGGTTCACCGCCGTGTTCTTGGCCGGCATAATCCCGAGCGGCCCCAGAATTTTATGGTGCGTTCCGCCCAGGTTCTGGATCTCTGCTGTGGACAGGATCAACGTGTGCGGCGTCACCCAGACAAGGAACCCGCCCACAATCACCACCGCGATATATTTCACATATTTGGCATATTGCGCCCCGCGATCCGTGCGCATCAGCCCCGACCACAGATAATAATTCGCCGCCAGCATGATCGTGCCGATCAACACCGCTTGAATAATGAACAGCCACGCCAGAATCCCGCCCATGGCGGTAATCCCCATTTGCTGGGAATAGGCGTAAATCTCGGCCATTAGCCAGTAACCGGCAAAGGGCAGCGGAATAAACCCGACAATCGCGATGAAGTTGGATGTATACCCCATCCAGTCATAATGCGCCTTTTTGACGGGGTCTTTCTCGGCCAGAAACATATAGGCCGAATAACCCCCGACAATCGCGCCACCATAGGCAATATTGGCAAGGAACCGGTGCAGGTTCAGCGGGTTCCAGAGCGGGTTGCGGGTGGCCTCCCATACCGTTCCGGTGATTGCGCCGCTCGGGTCAATCCCGGCAGGCGACATCATAAAGCTGGTCCAGGCATTGGCCACAAACATCAACGTCAACCCGATGGTGTTCAACAGCAGACCAATCGACATATGATAGTATTTTCGGTTGCCCCGACGCAGGGCATCCCATGAATAGAAATAGATATAGAGTGTAACCGATTCCATCCCGAACAGCGCCGCATATATCAGCATCTGTCCGCGAAAAACCTTGATCAGATAACCCATCAATTGCGGATAAAACACCAGCAACACCAACAACAAGCCCCCCCCGACAAGCGCGGTCAGGGAATAGGCCGCCATGGTGATTTTCATGAATTCGCGCGCCATATTGTCAAACCGGTCATCGCCGGTCACAACGCTCATAAATTCGGTCGCAATCGCAAATAACGGCACCGCCAGAACAAAGGCCGCCAGAAACAGATGCATCTGCGCCATGATCCACGCCAGCGTGCGGGCGCTGATACCGGCAATCACCGGATAATCCATCCGCGACGGCTTGGGCGCGCCTTCCAGCACTTGCGCAACCTCTTCGGTCGCCGCCAGCAACAAATCCGGGGCAATCAGCGCAGTCAAAGCCGCCATAATTGCAAACAGGGTCGAAAATCTCATGTCCTGGCCCTCTTAAAGCGGCATCAGATCGGCCCCCACAGGCAGGCCCTGCGAGAACATGATCGATTTATCCATGAAGTAGAAAAAGGCAGCCCAGACACCCAGAGCAACCACAAACACCAACAGTTTCTTAATCATCTGACAGCCCCTTTGGTTAATGGTGAATGGAAATCACGCCGTGATCGTAAATCAGCAGCCACCAGAAAAAGGCCCCCATCGCCACGGCAGTTGCGGCGAACACCAGCTTCCCCGGCAAAGTATTTTCAGTTTTTTTGGCCATAGGATTTTTGCCCCTTGAGCATCATTTTGGACCTCAAGCAAAACACAGGCGCTATTTTATGTAATTGATGGCCATCAAGATTTGACCAATTCGAAAATCAAAACGCCACACCGCAGGCTTCTGAAATGCGATGGCGCAGACGGTCCAGATAGTGATCAATCGGTTCGTCCTCTTCCTGTGGCACCAGAAAAATCAATTTCGCCGCCACAATATAAGGTCGCTTTTTCTTGCCATCCCCAGGCGCATCCGAGGTCAGGATTTCCTCGACGATCATTGTGGTTTGTAGCGGGTTTTTGCAATAACGCGGCAGGGCGGCATTACTTGCATACCAATCCGCACTGTTGAAAATAAACAACATCACGCCCGCCGTCAGGGCAAAAACAATCAGGATTCGGTGCATCGGAGACTCGTTCGCAGGCGCGTTTACTGTCCCTTTTAAACGCCTCTGCACTGACCGAGGTCAACCAAAAGACCGGAAAATCCCGTTTTGTGACAATTATTTACAAGCCTTAACAAAATATAACAAATTTAAAATTATGGCGAAACAACTGCCGTTTACCCAATGGGCACATACTTAAACCGGCCCACAGCAAAGCGGCCAACATCAGGATTCAACAGGAATGCCCCAACGGCCCGCAAAAAAATGTCTGCACTGCTCCATGCACCGAAAGACTGGTAATTTCTGTAGCCATCTTTCCGACGCCGAACTGGAAAACCTCAGCAATAAATCCCGCACTGCCACGCTGAAACGGGGTGAGGCGCTTCATAGTGCGGACCTGTTGACCTGGCCGGTCGTGGCGATTTCCTCCGGTGTAATCAGCATGCAACATCTGCTGGAGGATGGCCGCAAAACCATCGCCGCATTTTTCATGGCCGGTGACATCATCGATATGCGCGGCATTTCAAGCCGTAACCGGGGCCACCTGATTGCCCTGAACAAAACCGACATTTGCCGCCTTTCCCCGACTGCATTCGAACAGATTTCCGAAACCAATCTGGATGCACAAAGGGTCATCTGGAGCAACCTGCGCACGCAGAACTATCGTGCGATGGATCACTCTGCCGATCTGGCGAAAAAACAGGCTCTGGAAAAACTGGCCTCTTTTATCTTTGAATGTCGGGGACGTCAGGTGGTGGATATCTGCAAAAATTCGGTCATTATTCCGGTACGCCGCATTGATCTGGCCGAATATCTGGGCATGCAGCCCGAAACCGTCAGTCGCTGTTTCAAGGATATGGAAACCCGCGGCATCATCGAATTCAAAAGCATTTCCCACATTAAAATCCTCAGCATCCCGACCCTGCGCCGCATCGCAAATGGCGATAAAAACACCCAGAACATGCGGCCTTCGTGCAAAGTGCTGAGCTATGGCTGATTCTGTAAAAACCGGTGTTTTACTGATCAATCTGGGAACCCCTGATGCCACCGATTTCTGGTCCATGCGGCGCTATCTGAAACAGTTCCTGTCCGACAAACGTGTGATAGAAGCAAGCGGCCCGATCTGGTGGCTGATCTTTCACGGCATCATCCTGACCAGACGGCCAAAATCATCCGGCCGCGCCTATGATCTGATCTGGAACAAGGACCGCGATGAATCGCCCCTGCGCACCATCACCCGGGCGCAATCGGAAAGGCTGGCAATAGCGCTGGCCGAACAGGGCAATCTGGTGGTCGATTGGGCGATGCGCTACGGCACACCATCCATCGAACAAAAAATCACCGGTCTTGCCGAACAAGGCTGTGAACGTATACTGGTTTTCCCGCTCTATCCACAATATTCCAGCGCCACCACCGGCACCGCCATGGACTGTGTTTTTGACGCGCTCAAGACCTTGCGCAATCAGCCGACCCTTCGAACCATCGCACCCTATTACGACCACTCCGCCTATATCAATACATTGGCCGCCAGCATTCAGGCACACCATGCACAGCTGGGTTGGCAACCCGAGGTCACGATTGCCTCCCTGCACGGCCTGCCTGTTGATTTCATCGCCAAGGGCGATCCCTATCAGCAGCATTGCGAAAAAACTGTCGCCCTGCTGCGTACCGCGCTCGGCCTGAAGGATTGGCAGTTGGTGCTAACCTATCAATCCCGCTCCGGCCGGACTGTCTGGCTGTCTCCCGGCACGGAGGAAACGCTCGTCAATCTGGCCGGTGACGGCATCAAAAAGGTTACGGTCCTTGCCCCCGGATTTTCTGCTGATTGTGTGGAAACACTGGAAGAACTGAACATCCGCGCCGTGGAAAAATTCAAACAGGCCGGCGGGACACATTGCAGTGTAATCCCCTGCCTGAACGATTCCACCCCGTCGATTGCGATGATGGACCAAATCGTGCGCGAAAATCTGCAAGGCTGGTGAAGTATTTGCAAATGCTCTAAGACCGGCACATGCCAAATTCGCCCCTGTCAAAATTCACCCCGCCCACCCTGTCGATCGAGGACGAGGCCGCGTTAACCGATCTCTATGTGCGGGGAACGCCAAAGAACACCCTGCGCGCCTATGAACGCGATCTGATTTATATCACCGCCTGGCGCGAGGCCGCGTTTGGCGGGCCGCTGGAATGGCCGGAACAGGAACCCGTGGCGCTCCGGTTTATTCTGGATCACGCCCGTAACCTTGAAACCGCCGATCCGGCAGACAATGGCCGGCAGGTGGCAGAGCATCTGATTGCCTTGCACTTGCGCAAAACGCTTGCCTGTCCGGCACCGTCAACGCTCGATCGGCGCATCGCCAGCTGGCGGGCATTTCATCGGATGAAAAACCTGAACTCTCCGTTCGAAGCCCCGTTGATCCGGCAGGCCCGATCCAAAGCCCGCCGTGCCGCAGCACGCCCCCCCGCACCGAAATCACAAAACCCGATTACCCGTCCCGTGCTGGAAGCGATGCTCGAGACCTGCAAATATTCCCTGCGCGATCTGCGCGATCAGGCAATCCTGATGCTGGGCTGGGCCTCTGGTGGGCGGCGGCGTTCGGAAATCACCGGCCTGATGCGGGCCGATATTTCGCTCAAGGAATTTGATGAAACCGGCGTGATCTGGCTGCAACTGCTCGGCACCAAAACCACGGCCAAGGGCGACACGCCGCGCCTGATCCTCAAGGGGCGTGCCGCCAAGGCGCTTGCTCTCTGGATCGAGGCTGCCGCCATCACCGATGGCCCCTTGTTTCGTCCGATTACCAAATCCGGCGATGCACTGGAACGAAGCCTGTCGCCCGATGCCATCCGCGACATTGTCAAACGGCGCCTGAAACTGGCCGGCTATCCAGAGGATTTCGCCTCTCCGCATGGATTGCGCTCCGGTTTCCTGACACAAGCCGCCCTGAACGGCGCGCCCATTCAGGCCGCCATGCGCCTGTCATTGCATCGCTCCGTTTCACAGGCGCAGCGCTACTATGACGATGTGGAAATGACCGATAATCCCGCAACCGATTTACTCGATTAACCCCGATTCTGGATAAGGGGTTGTTGAGGGGGATTCACGAACCGACACTTCTGTGATTCAAGATCGTATCACTTACAACACGATCGGTCCCCCTCATGTCGATGTCTACCACCGCCCTTTATTACTGCATAGATGATTTTGCCAAAATTTACGCAGACTGGGAAAACCATCACCTGATCCCGATGGGTCGCCAGCGCAATCGCAAAGGCAAACTGAACCTGTCGGAGAGCCTGTTTATCATGGTACTGTTTCACCTTAGTCCCTTTAAAACATTCAAGGATTTCTGGATTTACGGGGTCGAGCAGAAATATC
>CAMZLM010000066.1 GCA_947311485.1 uncultured Paracoccaceae bacterium
ACGCGGATCAGGTCGTCCTCGATCTTGATGCGGTTTCGCGATGCCTTGGGGGTAACCCGCACCGAAAACCGGCTGCCGGATTTTGCCAGTTCCTTTAAATCGGTTATTGCCAAATCATGCCCTCCGCGACAAGCTGCACCCAAACAATAGACGGGATACTCTGCAGATGAAAACCGCGTTTTTTCGGGACGAGAAATGTTTTTGGCACTCTGGCGGCAACTATGCCTTTAACCTGCCGGTGGGGGGCAATGTACAGCCCTTGGCCGCGGGCGGGTTGCCGGAGGACCCCGAAACCAAACGCCGTTTGAAAAACCTGATTGACGTCACGGGACTGGCCGATGATTTGATCTGCCAAAGCGCCCCTGCGGCACAAATGGCGGATCTGGTGCGGGTGCATCCGCAGACCTATCTGGATAAATTCAAACAGGTGTCCGATGCGGGGGGCGGGGAATTGGGCCTGCGCGCGCCCTTTGGGCCGGGGGGATTTGAAATTGCGGCCCTGTCGGCAGGTCTGGTACAGGCGGCCTTGCGCGGGGTGTTGATGGGAAAATATACCAATGCCTATGCCCTGTCGCGTCCGCCGGGGCATCACTGCTTGCCGGATTTTGCCAATGGCTATTGCTTGCTGGCCAATATCGCGATTGCGGTGGAATCCGCGCTGGCGGATGGATTGGCGACGCGGGTTGCGGTGGTGGATTGGGATGTGCACCATGGCAACGGCACCGAGGCGATATTTTACAACCGCGATGATGTGATGACCATTTCCTTGCACCAAGAGTCGAATTACCCGCTGGATACCGGCGCGATGGTGGATCGGGGCAGTGATGCGGGGCTGGGATGCAATATGAACATTCCGCTGCCCGCAGGGGCCGGCCATGCCAGCTATATCGAGGCGATGGAGCGGCTGGTTTTACCGGCGCTGAACGAATACCATCCGGATGTGATTATCGTCGCCTGTGGCTATGACTCGGCAATTATCGACCCGTTGTCGCGGATGATGTGCACGGCGCAGACCTATCAATTGATGACTGAACAGGTGATGGCCGCGGCCGATCATCTGTGCGACGGGCGGTTGGTGCTGGCGCATGAGGGGGGGTATTCCGAGGTCTACGTTCCGTTCTGTGGCCACGCGGTTTTGCAACAGATGTCGGGCAGCCGCATCAGCGCGCCGGACCCGTTTGCAGAGACGTTTGACAAGCGGCAACCCAACGCGCGGGTGCAGGCGTTTTACAGCGGGCTGATTGACGAAATGGCGGAATTTTTCGGGTTGGACTGACAGTTGTTGCAATCGCAACGGAAATCGGCCAAACCGTAGGCAAGCGTATACTGGCCGGATTTTTGGCCTGAACAGGAGGAATAAATGGGGAAGATTTACAACTCGGCAGCCGAGGCATTGGACGGGCTGCTGTTTGACGGCATGTTGATCGCCGCCGGCGGCTTTGGCTTGTGTGGTATACCGGAAAACCTGATTGCGGCAATCCGTGACGCGGGGACCAAAGACCTGACTGTGGCGTCCAATAACGCCGGTGTGGACGGTTTCGGCCTTGGGGTGTTGCTGGAATCGCGTCAGGTTAAAAAAATGATGTCCTCTTATGTGGGCGAAAACGATGAATTTATGCGGCAATATCTGTCCGGCGAACTTGAACTGGAATTTAACCCCCAGGGCACGCTGGCCGAACGGATGCGGTCGGGGGGCTGTGGTATTCCCGGGTTTTACACCAAAACCGGTGTTGGCACGGTGATAGCCGAGGGCAAGGAAGTCAAACAGTTCAACGGCGAGGATTACATCCTTGAAGAAGGCATTTTCGCCGACCTGTCGATTGTGAAGGCATGGAAGGCAGACGAGACCGGCAACCTCGTGTTCCGCAAAACCGCGCGTAATTTCAACCCGCCTGCCGCCATGTGTGGCAAGGTTTGTGTGGTCGAGGTCGAGGAAATCGTGCCGACGGGGTCGCTTGACCCCGATCTGATCCACTTGCCGGGGATTTATGTAAATCGCCTTGTTCAGGGAAATTTCGAGAAACGCATCGAACAACGCACAGTACGGGAGGCTTAACCGATGGCTTGGGACCGCAATCAAATGGCCGAACGGGCCGCGCAGGAACTGCAGGACGGGTGGTATGTGAACCTTGGTATCGGGATTCCGACATTGGTGTCGAATTATATCCCCGAAGGTATCCATGTGACGCTGCAATCGGAAAACGGTATGTTGGGCATGGGACCATTCCCGACCGAGGATGAAATCGACGCCGATTTGATCAATGCCGGTAAACAGACAATTACCGAACTGCCGCAAACCGCCTATTTTGACAGCGCCACCAGTTTTGGCATGATCCGTGGTGGCAAAATTGCCATGGCGATTCTGGGCGCGATGGAGGTCGCGGAAAACGGTGATCTGGCCAACTGGATGATTCCCGGCAAGCTGGTCAAAGGCATGGGCGGCGCGATGGATCTGGTGGCCGGTGTGGGGCGCGTGGTGGTGATCATGGATCACGCCAACAAACGCGGCGAGAGCAAGCTGCTCAAGGAATGCACCCTGCCGCTGACCGGCAAGGGCGTTGTCGACCGGATCATCACCAATCTGGGCGTTTTCGATGTGGTCGAGGGCGGATTGAAAATCGTGGAAATGGCCCCCGATGTGACCCGCGCCGACATTGACGCCGTAACACAAGCCAAGATCGTCGCATGACCCAGACAGGGCCACAGGGAAAACTGACCCTGCAAACCGTTCCTTTCCCCGCTGACACAAACAGCGGCGGGGATATTTTCGGGGGCTGGGTTCTGAGCCAGATGGATGTGGCTGCCGGCATCGCCGCCGCAGAGCGGGCCGAAGGCCGCGTTGCCACCGTCGCAATCGAGGCCATGCGCTTTCACGCGCCGGTGCTGGTGGGGGATCTGTTTACCGTCTACACCCACATTGCGCGCACGGGGAATACATCTGTGACCATCCACGTCGAAGCATGGGTGCGACGGCATCGCGACAGCACGCCGACCATGGTGACCGAAGGGGATTTCACCTTTGTTGCCATCGAGGAATCCGGCGTAAAACGTCAATTGCCGCCGCAATAGGCGGAAATTGGGCAAAGGTCGCCGAAAATTGCAAAATAAAAAGATGAGTCAAATCAAGAAGTTGATTCTTGTTTGCTGCCGAATCGCCTCCGCGGGCGACTCGGCCGAATCACTTTTCATTGACTGATTCGTTTTCTGTCTATATCTAGTTGTGTCAACAGAGCTTTTGCCAACAATTGGTGGTGATGCGGAGGGCAGGTTCATTTGAAGCCGCTCACAGCATCCGTCAATTCTGGTTTTCGAACACTGAGCAGTGTGGGTGCTTTCGTACAGGCGAATCGGGACTAACCGAATAAGCGAAAGCACCCCCTTTTTTCACAACAAGACGAGTCTTTGCTGTTTATCAGGGCTGCGACGGGCGTTCCCGCTGTTGTGTATGGAAATACGCTGCTGCCCCCAAGCCGGCCATACGGCCTGTCGCAAGGCACGCGGTCAGTAGGTAACCACCGGTCGGGGCCTCCCAATCCAGCATTTCGCCGGCACAAAAAACGCCGGGCAAATCCGTCAGCATAAAACAGTCATCAAGGCTGCTTTTCTGAATGCCGCCTGCTACGGAAATTGCCCGTTCAATACCGGCAATACCGGAATACGTGACGTTCAGAGCCTTGAGATGCCCTGCCCATGCCGCACGCGGTTGGGGTGGTTTGGCAAACTCCATCAACAGGGCAATCGCGGGTGGTGTCAGGCGCAGGGCCTTGCGCAGCGCATTTGACAGGCTGTTTTTGGCGGGAACTTTGGCAAGACGGTCGGTGACTTGGGCCAGTGTCAGATCGGAGCACAGATCAAGCAACAGCGGCAGGTCTGCGCGCAATTCAGGGCTGAAATCATAGATCAGCGAGCCTTCCAGTCCTTGCGCCGTGATGACAAATTCACCTTTGCGGGTTTTGTTGCCAGATTTCAATGTGACGTTCTTGAGGGCGCTGCCAAAATGGCGGTTCATGTGGCCGGACCAATCCACCCGCGCGCCCATATTGGCGGGTTCAAACGGGGCCAATGAAATGCCTTGGTCGGCAAGGATTTTGGCCCAGCCGCCGTTGGAACCAAGCCGTGGCCAACTGGCACCACCCAGCGCAAGGACGGTTGCGAGCGGGGTTCGGGTTTGGCGGCCTTCCGGCGTGTCAAACACCAGCGCGCCATTCTGCCATCCCTGCCAGTGCCAGCGGGTTTTCAGCACGACATTCTTGTCGGCCAGCCGCGCCAGCCAATTGCGCAACAGGGGGGAGGCCTTCATGGTTTCGGGGAAGACTTTGCCGCTCGTCCCCGTAAACACCGCTTGGCCGAGGGCCTCTGCCCACGGGCCGACATCCCGATTGCCAAAGCCTGTCAGCGCGGGGCGCATCCATGCACCATGGGGACCATAGGCCTTGATAAATTGTTCAAAGGGTTCGTCCTTGGTCAGGTTCAGACCGGATTTTCCTGCCATCAACAGCTTGCGTCCGGCGGTGGGCATGGCATCCACGACCTGTACCGATAGCCCCTGATCCGCCAGCGTTTCCGCTGCCATCAAACCGGCGGGGCCAGCCCCTATGACAAGCGCATCAGCCATCAACGGGCAGGTCTTTTGGACCTTTGATATGGACAACCCGTTGAGGATAAGGAATTTCGATGTTGTTTTCCTTCAGCACATTCCAGATCAGGAACAGCACATCGGATTGGTACTTGTTTTTACCATCATCAATGCCTTCGACCCAGAATTCCACTGCAAAATCGATGCCATTCTCGCCGAATGCGCGCAGTTCGCAATCTGGCGGGAAAGGTTGGTCGAGGACTTCGGGATGGCTGGCCACGGCTTTTTCCACCATGTCGGGGATCAGGTTGATGTCGGTGTTATAGGAAACCGAAAACGGGGCTTCATAGCGGTTGGCAGAACCGCTGTCGGAATAATTTACGACACGGGTGGTGATGAAATCTTCGCTCGGGACCACAATCCAGCGCCCGTCATAGGTTTCAAGGATCACCGCACGGGCGGTCATGCGGATGATGGTGCCGGCCTCGCCACCATCCAGTTCCACGTAATCGCCGACAGTGGCCTGCCCTTCGAGCAGCAGGATCAATCCGGAGATAAAGTTGGATGCGATTTTTTGCAGGCCAAAGCCAAGCCCGACGCCGATGGCCCCCCCCAGCACGGCGAGCGACGTCAGGTTGATGCCCATGATGTTCATTAACATCAGGAAGGCCACGCCAAAAATCAGGGTTTCGACCGCTTTGGATGCCAATTCGCGGATTGCGGGGCGCATTTCTTTTTGGCTTTTGATATAGTTGGCGGAATGGTCGTTGGACCAGCGCCCGAGCCAGAAAATCACCGAGCCGAAAACCAGCCCGCGCAGGATGGCAAGAGCGGAGAAGCTGATGTTTCCGAGGCTGAGCACCATGCCGCCAAGCCAGACAATCAGCGGATCCAGCGCGCCAAGAGCATAAAGGGCGGCAGCCGGAATCAGGACATATTTTCCCAGCAGCTTCAGGAACGGATCGTAAATAATCCGCTCCACCAGAATACGTGCCGCGATAAAGAAAAATACCCGCTTGCCAAAGGCAATTACCGCGCCGGACCCAAACAGGGTACGGGTAACCTGTTCGCCGAGGCCCGTAAAAATATAGGCAAGCAAAGGCAGCAGCAAGGGCAGGAACAACAACACAAACCGGCGTAGGGTGGCGAGGATGTTGCTCTGGTTTTCTGGAGGGGTCAGGATTTTGGTGGCCATCGGGGTTAGGCTGCGGGTGATATAATAGGCGGCGGCAAAGGCCACAATCAGCAGGCCGAACTGTGACCAGGCGGCAGCGCTGGTGAGCCAGCCAAGCGCCAGGTCGCGGGCCTGTTCGGCGTAACCGATGGCGGTTTGGATCATTGGGTTGTCGAAGTTCATAGCCGGCCTTTGGGTTGTCTTTGTGCTGGTTTACAAAAAATTGCGCAAGCTGGCTATGGGGTTAAAGAGTTTAATGCCTCCGGCGGGGATATTTTTACGAATTCGAAAGACGTTTCAGGGCGTCTTTGTTGTTGTCATAGGCGGCGGCATAACAATCGGCGAGGTCGCTGGCGGTGAGGCCGGGCGTGAACAGCCGGTTGATGGCCGCGATCTGGGCCGGAGTGGCGGCCATGGCGTCGGCGCTGAGACTGGCGATTTTTTCGGGGAAACCGGCAAGGGGCAGGATTGCATCGGTGAGTCCGCAGCTCAGGGCTTCGGTTGCGGAGAGTTTCTGACCGGCCATCAGGATCATTTTTGCCCGTGCTGTGCCAATCAGATCGGCCAGACGGCGCACATCGGCGGGTTGGGGGAGGAAGCCGCGTTTCAGGACCGGATAGAAAAAATGGCTGTGCGGCGTGCAGATGCGGATATCGCAAGCCAAGGCCGCGGCGAAACCGCCGCCGGCCAGCGTGCCGTTCAGGGCGGCGATGCTGAGGCAGGGGAGGGTGGCGATCGCATGGGACATTTCGGTCCAGACCGGTGCGCGGGTGAAGCGGTGCATGTCGTCGGTGCTGGACATATCGGCACCGGCGCAAAACACACGGTCGCCGGCACCGGTAAGCACGAACACCCGCAGTTCCGGGTCTTGGCGGGCGGTAAGGGCCGCGTCGCGGAGTTGGCCGAGCATATCCTCTGTCAGGGCGTTGGCTTTGTCGGGGCGGTTGATGGTGACGGTCCAGTGGCCGTTGGTGTTTTCGACGGCGATCATGTCAGCACCATTTCCGGCACAGGATCCACGGTGGTTTCATGGCCGGCGACAATAAAAGTTAGCAAATTATCGCGTAATTCGGCGCTGTTCATCTGTTTCGTTGTTTCCGGATCGATCCCGTCCATCAACAGGTCAAGCAGGTCGGGTACCTCCTTGGCCCCGCTTGCGCGACGCTGTGTTATTGCCTGATCGGCAACGGCCTTCATGTCGGCCACCGGATTGCCCCCAAACAGCCGTGACAGGCGCGGCACCCAAGTTGGCACCCCGATCACATCGAACAGAGAGACGCGCGCGGATTGGTCAATAAAGGCGTTGATCGACCGGTGAACCGCGTCGCTATTCATGGTGTCAGAACCGGAAAAAGTGATGAAGGCGGTCTTGCCGCTGACGATGGGTTGTTTGGTGCACAGTTCGGGGATGATCTCCAATACATTCCGGCGCGCATTGCGCAAGGTCTGGAAAATACCCAGTGGCTCGGTCACCAAAGGGATTTTGACAGGGGTGTCAGGGGAAAAGGAACCATCGGGCATCGGGAAACTCGCGCACTAAACAAATCACATCTGAGGATAGCGGAAATAACAGAAAAATCCAGTCAGACAGCAGGCTTGGCCTTGGCGAAAAAATGCGTATGCTGGAAGGGTCGGATAATGGGGCGTGAAATGGAAAACTGGACAATACACTGGCTGGATGCCACAGGCGATTGCCACGATTGGAAAGATGCCGTCCAGGCCGAGGTTTTGGCGGCCCATGAAGCCATGGTCGCATTTGTCCCCCTTGCGCCGCTGGATATTCTGGTCGAACGCAGTAGCGAAGGCGTGATTCCGCAAATTGCCCTACAGGCCCGCGCCACCCGCGCTGCGCGCCTGTCTCTGGTGTTTGATCCGTTTAGCGAACGTTTCCGCCCGGCCCTGAAATCCGGTGCTTTGCAACGACAAATCATCCGCGCCGCCCATCTGTCGATGCGACTTGCCGGACCGGGCTACGGGTTTACCCTTGGCGGTGCGATGGTTAGCGAAGGCCTCGCCGGTCAGTTCGTGCGGCTTGTCACCGGCCATACGCCGGAACCCTGGGATATGGCGGTACCGGACCTGACTCCCTTTTGGCCCACCCAGCGCGAATTGATGAATCCGCGCTATGATCATGGCCTGTGGTTCGAAGGCCGGGGTGACAAACCGCTTTGGCTCGGCCAGACAATGGGGTTTAAACTGGCGGAAACCTGGCTGGTCAGCGGGGCCAAAATCACGCCGGAACGCATGATCGATATTCCCGCCCCCAAAGTTCTCGCCGCCAATATTGCGGCTGAAATTGCCTCCTGACTCCCTGCTTTTCGAATTTGCAAAAAATATCCCCGCCGGAGGCATCCACAGGATCGGCGCACGCTGCCGTAACGGGATATTAGCCCCTGTGCGGCTATACCTATACCCGAGCTCGGAAGTGGTTAATGGTTCCAAAGGGGTGACGCCCGACCGGAACTGCCTGAAAACCAAAGATCAAGGTAGCGGGGCTGGCACCCCGAATGGCAGATAACCGCACTGGCGGGCCCGCCTATTTATCAAATCGGAAGATTGCTTTCCCCTGCCAGTCATTTGGACTGTGCGGGGCGCAAGGCGTTCAAATGAACAGCCTCAGGTGTGAAAGGTGCCCCGCAGGGGGGCACCGCCCGTTTAGCGGATCACTTCGGCAATCGCCTTGGAAATTACCGGCACCGTGGTGCTGTTTAAACCGGCCACGTTGAAACGACTGTCGCCAATCATATAGATGGCATAATCCGTGCGCAGTTTTTCCACCTGCTCCGGCGTCAAACCCAACCGCGAGAACATGCCCCGATGGTTGGCGACGAAATCGAACCGGTCCGAATTGGTTTCCTGACGCAGGGTGTCTGCCAGCTGCTGGCGCAGCTTCAGCATACCGGTGCGCACGTCTTCCAGCTCGGTTTGCCATTCGTTGCGCAGGGCATCATCGCTGAGCACCATGGTTACCAGCCGCGCGCCGTGATCCGGCGGAAAGCTGAAATTTAGGCGGTTCAGTGACGACAACGTGCCTTGGGTCATTTTGGCCGCTTTGGCATTGGCGGAAATCGCAATCACAATGCCGGTGCGTTCCCGATACACACCAAAGTTTTTCGAACAGCTCGCCGCGATCAGCATTTCAGGGAAGCGCGCCGCCAGCAGACGGGTGCCATAGGCATCGTCCGACAGACCGTCGCCAAAGCCCTGATAGGCAATGTCGATAAAGGGAACCGCGCCTTTGGCCTCGATCAGATCGGCCACCGCGCCCCATTGTTCCGTGTTCAGGTTGGCACCGGTCGGGTTGTGGCAACAGCCGTGCAGCAGCACCACATCACCGGCAACCACGCCATCCAGATCGGCCATCATGGTGTCAAAGCTGACTTCCTGTGTTTGCGGATCAAGATAGCTGTAGGTGTTGGATTTAATCCCCAGATTTTTGATCATCGCCGGATGGTTTGGCCATGTGGGGTTGCTCATCCAGATGGTGGCATCGGGGCTGGCAACCTTGATCAGTTCCAGAATCTGGCGAATGGCACCGGTGCCCCCCGGGGTGGCGGCAAAGGCCAGACGGTCACGCGACACCGCATCGCCCAGCACCAGATCGGCCATGGTGGTGTGAAAACCGCCATCCCCGATCAGGGCGACGTATTTTTTGGTGGTTTCCTGTTCCCACAGCTGCTTTTCCGCATTCTTTACCGCGCGCATGATCGGGGTCTGGCCGCTGGCGTCTTTGTAAACACCAACGCCGAGGTCGATTTTCGTGTTGCGTTCATCGGCGCGGTACAGGCCCGCCAGCAACATGATTTTATCGGGGGCTTGTTCTTTCAGGGTTTCAAACATCAGCTAACTCCTAGCTCGTTTCGATTTTCAAATCATTGTACATGCCCCATTCGGACCAGGAGCCGTCATAAACGGAATGGTCGCGGTGGCCCATGCGTTCCAGCGCCAGATCCAGCACACAGGCGGTAACGCCGGATCCACAGGTGGTAATAATCGGGCGCGACAGGTCGACGCCGGCCTTTTCAAAAATGGCCTTCAGCTCTGGCACCGGTTTCATGGTGCCTTCGCGGGTGACCAGATCGCCGTGATAGACGTTTTTGGAATTGGGAATATGGCCACGACGCAGGCCTTCGCGGGGTTCCTCCTCGGTGCCGTTGAACCGGCCGGGGGAGCGCGCATCGACGATTTCTGCCTGTTTCAGCTTGGACGCCAGCGCCACTTGGGTCACGTCCTTGATCAACAACGCATTGCGCCGCGCGGTCATGTGGCGGTCACGGATCACGGGGGGCATGTCTTCGGTGTCATAGCCATCGCGCAACCATTTCATCAGCCCGCCATCCAGAACGGCCACATCCAGTTGCCCCATCAGGCGGAACATCCACCAGACCCGCGGGGCCGAGAGCATACCCGCACTGTCATAGACCACCACACGGTGGCCATCCCCGACACCCAGCTTGCGCATACGGGACATGAATTTTTCCAGCGGCGGGGCCATGTGCGGCAGTTCCGAATTGCTGTCCACCACATCGTCGATGTCGAAAAAACGTGCGCCGGGAATGTGGCGCTCTTCGTATTCTTCCAGCGGATCACGCTGGGCCACCGGCAGGTACCATGACGCATCCAGAATGCGCACATCCGGTGCCGTCAGATGGTCGGCCAACCATTTCGTGGAAACGATGGTTTTGGAATCGCTGTAAGACATAAGAACTCCCGTAAATCACTGTTGTTTTCGGCTTATCCCTCGTGGCGGGTATTTTCAAGCACGCATGCACGGGGCTGCTTGTCTGAGCGCAACAAACGCAGACACTCCGGCGATAAAACCGATTTTTATGCGCCAGAGACACACTATTGCCCGAATTAGAGTCCATTCAGCCACACAGAGCCGCCTAAAAGCAAAAAACAAGAGCAGGGCGATTCACCAGGACGGGCAAATTTGGCATGAACAGGCTATGACAGGTACACATCCCTATCGCTCCACGCTGATTGTGTTGGGCATTTTTATTCTTTGCGCGGGACTCGCGGCAATGACGGCCTCCGGAGAAGATATCTGGGCGCAGATCGTTATGCTGTCGATGGCGCAAGTGGCGGTTTTGCTGGCTTTGTCGCTGGTGAATTACACGCTGCGCGCGCTACGGTGGTTTTTATACAGCCGTGCAATCGGTATTGATCTGACGCTGTGGCAGGTGTTGCGGCATTATCTGGGCGGGTTTGCCCTGACCATGACGCCCGGGCGGCTGGGTGAACTGGTGCGGGTGCGCTGGATGGCGCGGGAATCGGGGGCACCGATGGAACGCACGGCCCCGCTGGTGCTGATTGACCGCGCCGCGGATCTGGCGTCGTCGGGTCTGTTGCTGGCATTTGCGTTGATGACCATGGCCAGCGGATCAATCAAGGGCGGGGTGCCGGTGGCGATACTGGCGGTTCTGGCCGCGGTTGTGGCCACGCGGCCTGCGCTGTTTCGCTGGATTGTGACACGGTTCTGGAAAATAATCGGGCGCAAACCGCGCCTGTTTGCACGTCTGCGCAAGGCGTCGCATTCATTGGTGCCGTTTTCGCGGCCTGCTATTGCCGTGCCGGCGCTGCTGCTTGGGTGTGTTGGCTGGTTTGCCGAGGGCTATGCCTTTTATCTGTTGCTGGACTGGATGGGCGCGCCGCTGCCGATCTGGACCTGCGTTGGCATTTTTGTGTTTGCAATGATGAGCGGCGGGGTCACCGGCCTGCCCGGCGGGGTTGGCGGGGCCGAGGCCGCGATGCTGGCGTTGCTGACGCTGCAAGGGGTGCCGCTGGAGATCAGCATTCCGGCCACGGCGATCATACGAATTACCACTTTATGGTTTGCAATCGGATTGGGGCTGGTGTTCTTCCCGATTGCCGAAACCGCTGCTCAGAGGGCGAAAAATGCGTTGGAATGAAATGGAATACACCGGCTGGGGTCGGGTGCTGAAAGCCAAAGCACAGGTGGCGCGGCCTGAAAAGCCCGCCGCCCTGAAAGATGTGTTTACCGAAACGCCGGCACCGGCAATTGGTGCGTTGCGGTCCTATGGCGACACGGCGTTGAATGACGCGGGCAAGGTGGTGAACATGACCCGTCTTGACCGATTCATCGGGTTTGATGCCAAATCCGGCGTGCTCGAGGCCGAAGGCGGGGTCACCATCACCGATATCCTGTCCACCTTTGCGCCGCAGGGCTGGATGCCGGCGGTAATGCCGGGCACCGGATTTGCCACGCTGGGCGGCTGCATTGCCAACGATGTGCATGGCAAGAACCACCACGGGGCGGGGACGTTTGGCGAACATGTTTTGTCGATTGATCTGCTGATGGCCGATGGCGAAACGCGGACCCTGACACCCAAGGACAACAAGAACCTGTTTCGCGCCACGGTGGGCGGGGTCGGGCAAACCGGCGTGATCGTGTCGGCGAAAATCCAGATGAAGCCTTGTTCGTCGCGCCTGATTCAGGTGGATGAACGCCGCGCCAACGGGCTGGCCGAATTTATGGAGATGCTGAAAGCCTCTACCGCGACCTATTGCGTGGGCTGGATCGATGCCACCGCCAAGGGCGACAGTCTGGGGCGCGGTATTCTGGAAGAGGCCGAGCTGACCTCCTCGCAGATGGATCCGAAACTGCGCAAATCGCGTCGCGTGCCGATGGATGCACCGGGCTTTGCCCTGTCGCCGCCGGTGGTGCGCCAATTCAACAAGCTGTATTTCAACCGCATCCCTGCCGAAGGGCGCGGAGTGTTGCGGTCGCTGGAAGATTTCTTTTTCCCGCTGGACAAAATTCACGACTGGAACCGTTTGTATGGCAAACGCGGGTTTCACCAGTTCCAATGCGTGCTGCCCGACGCCACGGCAGAGGAAACCCTGCTGGATATGTTGCGCCGCATCAGCCGCGCGGGGCTTGCCTCGCCGCTGGCGGTGCTGAAACGCACCGGTACAGGGCAGGCGGGGCATCTGACCTTTCCGATGCAGGGGTTTACGCTGGCGCTGGATTTCGCCAACGCGCCCGGCGCGGCAGAGCTGGTGCAGGAATTGAACCGTCTGACCGCCAGCGCGGGCGGGCGGGTGTATTTCGCCAAGGACAGCCTTGCCACCGCGACAGAGGTCGCCGGCATGTACCCCGACCTTGCCGATTGGCAAACCGTGGTGAACGAGGCCGACCCCGCGCGCGCCTTTGAAACCGATCTGACCCGACGCCTGAACCTGAGAGGGGCAAAATAATGAGCGATACATGGATTATCCTTGGCGCAAGTTCCGCCATGGGCCGCGCCTTTGCCCGCCTTGTTGCGGCCAAGGGCCACAATGTTATTCTGGCCGCCCGCGATGTGGCCGATACGGAACATTCGGCGCGTGATTGCGCCGCACGCGGGGCACCGATGGCCAAGGCAATCGCCGTGGACATGCGTGATGCGGCCAGCTTTCAGCCGATTTATGATCTGGCGGCGGCCCAAAGCGGCACCATCCATGCCGCGGTGTTTGTCGGTTCTATGCCCGAGCAAGCGGAAATCGACGCGGACCCGGCGCTGGGCGATGGCACCATTCAGGACAGCTTTACCGGCCCTGTGCATTTCCTGCACGGTCTGGCCCCGCTGATGGAACAACGCGGCAGTGGCACGGTGATCGGGATCGGATCGGTCGCGGGGGATCGCGGACGGGTTGGCAACTATACCTATGGTGCGGCCAAGGCGGGTTTTCATACCTATCTGTCCGGCCTGCGCAACCGTTTGACCCGTGCCGGTGGCCATGTGGTGACGGTGAAACCCGGTTTTGTGGATACGGCGATGACATGGGGTCTGCCCGGCATGTTCCTTGTTGCCAGCCCCGAGGCGGTGGCAAAGGATCTGTGGGTTGCCGCCGAGAAAAATAAAAACACCATTTATACGCCGTTTTTCTGGCGCTATATTATGCTGATTATTCGTTCTATTCCCGAATTCCTGTTCAAGAAAATGTCGATCTGATCGCGGCTTGCCGGTGCTGAGCCTTGGCGATAGGGTTGCCTTATGATCCTGTGTTGTGGCGAAGCGTTGATAGATATGATCCCGCAAGCGGGGGGTGGTCTGGTGCTGCATCCGGGTGGGGCGGCGCTGAATACGGCGATTGCGCTGGGGCGGCTCGGGGCGGATGTCGGTTTGTTTGCGGGGCTGTCGAACGATCCCATGGGGCAAACCCTGCGAACGGCGCTGGTGGCGGATGGTGTGGACCTGTCGCTGGCGGTGTGTAGCGACCGGCCAACCACGCTGGCAATTGTGTCTTTGGTGGCGGGGCAGCCGCAGTATAGTTTCTATGATGAAAATTCTGCCGGACGCATGATTTCCCCGGCGGATATCCCTGCGGTGCCGCCACAGGTTTCGACCCTGCTGTTTGGCGGTGTCAGCCTGTGCAGCCCGCCTGCAGCCGACAGTTTTGTGGCGCTGGCCGAATGGGCGGCGGATCGGGTCATTATGCTGGACCCGAATATCCGCCCTGCGCTGATTGGGGATGAACCGGCCTATCGGGCGCGGTTACGCCGGATGCTGGATTTGGCGGATATTGTGAAGGTTTCGGACGAGGATCTGGCGTGGCTTTATCCCGACGCGCCCGATATTGGCGCGCGGTTGGCGCTGTTGGCACGGCACAGGCCGCCGCTGGTGTTGTTGACGCAGGGGGGCGGTGATGTGCTGGCGATACAGGGGGCGCGGCAAACGCGGGTGCCGGTTGCGGCGGTGGCGGTGCGTGATACGGTCGGGGCGGGGGACGCTTTTAATGCGGGTTTTCTGGCGGCGCTGGGGCCGTGCGACAAGGCGGCGATTGCAGGGCTGGACCTGACCGCCGCCTTGCGCTTTGCTGTGCAGGTGGCGGCGATATCCGTGACCCGCAGCGGGGCCAACCCGCCCACGCGGAGGGAATTGGCGGACGGAGGAAAACGGGTGCTTGTCGCCGATATTGGCGGCACCAACACCCGTATCGGGGTTGCGGTGGATGGCGTGGTGGACGCGGCCACGGTGCGGCGGTTTCCCAATGCGGGCGTCGCCGCCTTGGAGGTGCATCTGCACCGCTATTTGCAAGAGTTCAACGGCGGTTTTGCGGGGGGCTGTTTGGCCGTTGCCGGTGTGGTGGAGGATGGCAAGGTCAGCATGTCCAATCTGG
>CAMZLM010000067.1 GCA_947311485.1 uncultured Paracoccaceae bacterium
CCTGATGCCGATGTTTGATAAACTGTTGTTACGAAAGAGGTTTATTATCGAAACCCTGTTTGACAAACTCAAATCCGGCATGGGACTTGTACACACCCGCCACAGATCAGCAACAAATGCATTCGTTCATATCCTGTCGTGCTTGGCAGCCTATATGCTGGCTGGGAAAAAGGTCAAAATGAAAGACGTGGCTTATCCATAACTGGGGTTAACATACCACATTGAATCAAAAATCCCCGCATAAAGCGAGGACTTTGTCTGCAGTCTGAGGCCGCTCATTCGAGCGGCCTTTTTTATGGCCAGCTGGCCTAACGCCCTTCGTATTTTGCCGGTCGCTTGTCCAGAAAGGCGCTCACCCCTTCTTTGAAATCATAGGTGCGGCCAGCTTTGCCTTGCAGTGTTGCTTCGGTTTCGAGCTGTTCATCCAACGAGTTGTCAAAGCTGGCACGCAGGGCCTGTTTGGTCAGGCGATAGCCCTCTGTCGGGCCATTGGCGAGCTGGCTGGCGCGTTCTGATACCTTGTCGCGAAAACTGATGTCCGGTGCCATTTCCCAGATCATCCCCCAATCGACCGCCTGTTTGGCGCTCACCGGTTCCGCAAACAATGCCGCCCCCATCGCCCGTGCTATACCGACCTGACGCGGCAACCAATAGGTGCCGCCCGCATCCGGGATCAGGCCGATGCGGCTAAAGGCTTGTAGGAAAATCGCACTCTCGGCGGCGATCACCACATCACAGGCCAGCGCAAGGTTTGCCCCCGCCCCCGCTGCCGCACCGTTTACCGCCGCAATCGTCGGGATCGGGCAATCGAAAATGGCGCGCAACATCGGTTCGTATTCATCCCGCAACACGCCTTCCATATCTATATCGGCAACGGTTTTGGCATCGCCCAGATCCTGCCCCGAACAAAACGCCCGATCGGCACCGGTCAACACCAAAACCCGCCCATCCGCCGGCGCACGTTTCACCGCATGCAGCAATTCACCGCGCATTTGCGTGTTCAGGCTGTTCAACACATCAGGACGGTTCAGGGTGACCGTGACAACGTTATCGGCCGCGGTATACAGAATGGTTTCGTATGGCATTGGGGGCTCCTGTCAGTTGCCCTGACAATAGCCCCCAACGCAAAATTGAAAAGCCCAAACGTGGCGTTATTTTCCCAATAACGCCTCCAGCCGCGCCTGTTCATCCGCCGACAAATCGTCCGGCTGTTGTTTGGGCCGGCGGCGAATAAACACCAGCGCCAAAATCAACCCGAGGATCAGCGCAAGCGGGCCAATCGCCCACAAACCAAGGTTGGACAGGGAAAACGGCGGTTTCAGCAGCACATATTCGCCATAGCGCGCCACCACGAAATCCACCACCTGCTTGTCGTCATCCCCTGCCGTCAGGCGTTCGCGCACCAGCAACCGCAGATCGCGTGCCACATCGGCATTGGAACTGTCGATGTTTTCATTCCGGCACACCACACAGCGCAATTCCTTGGAAATTCCCCGGGCGCGCGATTCAAGAACCGGATCTTTCAGGATCTCGTCCGGCTGCACCGCAAGCGCGGGCGAGGCCAGCAACATCAGAATAAATATCAAACGTTTCATGTTTCTACTCCGCCGGAACTGCATCAGGGGCCTTGCGTCGTGCCGTAGAGGCCACGCGATAGCGCCGGTCGCTCATGCTCAGAATGCCGCCAATCGCCATCACCAACACGCCAATCCACATCCACACCGTAAATGGTTTGATATAGGTGCGCATTGCCCAGGAACCGTCTTCTTGGCGGTCGCCCAGCACAACATAGAGATCGCGTGTCAACGTGGTATCAATCGCGGCCTCTGTGGTGGGCATGCGTTGCACCGGATAAAACCGTTTTTCCGGTGCCAGCTGCGCCACGACACGACCATTTTTATAGGCCGTAACATCGCCGATATCGGCCTTGTAGTTTTTGCCCTGCGAACGGTTGACCGCATTAAGCTGGAATTCATATCCCCCGACCGCATAGCGATCCCCGAGGTTCACCACGCGGATATCCTCGATCTCCCATGCTGTTACTGCGGCAATGCCAAAAATCGTCAGCCCCATACCGGCATGGGCAACAGCCTTGCCCCAATCAGAACGCGGCAGGTTGCGCAACCGGCGCAATACTTGTGCCAAAGGCACCTTGCCAAACCGTGCGCGGCTAAGCAAATCAGCAGCAGAACCCGCCACAAGCCACGCCGCCAGCGCCAACCCGACCGGTGCCAACATGCGCCCGCCGGTGTCCATGCTCCACACGAAAATCCCGACAACCGAGGCCAGGATCATCGCGCTGCGCAAGGTCTGAACAGATTTCCCAAGCTGCGCGCGTTTCCACGACAACATCGCGCCAATCGGCATAATGATCGCGAGGATCACCATAAACGGCGTAAACGCCAGTTCAAAAAACGGTGCCCCGACCGACAATTTACGCCCCGTTGTGATTTCCGCAACCAACGGCCAAACCGTCCCTGCAAACACCACCGCCGCCGAAACCGCCAGCAACAGATTGTTTATCACCAGCCCGCTCTCGCGGCTAACAAAGCTGAACACCGTATTGGTTTTCAGGCTCGATGCACGAAAAGCAAACAACGTCAGCGCACCGCCTATGGCCACGGTCAAAATGCCCAGAATAAACACGCCCCGTTCCGGATCATTGGCAAAGGCATGCACCGATGTAATCACACCGGAGCGCACAATAAACGTGCCGATCAAGGAAAAGGAGAAGGCCAGAATAGCCAGCAAAACCGTCCACGCCTTAAGCGTATCGCGTTTTTCCACCACAATCGCGGAATGCAACAGCGCAGCGGCAATCAGCCAAGGCATAAAGGAGGCGTTTTCAACCGGATCCCAGAACCACCAGCCACCCCAGCCCAATTCGTAATAGGCCCACCAGGATCCCAGCCCGATACCGATGGTCAACGTCACCCAGGCCAGCAAGGTCCAGGGCCGCACCCAGCGCGCCCAGGCCGCATCAACCCGACCTTCGATCAGGGCAGCAACGGCAAAACTGAACGACATCGACAGCCCCACATAGCCCATATACAAAAACGGCGGATGAAAGGCCAACCCCGGGTCCTGCAACAACGGGTTCAAATCATTGCCATCCAGTGGCGGATTTGCCACGCGCAGAAACGGATTGGACGTAAAAATCAAGAAACCCAGAAAGGCCGAAGAAATCATCGCCTGAACCGATAACACCCGCGCCTTGAGCGTTGCCGGCAGGTTTCCGCCAAGCGCCGCAACCAAACCGCCGTAAATGGCCAGAATAAAGATCCACAACAGCATTGATCCCTCGTGGTTTCCCCAAACGCCCGTCACCTTGTAAAGCATCGGTTTAAGCGAGTGCGAGTTTTCCACCACCAGCAAAACCGAGAAATCCGAGGTCACAAAAGCCCAGGTCAGCGCGCCAAAGGCAACCGCGGTCAAAATGAACTGCAAAATCGCGGTGGTGCCGGCCAGCTGCATCCAGCTGGCCCAGTTTTTAGAGGCTCCGATCATGGGAACCGTCATTTGTACGAGCGAAACGGCAAATGCCAGTAGAACAGCAAAATGTCCAAGTTCGATAATCATGGGAAGCCCTCTTTTGAGTCCGCCCCTTATACCGCGCATGTTACAAATTTGAAATCACTACATTGTTATTTTACCCTTTCGCCGCAGTATTTCAGCGATTGCGAAGCCAGTCTTTTACAGCGGCGTTTTCATCCACAACCGCAGGCATATTTGGCGGCTTTTCCATCCGCCTGTCGGGGGAATTTTGTGCGCGCTTATAATGCAGTTCGCGGGCCCCGAAATAAAACGACACAATCGCGCCGAGCAGCCACCACAATTCACGCGGCACCGTGTCCAGCCCCAGCATACGTTGGGAAAACCCGTTCGGGTCCAGCATCGCATAGATAAATAAACACACCGTTCCCAACGCCAAAACCGGGCGTGGCAGCCGGTTCAACCCGTTTACCAGCCGGTTGAACCACCCCTCTTGCACCAACTGGTATTCCCGCCCGTATTGTTGCAACGCATCGCCGAATTCCTCGTGGTCATATTGCAAACGTTTGGTGGCATTCGGCACAAATACCTCGGCCACATCCTTCACAGTTCTGCCGATCCCCAAAATATCCCGAATCAACCCCATTTTGCACACCTCCGTTGATGCTCTTTCAGGCTCAGATGGTATTTTGGCGAAATGAATTCCTCTGCCCGTGTAATCCAGCCCCCTTTGCCCCCGTTACGCCGGCGCGCATATTTTCGGGCTGAAATCCGGCGATCCGCCAGCCGGTAATAGTAATTGCGCCGCGCAATGCCATAGGCGTCTGCGATAAATTCAGGGGCTTGCGCCGCAGCCTTTTGCGCGGTTTCAATGGTTTGCGGGCCAATTTCCCCATCCACAGACACGGAAAACCCGAATTCCCCCAACAACCGTTGCAGAATTTTCACCGCATTGGCACCGGCATTGACATACATGTCAAACACACTGGCCTGCAACACTGGCGGCAAGGCCCCGATACGGGGGCGAACAAAGTAATGGTCTTTGAAAATATCGACGGCCTGTTGTTCGCTGAGCGCGTGTACATCCTGCACATCGACCTTGCCGTCACGGGTTAAATCCAGCCCGAGCCGGCGCATGGTATGAATGGTCACCCCGTATTTGGTGGCCCCGCCCGGATCATCCGGATCATTCACAAAACCGCCCTCGCGGCGCACAATATTTCTGGCTATCTGGTCTACTGAAAGCATAATCCACCCAATTCATTGATAAATTGGAAGGATTTTTAGCCGTATTTCCCTAAAGTTTTATTGGCAAGGCGTACGCTAGGTTTCCGGCGTTTCATAAATGCCCTGCTCCTTGAGCGCATCAATGACCTCTTTGGGCATGTATTCTTCATCGTGTTTGGCCAAAATTTCGGTCGCGATAAACGTTCCGTTCACCAGCTTGCCGGTGGCAATCATGCCCTGCCCCTCGTCAAACAAATCCGGCAAAATTCCGGTGAAACTAACCGGAATAGAGGCCCCGCCGTCTGTCACCAGAAATGCCACATGGGTGCCGTCTTTTTGCAAGGTGCCGGTTTCCACCAATCCGCCAATGCGGAACACTTCACGCGGTCCAGGGGCCTTTTCGGCGATTTGCGACGGGCTGCGGAAAAATTCGATGCCATCACGCGCCGCATAGCCCACCAAACTGCCGGCAATCGCCAAAATGGCAAACCCGGCAATGATCAGTTGAATTCTACGTTTTTTCTTTAGACCGGCCATTTATTCTTTCCTTTCGCGGAGATTTCGCAAAGCGGCGTTGAACTCCGCCCCGAAAATAATGATCGCACCAGAGAAGTACAGGAAAAGTAGGGTGATCACAATCCCTGACAAGGCCCCGTATGTCACAGAATAATTACCCGCATAAGCCAGATATAGCCAGACGACTCAAATTTGATTCCAGTTTTGATTTGCAAAGATCTGTTCTGTTGTTCGTCCTGTTCTGCGCCTGACGGCTTTGGCTTGGGC
This sequence comes from uncultured Paracoccaceae bacterium, assembly GCA_947311485.1. Lineage (GTDB taxonomy): Bacteria > Pseudomonadota > Alphaproteobacteria > Rhodobacterales > Rhodobacteraceae > Amylibacter. The sequence continues at coordinate 5,503 of CAMZLM010000067.1, forward strand.
CCATTTTTGCTCGATCGGGTTGA
>CAMZLM010000068.1 GCA_947311485.1 uncultured Paracoccaceae bacterium
ATCACGCCGGGCCTGCCTGTTTTGCCACATGGTATGGAACGCTATCGGATTGGCGGTGGCGGCTCGCGCGCTGTTAAAATTGAAAAAGGCGATGAAATCACCATTGTTGATCGTGAAGGCCTTCAACCCGTGGAGATGGTTTTCTTTGCGCCCGATGGCACGTCGGATGCCACAATGATCGGGGCAGTTGGCGGGCAAAACCCACAAGGTTTACAAACCGCCTTGTCCGGTGGCGATGCGTCTGGTCGCAAGGTTTTGCATGCTTTGAAAACGGCAGGTTTTGATTTGGGCCGCGCGGATGGTATCCTGCTTTTCCCGGAGGGGTCCAAAGCCGGAGAAACGGCAAATTTCCATGCGGCGGCGGATGGTCTGTTGATTGTTTGCGCACCGGGGGGGGCAATGCATGCCCATGGCCAAAATGCGCCAACCGAAATCACGCTCTACATCCGCCGTTTCACGCCTGCGCAAGGGAAGGGAGGTCGCAAGCCGGCTGACCCGTTGGCGACCCCGTTGTTTGACACCAATATTCAACCCGGTCAGGCGCATGCTTACGAGGTGCGCGCCGGGCAATTCATCCAGATTATGGATGTTCAGGGGCGTGAATGTACCGACTTTCAGGCCTTTGATATGCGTCAACTGGATCGGGGTGTTGAACGCGATATCAACATGACCACTACCCGTTCCCTGAATGGCTGCATCTATCCGATGCCCGGTATCATGTCGAAATTCTGGAGTGTCGACCAGCAGCCCTTGTTCGAAATTATTCAGGATACTTGCGGGCGCCATGATGCCTATGGTTTGTCGTGCTATCCGCGGTATTATGATGATGCAGGCTATCCGGGGCATGTGAACTGTTCCGATAACATCAATGCCGAACTGGCAGGTTGGGGGATAGCGCCCCGCGTCGGGTGGCCTTCGATCAATTTCTTTTTCAACACAATGATCGAAGACACCCACGCGCTTAGCATTGATGACCCATGGTCGCGCCCGGGGGATTTTGTGTTGCTTAGGGCGCTGACAGATCTGGTATGTGTTTCCACCGCCTGTCCCTGCGATATCGACCCGACAAACGCCTGGAATCCAACCGATATTCAGGTTCGCCTTTACAAAGAAAACGAAGACTTCAAACGCTCGATTGGGTGGCGTAAAACTCCGGAGGCCGATGTGGAAGAAACAAAACAAACAGGTTTTCATGCTTGCTTTGCCAAGCATACCCGCGAATTTGTCGAATATAACGGGTATTGGTTGCCCAATCAAATGAGCAATCACGGGGCGATCGCCGAATACTGGGCCGCCCGCGAAAAAGCCGTGGTGATGGATCTGTCGCCCCTGCGGAAATATGAAATCACGGGGCCGGATGCCGAAGCCTTGATGCAGCTATGTGTTACCCGCAATATGAAGAAACTGAGCGTTGGCGGCATTGTCTATACAGCCATGTGTTACGAACACGGTGGTATGATTGACGACGGCACGGTTTTCCGCCTTGGGGATAACAATTTTCGCTGGATTGGCGGTTGTGACAGCTCCGGCAAGTGGCTGCGCGATCAGGCGGAAAAGCACGGGTTTAACGTTTGGGTCAAATCCTCGACCGATCACCATCATAACATCGCGGTGCAGGGGCCGTTGTCACGGGAGATTCTGGCGGAAGTTCTATGGACCCCGCCAACCCATGCAAATGTCGAGGATCTGGGCTGGTTCCGTTTCACTACGGCACGTATTGGCGATATTCAGGGCACACCGGTTGTGCTGTCGCGAACCGGATATTCGGGCGAATTGGGGTATGAGGTTTTTTGCCACCCCAAGGATGCCGAAGAAGTTTTCAATGCAATCTGGGCCGCAGGCGAACCCAAGGGCATGATCCCGCTGGGTCTTGCGGCACTGGACATGTTGCGTATTGAATCCGGCCTGATTTTTGCCGGATATGATTTTTCCGACGATACCGATCCATTTGAGGCAGGCATCGGGTTCACGGTGCCGCTAAAAACCCAGGACGATGATTTTATCGGTCGCAAAGCCATAGAAGAAAGAAAAGCCCACCCGCATCGAAAGCTTGTCGGTTTGGAAATCGAAGGGGGGGTGGTGCCCGCCCACGGCGATTGCATCCGTGTTGGCAAAGCGCAGGTCGGGGTCGTGACATCGGCAATGAAATCCCCCTATCTGGGGAAGATAATTGCCCTGGCCCGTGTCGACATAACCAATGCAACTCCAGGGGCTGAAATAGAGATAGGCCAACTTGATGGCGAACAAAAACGCCTAAAAGCACGGGTCACCACATTCCCGCATTTTGACCCGACCAAAGAACGGGTAAAGGGGAATTACGCCTGATCTCAATCGGAGTTACCCAATTTATCTGACGCCGCCCCTGGGTTCGTTGAACCGGAAGGGGAGGGGGCGCGGTGGCAATGTTCAAGGGTGCGGACCCGCGGACCCAAAGTGCGGACCCGAAAAAATCCTTTGTCGCTAGAGACCTATCGCGCCAAAGGATTTTTTCGGGTGCGCACTTTGGGTCCGCGGGTCAGCAACCTTGAACATAGCCACCGCGCCCCCTCCCCTTCCGGTTCAACGAACCCAGGGGCGGCGTCAGATAAATTGGG
>CAMZLM010000069.1 GCA_947311485.1 uncultured Paracoccaceae bacterium
GACCATCTCAAGCTCGGTCTGAACGGGGGAAGCTTTCTTTAACATACCACATTGAATCAAAAATCCCCGCATAAAGCGAGGACTTTGTCAGCAGTCTGACGGCACCCTTCGGGGTGCCGTTTTTCATTTCCACCCTGTCGATACATGTTTTTGTGTGGGCTTCGCGTTAGGGTGGTGGGGGCAATCTGTCTTTATGGGGGGCAGGTGGCGGTCGAATCAGTATTTGGAAAATGTGAAGGTTTTTGGTGTGAAGTCCTCAACGAATAAAAGAAGAACAAAGTTAATCCCCCAAAACAGCGTGTTATCGTGTTTTTTTTGTATTCAACTGCCTGTGCTCTATTCCCTAAGAGGTTGTTTTCTGTAACAATGAATGAACGGAAATCTGTGAGCCGATCATACGGCTTCAGCTTGGGAGGATTTATTTCCATGATACGATCCGAATTGGTCGAAAAAATTGCCGAAGAAAACCCGCATTTATATCAGCGGGACGTTGAGCGCATTGTCTCTACTATATTTGACGAAATTATTGGGGCAATGGCCTCGGGAAACCGCGTCGAATTGCGTGGCTTTGGGGCCTTTTCGGTCAAAAAGCGGGATGCTAGGGTAGGGCGTAATCCACGTACCGGCGAATCTGTGCAGGTCGAGGAAAAACATGTGCCGTTTTTCAAAACGGGTAAATTACTGCGGGACCGGCTGAACGGTGGCTAGTCCCCTAACGGGATCGAGCCTATGCGTTACCTTCGCTATATTTTTCTGATTGTTGTCGGCCTTTGTCTGGTGACAGTCGCTCTGGCCAACCGGTCGGTGGTGAGCCTGAGCCTGCTGCCGCCCGAACTGGCACAGGTTGCCGGGCTGTCCGGCACCATACAGTTGCCGCTGTTTCTGGTGATTTTCCTCGGGGTGCTGGTGGGGCTGTTGATCGGCTTTTTCTGGGAATACCTGCGCGAATTCAAAATTCGGTCCGACCTGAACAACAAAAGCCGTGAATTGCACCGCATGGAACGGCAGGTCAAAGTGTTGAAAGAGAAACATGGCGAGGGCAAAGACGACATTCTTGCCCTGATCGAATAGTCCCATGCGTGCTAAAGTCTGTGGTCTGAGCACCCCCGAATCCGTCGCGGCTGCGGCGCAGGCGGGGGCGGCCTATGTCGGGTTTGTGTTTTTTGCCAAATCTCCGCGTCATGTACCAATTGAACAAGCCCGCCAACTTGCGCTGGATGTACCGGTAGGCCTGTGTAAAGTGGCGCTGACGGTGAATGCGACCGACGCGGAACTGTCCGAAATTCTGGATGCTGTCCCGATTGACATGTTGCAGCTGCACGGTGCCGAATCTCCTGAACGGGTGGCGGACATCAAAACGCGTTTTGGCCTGCCGGTGATGAAGGCGGTGGGCGTGGCCGATGCGGATGATCTGCCGGCGATTGCTGCCTATTCCCGTGTGGCGGACCAGTTGTTGATTGATGCGAAACCACCAAAGGGCGCGGATCTGCCCGGGGGCAATGGGCTGGCGTTTGACTGGCGGTTGATTGCCGGGCGTAAATGGGCCGTGCCGTGGATGTTGGCGGGTGGTCTTACGCCTGAAAACGTGGCACAAGCGGTGCATCTGACGGGGGCCGCGCAGGTGGACGTAAGTTCCGGCGTCGAAAGCGCCCCCGGCATCAAAGACAACGATAAAATCGCGGCATTTCTGCGCGCGGCGAGTGGAGAGAAATAATGGCATCAGATATGCTTAACTCATTCAAAAGCGGCCCTGACGAAGATGGCCGTTTTGGCGATTTTGGCGGGCGGTTTGTGTCCGAAACCCTGATGCCGTTGATCCTCGATCTGGAGGCCGAATATGAAAAGGCCAAGAATGACCCGGCGTTCTGGGCCGAAATGGATGATCTGTGGAAACATTATGTTGGCCGTCCATCGCCGCTGTATTTCGCTCCGCGTGTGACCGAAGAACTGGGCGGGGCCAAGATCTATTTCAAACGCGACGAGCTGAACCACACGGGCGCGCATAAGATTAACAACGTGCTGGGGCAAATCCTGCTGGCGCGGCGCATGGGAAAGACGCGGATTATTGCGGAAACAGGCGCAGGACAACACGGGGTGGCGACGGCCACGGTTTGTGCCAAATTCGGGTTGAAATGTGTGATTTTTATGGGCGCGCATGACGTTGAACGGCAGGCCCCGAATGTGTTCCGGATGAAGTTGCTCGGGGCAGAGGTCAACGCCGTGACCTCTGGCCGGGGGACGCTCAAGGATGCGATGAATGATGCCATGCGCGATTGGGTGACCAATGTGGATGACACATTCTATTGTATCGGTACCGTGGCGGGACCACATCCCTATCCGGCAATGGTGCGGGACTTTCAGGCCATCATCGGCAAGGAAACCAAGGAACAAATGCTGGAGGCCGAGGGCCGTTTGCCGGATTCTGTGGTGGCCTGTATCGGTGGCGGGTCCAACGCTATGGGGCTGTTTTTTCCGTTTCTGGATGATCCGAGCGTACGTATTATCGGAGTAGAGGCTGGCGGCAAGGGCGTGGATGACCGTATGGAGCATTGCGCGTCGCTCACTGGTGGGCGTCCGGGGGTGCTGCATGGCAACCGGACCTATTTGTTACAGGATGACAATGGCCAAATTCTGGAAGGGTTTTCGATTTCCGCAGGTCTGGATTATCCGGGCATTGGACCGGAACACAGCTGGCTGCACGACATTGGCCGCGCTGAATACGTGTCCGTGACGGATGTCGAAGCGCTGGACGCATTTCAGTTCTCTTGTCGTACCGAGGGCATAATTCCTGCACTGGAACCGAGCCACGCACTGGCACATGTACGCAAGTTGGCCCCGACCTTGCCCAAGGATCATTTGCTGGTGATGAATATGTGTGGCCGTGGTGACAAGGATATTTTCACCGTGGCCAAGGCGCTTGGTTGGGACATGACCGAAGCGTGATTAACGGAGGCGCTTTCACGCCACGCCTATGAGCGCTGACGCGCGATTGAAAGTCTTGAGCCGTGTTTCCGCAAGGGAGCACGGTTTTTCCTTTTGAGAGCTGTTTTGGTCTTGGTTGATATGCCTGAATAATTTCTGGCCTGAAACCGGTTTATCTTGTAGCCTCCAGACGCAATGCCGGATAATCGCAAGGAGATATACTATGCCTGCTATACAAGCCCCCGAAAACCCCGAGGAAAACCCGCGCGTGAAAGCGGTTTTTGATGATATTCGGGCAACGCGAGGATCCGATTTTGTGAATAATATCTGGCGCTATCTGGCCTTTGATCCGGCGTTGCTGGAACGGACCTGGGCGGAGGTAAAAGAGGTGATGGCCACGCCTTCCGCGCTGGATCCTTTGACCAAGGAAATGTTGTATCTGGCGGTTTCGATTATCAACAATTGCGAATATTGTGTGCACTCCCATTCCGCCGGCGCGCGGGCCAAGGGGATGACGCCGGAAATGCACGGGGAATTACTGTCGATTGTGTCGCTGGCGGCAAAAACCAACCACTTGTCAAACGCGTTACAGGTGCCGGTAGATGATGTGTTCCGAATTTCCAAAGTATAGCAGAGGCGAAACCGGGGTTATTTCGGGGATTGGGGAAACAGGGATTGAAAATTAATGTCAACCATTGTTACCTATAGCCAACGAGACCCCGCGGGTTCCGAGGGAGGCCGCATGACCACAGACAAGGAGTATTCCCATGGCAGTAGGTGACGTAATCTGGACCTGGTTCAAAGGCCAGTGGCATCAAGGCGATTTACCGGTAATGAATGCGGCGGACCATGGCACGTGGCTTGGGTCTCTGGTGTTTGACGGAGCGCGGGCATTTGAAGGTTTGGTGCCGGATATCGAGCCCCATTGTGCGCGAATAAATGCTTCTGCAGGAGTGATGGGGTTAAAGCCAACCCTGGAAGTGGCCGAAATGGTGGCGCTTGTGCATGAGGGGCTGGCGAAATTTGATGACGGGGCGGCGGTGTATATTCGGCCTATGTACTGGTCCACCGAAGGCGGGGCGGGCGTTGTTGTGCCGGATCCGGATTCCACGGCGTTTTGTCTGTGTCTGGAGCAGATTCCGATGTCGCCTGCCGATGCCAGCCAGACGCTTGGTCGCACGCAATTTGTACGCCCGATGATGAATATGGCCACGGTGAATGCCAAGGCGGCCTGCCTATACCCCAACAATGGCCGCATGATCCGCGAAGCGCAAGCGCGCGGGTTCAACAATGCAATTGTGGCTGATCCGCTGGGAAATGTGGCCGAGAGCGCCACGGCAAATATTTTTATGGTCAAAGACGGCATTGTGAAAACACCGGTGCCGAACGGAACATTTTTGAACGGGATCACCCGGCAGCGGGTGATTGGGTTATTGCGCGAAGCGGGGAAAACGGTCGAGGAATGCACCCTGAGTTTTGAGGATTTTGCGGATGCGGACGAGGTGTTCCTGACCGGTAATATGACCAAGGTCACACCGATCACCAAAATTGAGGACCGCGAATACCCGATCGGGCCTGTGGCACAAGAGGCGCGGGAGCTGTATTGGCGTTGGGCCAAGAGTTAACGCCAAACGTCCGGATTTGAAATGGTTCCCCTGCGGCGCGTTCTTGCGAATGCTCCGCGCGGGGATAGTGGGCTGAATTCAAAACGGATCAGGCCGTGTCGAGCAAGCGGCCCAGTTCTTTTTGATATGTTTCAAGGGAGCTGAGCAATTTGTCGGGATCGATGATTTCCGGTTGGTCCGATATTTTTGCTTCGAGCGCGCGTAGTTTCGGGCGTGCGCGGGCCACGAGTTTCTGGCCCATTTCGGTGCTTTCGACAATTCGGCTGCGACCGTCGCCTTTGTTCTTTTTGCGGCTGATGTGGCCTTGTTCTTCGAGGCGGGCGAGGGCGGTGGAGACGTGGGTTTTCTGGATGCCGGATTCTTTGCAGATGTCCTGCGCGCGGCAGGATTGCAATGCGACCACGGCGCGTAGAATGCGCCAGTCCTGCCAGTTGAGGCCGGTTTCGCGGAACACGGCTTTGGAGTAGAGCATCATGATTTTTTGCGACAGCGAATAGATCGCCGCCACCAGCATTTCACCAGACGAGATTGTATCCAGTTTGTCGGTCATGGGTCCCCACTCATTCCAGATATGATGGTTACATATGTAACTTGACAAGGTGCAGACTGCAAGGCAATCATATTACAGGGAGGCAGAAAGTCTCCACGATAACAGGGAGATATACTTTGCGTAAACTTATTTTCGGGGCCGTTTGTGCCGGTTCCGTGGCGTTTTCGGGGGCTTTTGCCTTGGCCGAGACCACTATTCGCGTAACATTGCAGCTTCCAAAAACCCATTTGCTTGGGCAAAACTGGCTGGCGTTTCAAAAACTGATCGAGGAAAAATCCGGCGGCGAAATGAAAATGTAGCTGTTTGATTCGGCGCAGTTGTTCAAGGATAAACAGGTGCCAGAGGCCGTAGGGTCCGGCGCGATCGAGGCGGGGTCTGCCTATCTGGGTCGTTTTACCGGGGCGGTTCCGGCCGTGGATGTTGTGGCAATTCCGTTCATTTTCAATGATGAAGCCCATCTACGCGCCGCCGTAGCACCGGGTTCCGCCATGCGCAAAACGCTGGATGATGCGATTTTGAAAGAGACCAACAACAAGGTTCTGTGGTGGCAGGCGTTCGGGCGCAGTGTTTATCTGTCCAAGGGTGACCCGATCCGGGTGCCGGCCGATATGAAAAACAAGAAGGTACGTACCTTTGGCAAAATTCAGGGCTGGACGGTAGAGGCGCTGGGTGGCGCTCCGACATTGATGTCTGGCTCCAAGCAGTTTCTGGCCTATCAGCAAGGGGCTGTGGACGCCGGCACAACCGGTGCAACCGCTGTTCAGTCACGTAAGCTGTATGAGGTTATGGATAACATGACCTTGTCCTTTGACAGCGCAATCGAGTTTTTGGCTGTGATGAACAATGACTTTTTCAACAGCCTGACGCCGGAACAGCAGAAAATCATCATGGATTCTGCTGCCGAAGTAGAGGCTGATCTGCGCAACACCATATACACCAAGGAAAAAACCACGGTGGATGCGGTGCGTGACAAGATGAACGTTGTTGATTTGACCGCAGACGAGCGCGCCCAGTGGGTTGCGGCGACTGCCGGTATTGTCGACCGGTTCAAAGAAGAAGCCGGTGCCACAGGTGTTGAAGCTGTCGAGGCTGTAAAGGCCGCTGCTGCCAAGTAATCTGCTGATGTTGACTGTGATATGTGGCGGTGTGCAACCGCCACATATTTTTGTTTGAGCGAGGGGAAATCATGTCGTCATTATTGGGGTTTGTGCGTCTGTTGGACGGGATATCCGAAGTCGCCGGAAAAATAGCGGCATGGATGTTTTTTGCGGTTGGCATCTTTGTGTTTTTCGAGGTGTTCATGCGCTATGTGCTGAATGCACCGACGATTTGGGTGGATGAGGTCAGCCGGATTTTTCAGGTTTGGGCAGCATTTTTGTCGATTTCCTATGTGCTGAAACATCGGGCGCATATTTTGATTGATATTGCCTTTCGAAAACAGGGCAGCATGAGTCGCAAGGTGGTGGATACGTTTGCGCTGTGTGTGATCGTCTTTTTCTGTGTGGTGGTGGTTAAATACGGGCTTGACGTGTGGTGGAAATCCACGGTGCTCGGTCATACGACGGACAGCTTTCTTGCTGTGCCCAAGACGTTTATTCAATCGGCTGTCTGGGTGGGGTTTGGCCTGATGGCACTGCAGTCGGTTGCGGAAATTGTGAAAATCTGGACGGGTACGGAAGCGACCGAAGTCGCCGGAATGATGGGGCACTGATATGGAAACCTTTCTGATTATTGGTAGTTTGATTGCCCTGTTGATGCTGCGTGTGCCGGTGGGGTTTGCCATGGGGGCACTGGGGACGGTGCTGCTGGCGATGAAGGGGTTGCCACTGGTGGCAATTCCACAGCGGTTGTTCGGGGCCATGGACAGCTTTGAATTGCTGGCGGTGCCGATGTTTTTGTTGATGTCGAATGTGCTGCTCAAGGGCGGGGTCGGGCGCGATCTGTTTTCGGCGGTGCAAGCATGGGTTGGCCATTGGCCCGGCGGGTTGGGCGTGGCGACGATCATGAGCTGTACCCTGTTTTCGGCGATTTCCGGGTCTTCCGTGGCCACAGCGGCCACCATCGGGACGGTGGCGATTCCCGAAATGAAAAAGCGCGGTTATGACGAGCCGTTCACCCTTGGCCAACTGGCGGCGGGGGGGACGCTGGGCATTCTGATCCCGCCCTCTATTCCGCTGATCATTTACGGGGTGATTACCGAAACCTCGATCCCGACCCTGTTCAAGGCAGGTATCGGGCCGGGGTTGTTGTTGGCCACGATCTTTATTATTTATGCGATGGTTTACAGCCGTATGGGGGCCGCTGCGCCGATAGCCAAGGCGGACTGGAATGAACGCGCGCGGGCCACGTTTTTTGCCTTGCCTACGGTTATTCTGGCGGTGACGATTATCGGGTCGATCTATGCCGGTATTGCGACCCCGTCCGAAAGTGCGGGGGTGGGATTTGTAATTGCCATGATCATTACCTTTGCCATGGGGCGAATGAACTGGGCCAAGCTGAAAAAGGCGGTAGAGGATTCGCTGATCACTACGGCGATGATTTTTATTATCATTGCTGGGGCCAAGGTGTTTTCTTATGCGATTACCCTGTACCTGATCCCGCAAACCATCAGCGCCTATTTGCTGGCCAATATTTCCAGCCCGACCTTGTTTATACTGGCAGTGGGCTGTGTGTTGCTGATTGTGGGGTTCTTTCTGGAATCCCTGTCGATGATGTTGATCATGGTTCCGGTGCTGTTTCCTGCGCTCGAGGCAATGAATATTGATCCGGTGTGGTTCGGGATTTTCTTTGTGGTACTGATCGAAACCGCGCTGATTACGCCACCGGTCGGGTTGAACCTGTTTATCATTCAGGCCGTTGGCAAAGCGCGACTGGAATCGGTGGTCAAAGGCGCGCTGCCTTTTGCGTTGATGATGCTCAGCACCGCCGTTTTGTTGTGGTTCTGGAAGGATCTGGCGCTTTATATTCCCTATCATTTCCGTTAGGGCAGGGGCATGAAACAAACTGCACCAGACCGTTTGCGCGCGCTTTTGGCGGGCGAGGATATTATCACCATGCCCTGTTGTTTTGATCCGCTCTCGGCCAAGCTGATCGAACAGGAGGGGTTCCCGCTGACCTTTATGTCCGGATTCGCGGCTTCGGCGGCGCGGCTGGGGATGCCGGACACGGGGCTTATGTCCTATGGCGAGGTCGTGGATCAGGGGCGCAACATCTGCAACGCAGTGGATATTCCGGTGATCGGGGATGGCGATACCGGCTATGGTAATGCAATGAACCTGCGCCGCACGGTGCAGGGATTTGCGCAGGCCGGTTTTGCCGCCGTGATGATCGAGGATCAAGTTGCCCCCAAGCGCTGTGGCCACACAGCAGGCAAGGCGGTTGTGTCACGGGCAGAGGCATTTGAGCGTATCGCAGCCGCTGTGGCCGCGCGCGACGAGGGCGCGGATATTTTGATACTGGCCCGTACCGATGCAGCCCATGATCTGGGTCTGGACGAGGCCCTTGCGCGTGCGCAGGAATTTAAACGGCTGGGGGCGGATATCCTGTTTGTGGAGGCCCCGCGTTCCAAGGCGGAAATGGCGCGGATCTGCGCCGAATTGCCCGGCCCGAAAATGGCCAATATCCTTGAGGGCGGGCTGACCCCGCAATTGTCACCGGATGAATTGCAGGCGCTGGGCTATAAAATCGCCGCCTATCCAACAACCCTGCTGGCGGCGGCGATGCTGGCCATGGTTGGGGCCTTGCAGGAATTCAACGGGCAGGGCGTGGCACCGGATCGCCTGATGGGGTTTGATGAAATCAAGACCCGCATCGGCTTTGACGATTACTTTGCCGCCGAAAAACGGTTCATACGGCAACCAGATTGATGTTGTCCGGCGACATGAATTGCGCGCCGGAAATCTCTGCCACGGTTTCACCGTCGAGCCGGATATAAGCCCCTGTATCATCGGCAAAGTTGACAATGCTCAACTTGGGCACCCGCGTTTCGTTAAAGGCATTTACGCGGCGCTGATAGTGGATTTGCAGACAATCGTCATCGGCAAAATCGGTTAGCAAAACGGGTGAGCCATCCAGTTTCGATTGCTCTATGATGAGCACGTCAAATCCACGATCACCACAAGGGCGTCGTCGTAATGCGGATGTGGTTTCTTGTGGTTCGATATTTTGATCCGGTTGCGGTTTGTATGCTGACAAGATTGCGGTCATGGGGTCTTTCGGCATCGGGGTGGCGATCACCTCGACGTATGGGGTGTTGTTGAGGTCGATATCGGTATCCGCCAGCGCGTCATCGCCGTTGGCATGGGCCATACTGATGCCCAGAAAACTCATAAACAAAAACGAATTAACAGTTACTGCAACAAGGAAAGTAAGCATGGTGTACCTCGTTTTTTGTGTCTCTCCTTGGTGCGCAGTAATTGAGGCTAAATTATGCAGTATTTTAGGTCTTCCCGTGAGAGTGGATATATTTCGGAAGTAATTCCTCCGAATGGGGGCTTTCTTCAGGGGGGAATACAGCTACACCCTTATCGCACCGGAGCCATCACCGCCTTGGGCAGGGTGCAATCGCGGATTACATCCACCCCGCATTTACGCGGTTTCAAATCGCGTGTCAGGCATAGGCGGACCTCTTGAATATAGCCGGCTTTGCAGGTGACAGTAATCTGGTTTTGCAACAGTTTCGGATTGCTTTCCATAAATGCCTGCTCCACCACCTTGGCGGGCAGTTTTATGTCTTTGGTCAGTTTGCGGAAAATGGCGGGCCGGTTGACCTGATCATAGGCCACCCGCGACAAACGGTAATAATCACGCGACGAAAGGCCGGTGCAACTGCCGTGCTTTTTCCATTGATGCCAGGCAAGGCCGGAACTGCCCATGATGTCCACCATACTATTGGTCATGGCGCGGCTTGGCGGGCGTTTGGCGGTGCGGCAATAACTGGGAAACCCCCGTTCTTTTTGGGGCCATAGCCCATGCAAAACCCAGCCGTAATCATGACGCGGATCGCATTGATCTTCGCGCCGTGCGTCACCGGTTTGTTCGCACCAATTGGGCGACCAGCTCAGCGATAAAACAAAGTAATCAAAATCACCGGGGCGTTCGCCATCTGCGGCGACAGGGCCGGCCAAGGCCAACAAAAGGGCAAAAAGGATGCGCATGAATAGGGCCTTTTACTTTTTTCTGGTTTGGTCTATATAGACCAAGAATTCCCCCCCTCAAACGGAAATTCGCTTTACCTCGGTAAAGCAGCCGATTCTCGGCACGGGAGAGGTTTATGTAAAGGAAAAGGCAATGGCACTTCCAATTATGGCAAAAGCCACCGCAGTTTGGCTGGTGGACAACACAACACTCAGCTTCAAACAAATCGCGGATTTTTGCGGTTTGCACGAGCTGGAAGTCAACGGAATCGCTGACGGCGAAGTCGCCGTCGGGATCAAGGGATTTGACCCGATCGCCAATAATCAGCTGACGGCCGAAGAAATCAAAAAAGGCGAGGAAAGCCCCCGTCACAAACTGAAACTGAAATTCTATGCAGCCGCACAGGGCGAACAGAAACGCCGCGGGCCGCGCTATACCCCGCTGTCCAAACGTCAGGACCGTCCGGCCTCCATCCTGTGGTTGGTGAAATTCCATCCGGAACTGGCCGATAGCCAGATTTCCAAACTGGTCGGCACCACTAAACCCACCATTCAGGCATTGCGCGAACGCACCCACTGGAACATTGCCAATATTCAACCAATTGATCCGGTTGCGCTTGGCCTGTGTAAGCAAGGTGAACTGGATGCAGCCGTGGCCAAAGCTGCCGCCAAAGCCGCCAAAGACGGCGACGTGATGAGCAACGAAGAACGCCTGAAACTGGTGTCCACCGAACAATCGTTGCATATGGAGCCGGAACCCGCCTTGCCATCGAGCATGGGTGGTCTGGAGAACTTTAGCCTCTCTGGTTCGAGCGAGCCGAAAAACAAAAAAGAGGCCATGGCCGATGCCGAGAGCCTGTTCAACCTGCCCAATTCCGATGCGGATGACGAAGACAAATAATCCAGTATATTCATCCAGATTCAAAAGGGCACCCTTGCGGTGCCCTTTTTTATTGTCGCCACCCGCGCAGGGCGCTAGACTGCCCGCAAATCAACGGATCAAGAGTAAAACCATGACCATCAAAGCGCCCGAAGTTGTAGAAGTAGACAAATCCCGCATCGCCTGTGATGGTGGCGGTGAACATCCACGGGTCTGGCTGCAAATCCCGCGTGAAACCGGCTCGGTGCAATGCCCCTATTGCGAATGCGAATATGTGCTGAAGGCGGGTTCCGGGCATTAAGAGCCGCCTGATGCCATCGCGCTGACGAAAGCACCTTTTCGAATTCGCTCAAACATTCCCGCCGGCGGTATCGTCGCCTTAACTGATCGGCACTTGTGCAGGACCGCAGTGCATTATCGGAAATTCCCGGTCCGGTTTGGCTGTGCTGAAATATTTCTTCAGGTTTTTCCCCGACCACATTCGAACCAGACGTCCTTTGTTCGATCGCCCCTTGGCCATCGCTGTGCCGGTCAGGCTGTCCTGATAATAGGCAAACAGACGACCGCCTTCGCCGTTGTCACAAATGATATCTGCCTGTGGAATGCCAAAGATGTTGGCGTATTTCCATGTTCCGGTACAGGTCGCACCTTCGCTGGTGATGGCGGTTAGGGGTCCATAATTCCAGCCACGGGCATAGCCCTGAAAATAGGCCCCGCGATCACCAAGGCATCCCACAAATCGCGAACAACTTTCCGGGCTGCCGATATGGTTTTCGCAGGGCAAATCCGGTGTGTCCGGTTGAGCAGGGCGTAAATCAAGCGGCGTTTGGGCCATCAGAGGCGCGCTAAGGGAAAAGGTGAAAACGGCTATCGCTATCAGGGCGCGGGTCATTTATGTTTCCTTGAAATGAACTGTTGCTGCGAGGATAAATCCGTGTCGGAATTTGGTAAAGGCCATCATTTGCATTTGATTGACGGGTCGGGGTTTATTTTCCGCGCCTATCACGCGCTGCCGCCGCTGACGCGCAAATCGGACGGGTTGCCGATTGGGGCCGTGGCCGGTTTTTGCAACATGCTCTATAAATTCGTCGAGGATCAAAAAGGGTCCGATGCTCCAACCCATGTGGCGGTGGTGTTCGATTACAAGGGCAAGACGTTCCGGTCTGAAATCTATCCAAAATACAAGGCCAACCGCCCCCCCGCGCCAGAAGACCTTGTGCCGCAATTTCCGCTAACACGCGAGGCCACACGGGCGTTCAACCTGACCTGTCTGGAAACCGAAGGCTTCGAAGCGGACGACATTATCGCTACGCTCGCGGATCAAGCGCGGGACGCAGGCGCGCGGGTGACAATTATTTCGTCGGACAAGGATTTGATGCAATTGGTCGGCGGCGGTGTCGAGATGCTCGACCCGATGAAAAACCGCCGCATCGGGGTGGAGGAAGTGGAAGCCAAATTCGGGGTAGGGCCGGAAAAAGTCATCGACGTACAGGCTCTTGCCGGAGATTCTGTGGATAACGTTCCGGGCGCGCCGGGGATCGGGATCAAAACAGCGGCTTTGTTGATTAACGAATATGGCGATCTGGATACGTTGCTGGAACGGGCCGGAGAAATCAAACAACCGAAACGGCGCCAGACCCTGATCGACAATGCCGAACAGATCCGCGTGAGTCGCGAATTGGTGACTCTGCGGCTGGATGCTCCGGTGGATGTGTCGCTCGAAGCGATGGAGGTTTTGGAGCCCGAACCGGATGTGTTGCTGGGATTCTTGGCAGAAATGGAATTCCGCACACTGACCGCCCGCATCGCGGCCAAGCTCGGGGTGGAACCGCCAGCGATCGAGGAAAGCGGCCCGAACGGGGGATCGACCCCCGCTCAGGCCGGTGCGGGCACAGCCGCACGGCGCGCTTTTGATGCGGCGCAATACAGCTGCGTTCGGGATGCGGAAACATTGCAAGGCTGGGTCGCGAAAATCCGGGATCGTGGCTATGTCGCGGTGGATACGGAAACCACCGGTCTTGATGATATGCGGGTGGATCTGGTGGGGATTTGTCTGGCGGTGGAGCCAGGCGAAGCTTGCTATATTCCATTGGCACACAAGGACGGCGAAGGTGATTTGTTCGGTGGTGCCGGGTTGGCAGAAGGGCAGATTCCCATGGACGAGGCGCTGGAAATTTTGCGACCGGTTCTGGAGGATGACTCAATCCTGAAAATCGGCCAGAACATGAAATACGACATGAAAATCCTGCGTCGTAACGGTATAGATATCACCATGTTTGACGACACGATGTTGTTGTCAAACGCGCTACATGGGGGCCTGCACGGGCATGGTATGGACTCGTTGTCCGAACGCTATCTGGATCATAAGCCGATCTCGATCAAAACCCTGCTTGGCACCGGAAAATCCGCGATTACCTTTGACAAGGTGCCGATTGAGGATGCGGTGAAATATGCGGCTGAGGATGCGGACATCACTCTGCGCCTGTGGATGCTGTTCAAACCGCGATTACATCTGGAACAGGTGACTACGGTTTATGAAACACTGGAACGGCCCTTGGTGCCGGTGCTGGCAGATATGGAAATGACGGGCATCAAGGTCGATCGCGACCACCTGTCGCGCATGTCCAACAATTTCGCCCAGAAAATGGCTGCGTTGGAGGATGAAATCCACGCGTTGGCGGGGCGGCCATTCAATGTCGGTTCGCCCAAGCAGTTGGGTGAAATCCTGTTTGACGAACTGGGCTTGCAGGGCGGCAAAAAGGGGAAAACAGGTGCCTATGCCACGGGGGTGGATATTCTGGAAGATTTGGCCGCCGAAGGGCATGATCTGCCGGCGCGGGTACTGGATTGGCGGCAAATGTCCAAACTCAAGAGCACCTATACCGATGCCCTGCAAACCCATATCCACCCGGAAACGGGTCGTGTGCATACGTCCTATCACATTGCCGGGGCCAGCACAGGGCGATTGGCGTCATCCGACCCGAACTTGCAAAATATTCCGGTGCGCACCGATGCGGGCCGTCAAATCCGCGAGGCCTTTGTCGCGGACGAAGGCAATGTGCTGTTGTCGCTGGATTACAGTCAGATCGAATTGCGCATTCTGGCGCATATTGCCGATATCGACAGCCTGAAACAGGCGTTTCATGATGGTATCGATATTCACGCCCTGACCGCCAGCCAGATGTTCGGAGTGCCGCTTGAGGGCATGGATCCGATGGTGCGCCGTCAGGCCAAGGCGATCAATTTCGGGGTGATTTACGGCATTTCCGGTTTCGGGTTGGCACGTAATCTGCGGATCCCGCGCAAGGAGGCGCAGGCCTTTATCGACACCTATTTTGAACGTTTTCCGGGCATTCGCGAATACATGGACAAGACGGTCGCCTTTGCCAAGGAGAACGGTTATGTGCAAACCCTGTTTGGCCGCAAGATACGCACGGCGAATATCGGGGCCAAGGGGCCGCAAGCGGGGTTTGCCAAACGGGCTGCAATCAATGCGCCAATACAGGGAACAGCCGCCGATGTGATCCGGCGTGCGATGATCCGAATGCCCGAGGCCACGGCGCATCTCCCTGCTAAAATGCTATTGCAGGTGCATGATGAATTGATTTTTGAGGTGCCTGTCAGCGCGGTCGAGGAAACCACTGAGGTTGTGCGCCGAGTCATGGAAGGGGCGGCGATGCCGGCGGTGCAACTGGATGTACCGCTTACGGTGGATGCCGGACAGGGGGCAAACTGGGCCGAGGCGCATTAGGATCGGACCATTTTTCCCTATAGCGTCGGGATACGTAAGCGCTGACCAACCTGAATGTGGTTCACTGTGGGGAGTAGTCGTTTGTTCGCTTCATAGATTTTTACATATAGGGACTGGTCGCCGTAAATTTTGCGGGCAATAGAGCGGAGACTGTCGCCAGTCTGGATTGTGTAAAAACGGGGCGAATTGCTTTTTGCAATGTCGGTTGTCGTGCCGCCTCCAACATCCGCGCCTTGTAGAGGAGGTGGCGATGCTATGCTGTCATCTGCCTGAGCTTTCACTGTACGCACAATCGCGGCCAGTAATTGTGCCTTGGACAGGTCCTTTTCAAAAGGGTTGTTGGTGGCTGGAATCTTGTTTTGCGCAGTTTCCGGGCGCGCTTTGGCTTTACGGGGGGCAGGCGGTGTAAGGACGGCAACCACATTTTCCCGAGGCTCGGATGTGTTTTGTGAAATCGATGCAGGGGATGTTGAGGCGGAGAATGATGTATCCGGTTCTTCCGAAATGCGCGCAATAACCTGTTTAATGTCGGATAGCTCTCGCGTTAGGTCGGCTACTTCGGAGCCATTTTGGTTGGGCTGGGGAAAAAACAGGATTTGAATGACAAAATAGATTCCAACACCGGCCAGCATCAGGACAATCGACTGTAAAAAATTACGCATTATTTTTCCTGTTAAATTGAATGTGTTCATCTGTTTGTGCAGGTGAAAGCACATGGTGAAAATGATGAATCATTGTTCTCCCCCGAGACGTCGGCCATTTTAGCCACAAAACATGAAGCGGGTTAGGCGTATTTTCCATCCCGTTTGCACCTATATATTGAGCGATCGTGCCTTAGGCGTCAATATGCTGTGGCTACGAATAATTGGAATTGGTTATGTTTTTAACCTTTTGGGCGGTGCCAACTCCAAATTCGTGTTCTTTGCGGGAACTACCCTTCGATAATTTCCCGCGATTGTGATGCGTATTCGCGCCGGTACAGAATCCAGATGGTGATAATTGTTGCCAGAATAAAGGCACTGGAACCGATCAGCCACGTCAGGGCGGCAATACAGAAATAGACCGCCCGTAGACCACGATTAAAGCTTTTGGCGGCAGTATTGGCAAGATGGCCTGCCTTGGTGGCGCGCGGCAGGGCCTGCGGGTCTTCGGGATCGTTCGGGGTGGCGGCGACAACAATAGCGCAATAGCCAAACAGGCGCATGGCCCAGACGAATTTCAGAAACCCGCTTGCCAGCAATACCATCATCAGCAGGATTTTTATTTCCCAGACCGACCGTGGCGACACCAGCTCCGGACTGATATCGCTGGCCAATATGGACAGTTGGTCGGAACTGCCGAGCAACGCCACGCAGCCGCCAACGGCAATCATACAGCCAGAAGCGAAAAAGGCGGTGCCTTGCCGCATCATCGTCAGGGTTGCCATATCGAAAATACGGGGTTGGCGGGTGATCATCTGGCGCATCCATTCCATGCGGTATTCGCCCATCAGAGCATGCATAGAAGGCCGTTTGGCATGGGTGCGTTCAATAATAAAAGTGCCCCCGAGCCAACCGAGAAGCAACAGCACAAGCCCGAACACATCCCAAAGAGTGAAGTTTTGCAGCAGTATTGAAAGTGTATGATCCATATACCGTTGATAAAGCCTGTATATACACTTGCATATTCCTAAATTGGTAATATTAAGTTACCAAAGGCTGCAAGAGGAGCTGCTCGATGGAAATGCCGAACCCAAACGCGCAAATACTGGCGCGCAAGACCGAGATCGTCGCCCGTTTGCAAGCGGTTTTGCCGGCTGGCGGGGTGATCCACGAGCCATTCGAGACCCGCGCCTATGAATGTGACGCGCTCAGTGCCTATACCTGTGCACCTTTGGCGGTAGTGTTGCCCACCCGTACCGAAGAAGTGTCGGATGTGTTGAAAATTTGCCATGAAATGGGCGTGCCGGTGGTGCCGCGCGGGTCCGGCACCTCGCTTGCGGGGGGGGCTTTGCCGACAGCGGATAGTGTGGTTCTGGGTGTGGCGCGGATGAATGATGTGCTGGAAACCGATTACGCCAACCGGATTATTCGGGTGCAATCAGGGCGGACCAACCTGTCGGTGAGCGGTGCAGTCGAGGAGCAGGATTTCTTTTATGCGCCGGACCCGAGCAGCCAGCTGGCCTGTGCTATTGCTGGCAATATCGCGATGAATTCCGGCGGGGCGCATTGTCTGAAATACGGGGTGACGACCAACAACCTGTTGGGGGTGACACTGGTTTTGATGGATGGGACCATTGTGGAAATCGGCGGCGCGCATCTGGATGCGGGAGGGTATGACCTGTTGGGGCTGATTTGCGGATCCGAAGGACAGCTGGGGGTGGTGACAGAGGCCACCCTGCGGATATTGCGCAAGCCAGAGGGCGCGCGCCCCGTTCTGATCGGCTATGACAGCAACGAGGTTGCCGGGCAGTGTGTGTCCGATATCATCAAGGCGGGTGTGTTGCCGGTGGCGATCGAATTCATGGACCGCCCCTGTATCGAGGCCACCGAGGCCTTTGCCCATCCGGGCTATCCCGATTGCGAGGCTTTGTTGATTGTAGAGGTCGAAGGCTCGGAAGCGGAGATCGATGCGCAACTGGCGGTGATCTGCGCCATTGCCCAAGGTCACAATCCGGTGGAACTACGCGAAAGCAAATCCGCCGAGGAAAGTGCGAAAATCTGGCTGGGGCGCAAATCGGCCTTTGGGGCGATGGGGCAGATCAATGATTACATGTGTCTGGACGGGACTATTCCGGTGACCGAGCTGCCCTATGTGTTGCGCCGGATTGGTGAAATGTCGGCAGAATACGGACTGGGGGTGGGCAATGTGTTTCATGCGGGGGATGGCAACATGCATCCGTTGATCCTGTATGACGCCAACCAGGCCGGTGATCTGGAAAAATGCGAGGCCTTTGGTGCGGAAATTTTACGACTTTGTGTCGAGGTCGGGGGGTGTCTGACTGGTGAACACGGGGTCGGGATTGAAAAACGCGATTTGATGGAGCACCAGTTTTCACCGGATGATCTGGAACTGCAGTTGGCGGTCAAGGATGTGTTTGATCCGAAGTGGCTGTTGAATCCGGCCAAGGTTTTTCCACTGGCGGTGACGCAAACGCGGCGGGTGGGGTAGGGGGCGCTGCCCCCAAGGCCTGCGGCCTTTCCCCCGAGATATTTTAGGAAAATGGAAATGAAAAAACCCGAGAGTGAATTGGAACTGGCAGAGATTGTGGCGCGGGCGGAAGCCCCTTTGGGCATTGTCGGCGGCGGGACGCGCGGCATTGTCACGGGGACACTGTCGGTGGCGGGGATTTCCGGTGTGGAGTTGTACGAGCCGGGGGCGTTGACGCTGGTGGCGCGGGCGGGAACGCCGCTGGCCGAGGTGGAGGCCTTGCTGGCTGCGCAGCGCCAGCGTTTTGCGTTCGAGCCGATGGACCATCGTGCGCTTTTGGGGACAAAGGGGAAGCCGACCCTTGGTGGCATGGTGGCTGCCAATGTTTCCGGTTCGCGTCGGGTGCAGGTCGGGGCCTGTCGGGATAGTCTGATCGGGGTGAGATTTGTCGATGGGCTGGGTCGTGTGGTCAAAAATGGCGGGCGGGTGATGAAGAATGTCACCGGCTATGATCTGGTGAAGCTGATGGCGGGATCCTTTGGCACGCTCGGGGTATTGAGCGAGGTGTCGTTCAAGGTCTGGCCGATGCCCGATGTGGTGGAAACGCTGGTTTGTGATGGCTTGGCAGCAGGGCCAGCGGTGGCTGCTCTGTCAGCGGCGCTTGGGTCTCCGTTCGAGGTGACAGGGGCGGC
>CAMZLM010000070.1 GCA_947311485.1 uncultured Paracoccaceae bacterium
AACCGGTTGATGGAGATTACCACCAAGGCTTTCACCCCGGAAGATGCCCGCCGGATTGCCCGGGAAATCCTGACCAGCAGTGCGGCATTGATCAACCAGCTGAGCGATGTGGCGCGGGCCGATGCGACCCGCTATGCCAAAGAGGAACTGACCAAGGCTCTTGCGCGGCTCAAGGATGCGCGGGCGGCCCTGACCCAGTTCCGCACATCGACCCAGATTATTGATCCCAGTGCCAATTTGCAGGGGCAGATGGGGTTGCTCAACTATCTGGAAGAACAATTGGCCAATGCCCTGATCGGGGCGGATCTGCTGGATCAGGGGACCAACACGTCGGATCCGCGCCTGACCCAGGCCAAGCGCAAGATCGACGTCATCCGCGCCCGTATCGTATCCGAACGCACCCGTCTGGCGGGGGAAAACGGCGAAGGCGAAGGCACGCTGGCCACGCTGGTGGGGGAATTCGAACGCCTGACTGTGGAGCGGGAATTCGCCGAGAAATCCTATCTGGCGGCCCTGTCGGTGTACAACAGCGCGGTTGCGGATGCCTCGCGCCAGAGCCTGTATCTGGCGGCGCATATCGAACCGACATTGGCCGAAACCGCGCAATACCCCAAGCGCGGCCTCTATAGCAGCCTGATCGTGGTATTCCTGTTGTTTGGCTGGTCGGTGCTGATGTTGATTGCCTATTCCCTGCGGGACCGGCGTTAGGGGCCTGCCATGATTAGCCTGCGCAATGTGTCGAAAAGCTATCGCACCAAATCGGAGCGCAAATGGATTTTGCGCAATGCGACGCTGGATTTCCCGATCGGGACCAGTGTTGCCTTGCTTGGTCGCAACGGGGCGGGCAAATCGACCCTGCTGAAAATGATTGCCGGCACCATTGATCTGGATAGCGGTGAAATCATCCGCCACGGGTCTATTTCCTGGCCAATCGGGTTTGCCGGCAGCTTTCATCCGGAACTGACCGGGGCGCAGAACACCCGGTTTCTGGCCCGTGTTTACGGGGTCGATACGGATGAACTGGTGCGCTTTACCGAGGATTTCGCCGAGTTGGGCGAGTTTTTCAACATGCCGTTCCGCACCTATTCATCGGGGATGCGCTCGCGGCTTGCCTTCGGGGTGTCGATGGGGGTGCCGTTTGATACCTATCTGGTGGACGAGGTCACATCGGTGGGCGATGCGCTGTTTCAGAAAAAATGCAACGCGGTATTTACCGAACGCATGCGCTATTCCAGCGCCATCGTGGTATCCCACTCCATGCCCATGATCCGGCAGCTGTGCAGTTGCGGTGTGATCGTCAGCGACGGGGACATTATTTTCTACGAAAGCATCCATCAGGCGATCCACTGTCACAACCTGATTTTGATGGGCAAGGAACCACAGATTCCGGCGGGCAAAGACTGGAAGCCGTAGGGTTAGAGCGGCTTGCGGTACAGCGCGCGCAGCAGTCTGATCCAGAATTGCCCGTCCATCTGGCCCCGATGGATCTGGGCATCGTTTATGGTGATTTTTGGCGGGATGAAATGGGGCTGGTGGTCGGATATCCGTTTTGCCAGTGTCTCGTTCAGAGGATTAAATATGTCTGCCAAGGCCTTGATTTCAGCGCGTGTAAAGATCGTGCTTGATTTTCCGGTCCCGTAAAATTCCTCCATCTGTTTACAGACAAAATCCGACAGTTTCCGTTTTGCAGGCTGGGGGGCGGCAATGACATTGGCGGCCCACATCGACAGGGGGTCGGAGGATTTGTTTACCGCGATGTCCTTGCCGATAAAGGTATCCTGTTCGATGTCACAGCCGATCAGATCCAGAAAACAGCCGAGCATCCCGCCGGTGTGTTTCACGGCCCGATCAAAGGGGATCAACTTGATTTCATCGGCCCCGAAACCGGTTCTGAAGTGGTCATAAAGCAGGTTGTAATCCAGCCAGAGCCCGTCCGCGGTAAAGTCTTCTTTTGCGATCCGCAGCATTTCCGGCAGCGGTTCTGGCGACCTGCTTTTGGATATTTCCAGATAGATTGCCTGTAGAAAGCTTTTCTGGTCGCGCAAAAAACAGATGATTTCCACCTCGTCAAAGGCCGAAAGCCGGTCGCGCAATTGGGCCATATCCACCCGTTCGGGATAGGCACGGCTGAATTCCTCGCTGCTGATGATCACGGTCTGATCAGTATGGGCATAGCTGTTGATCAGGAAATCCCACACCACCTGTGTGCCGCCTTTGGGGGTGTAGGAGGGTGCCATTGACACCCATTCGGTCAACAGCATGTGATGGCCGTGGAATTTGCCCACCGTGGGATAGACAAACCCGTGTTCCCCCAGCAAAGCACGGTTGGCGGCAAAGAGTTCCTGCAAATAGGTGGTCGCGGTTTTATGGGTGCCCATATGGAGGATGATTTTTGACATGTTAAATCTTGTCCTTCAGCACGTTCAGATAGGTGGCGCCATATTGCCGGCTGGGTTCCAGCACCGCCTTTTCGGCCCATTCGTTCCAGGCATTTACAAATAGCTCGCCCCGATAGGATGTTTCAAGCCGGTTCTGGCACAGATTCTCCAGCCAGGCATTGAACCGCAGCGGGTTGGCCCCGTAAGCGATATGGGCATTGGTCCCGCGCCGCGCGGTGTTATCCCAGGAGGGCATGATGCCGGCGATGGTATGGGCGGGCAGATGTTTGGTATAGCTTTTGGAGAGGCTGTTTTTCGCCACGGCTGCATAATCATAGATCAGGCCGCCAAAGCCGCCGCGCGGTTCCATGCCCAATTGGTTGCCATCCGGCCCGCCAAACAGGTAATCGCTGCTGCTAACCAACCCGTGCGGGGGCATTTCCACCCAGAAATCGAACAGATCATCGGCCACCGGATTTTCGCCCTCGATGTGGAACAGCACCGCGCCAAGCTCCACCTCGCCGATGCCGAGATCCCGCCACGCGGCGCGCAGGCGGGCCACATTGGCCGCCGGATCGGGCATGTCGTCGGGACGATAGATCACAAAGCGCGGGCGGCTGCCGTCCACGCGCATATAGCGCGGATCGCGCATATAGCGGGCGGCATCGGCGGCGAGTTCCTGCTCAAAGCCGTCCTCGTATTTCTGGTCCAGCAGGATTTCACCGGACAGACCGTCCCAATTGCGTCGCCAGCTTTCATTGGCCCAGCACAGATAGAAATTGAACGGGATGTCGGGGGCATCCATCAGGTTGTCGATCGGTTCCTGCAACACCCGCTTGCCGGAAAACCAGTAGTGATAGACACAAAACGCATCAATGCCGGCCTCCGCTGCCATGGCCCATTGCGCGCCCATGGTTTCGGGCAGGCGCAGATCATAAAACCCCAGATCGGCGGGCAATTGCGGTTGCGCATGGCCGGGGAAATTGGGCTTGGCCAATACGGCGGAATTCCATTCGGTAAAGCCTTTGCCCCACCAGGCATCGTTTTCCGGTGTCGGGTGGAATTGCGGCAGATAGAAAGCCGAGGTAAAGGCGGGTTTAGGCAGATCGGGGGAAGGGGCCATATCCGCCAGTTCGGACACTTGGCGCACGGTCTTGCCGCCGGCCTTGGCCAGATAGCCAATGGCGCGTTCAAAGGCATGGGCAAGGGTGCCGTCAACCTGGTTGTATTCCGGTTCAAACGTGTCTTGGCGTAACTCCAGCCCCTTGATCATCGACAGGATCAACGGTTTGACCCAATAGATTGATCCGGCAGGGAAAGACAGGTGGTTCGGGTCGATCCGTTCTTCGACACGGTGCAGCAGATCGGTCACGGTTTGCCGGTTGCTGCCCCACCATTGGGTGTCGTTGTAAAACTGCCCGTCCGCCACCAGAAAAACCGACTCCCGGTCGGCCAGAAACCGCGCCACCAGATCGGCAGTGCCATCCCCGGGCAGAATGCCGTTGATCAGATGGTCACGCCATTGTTCCCCGTCCTGACGGTGGGGGGATTTCTTGGTGTGGAATTTGCAAACCGCCTTGTAAGGGTCGAGCAGGCCACTGTTGACCACATGCACAAAGGGAAAAATATCGCGGCCATGGTTGGGCATGCGCACCACATAGGCATCGGGGAAATCCGCGGTGATCTGCGTGATCAGCGCGTCGGTGGCATCGCCCTTGTCGGTGATGGTGACAAACAGGTCGAAATCAATATCCAGCGAATTCAGCTTGTCGGCGAATTCGGGCCACAGGTCGTGGTAATACATATGCACATGCATGGCGTAATCGGCCGGCGTGCGATCCTGTTCGCGCCGCCGCAAGGTGCCGGCGGTGAACTGGACTGTTTCCTCCATCGGGGGCAATTCTTTGGTCAGGCGGTTTTCCGCGTGGCCATGTTCGATGTAATGCAGAAACGGCGGCATGTTCAGCGCGGCGATATCGGCGTTCAGGTGGGTATAGGCCCCCGGGGAAAAATCGGGATTCGGCCGCAGGTTGATATTTTCGCCAAACACCACGTAATGGCGCGCGGGAAACCGCCGAAACAATCCGTTCAGTTGTGGATTGGTCGAGGT
>CAMZLM010000071.1 GCA_947311485.1 uncultured Paracoccaceae bacterium
GCTCTCCGACAGGTTCAGTTTGCCTTTGCGATTGCGCTGGCGACCCGTCGGGATCAGGTGATGAGTTTCCCAGTCTGCGTAAATTTTGGCAAAATCATCTATGCAGCAATAAAGGGCGGTGGTAGACATCGACATGAGGGGAACCGATCGTGTTGTAAGAGATACGATCTTGAATCACAGAAATGTCGGTTCGTGAATCCCCCACAACAACCCCTTATCCAGAATCGGGGTGTTGTGGTCAAAATGGGGTTTTTTAACCCGAGGTCAAGCCGCAATAAACGCCTAGGCGGATTCGCCCCCATCCAGCCCGCGCCCCTTGAGCAGGGCGTCAACGGCAGGCATGGTTCCCCGAAACCCGAGGTAGAGATCCTTTTCATCGCGCGATCCACCTGCTGCATAAATATTGTCATGCAGTTTTTGCGCCAGATCTGGATCAAACGGATCGCCCGCCTCTTCGAATGCGGCAAAGGCATCGGCATCCATGACCTCGGACCACATGTAGGAATAATAGGCCGAGGAATAGCCATCACCGGAAAACACATGCGCAAAATGCGGGGTGGCGTGGCGCATACGGATGGATTTTGGCATGTCGAGAGAGGAAAGAACGGCCGCCTGTTTGGCCATCGGATCATTTGGCGCTTCGCCGGTGTGAAAGGCCAGATCCACCAGCGCCGAAGCGGTGTATTCCACAGTGGCAAACCCCTGATCGTAGTTTTCCGCCTCAAGCAGTCGTTTCAGCAAGGCAGCCGGCATCGGTTTGCCGGTTTCCGCGTGGCGGGCATATTTTTCCAGTACTTCCGGTACCGATAGCCAATGTTCATAGAGCTGGCTTGGCAATTCCACAAAATCCCGCGCAACCGAGGTGCCGGAAATTAGCGGATAAGTGACATCCGACAACATGGAATGCAGCGCATGGCCGAATTCGTGAAACAGGGTGCGGGCATCGTCGAAGGTGAGCAAACAAGGCTCGCCCTCCGGTGCCTTGGCAAAGTTGCAGACGTTAACGGTGATCGGGCGGATGTCGTCACCAAGCTTTCTTTGGGCACGGAACCGCGAACACCACGCGCCGGACCGTTTGGAGGCGCGGGCAAAATAATCGCCGATGAAAACGGCCATATGCCGGTCGCCATGCCGAACTTCCCAGGCGCGGGCGTCCGGGTGATACAGCGTGGTGTCCAGCGGATGAAATGTCAGGCCGAACAATCTGTTGGCGCAATCAAAGGCGGCTTCGATCATCTGGTCGAGCTGGAAATAGGGTTTGAGTTCGGCCTCATCCAGATCATATTCCGCCAGACGGCGTTTTTCAGAATAATAGCGCCAGTCCCAAGGTTCCAGATTGCCGTTATGGCCATCTGCCTGCATCATTTCCGTCAAAACCGCCTCGTCCCGCAGGGCGGCGGCGCGGGCCGGTTTCCAGACGGCCATCAACAAATCGCGCACGGCATCGGGGGTTTTGGCCATTTCGGGGGCCAGCTTGAAATCGGCGAAATGATTGTAGCCCAGCATTTGGGCGCGGACTTCGCGCAGTTTCAGGGTTTCCTTGACGATGTCGAGATTGTCGGTTTCGCCGCCGTTTTCACCACGCGCGACCCATGCCTGATAGGCCTTTTGGCGTAAATCGCGGCGTTCGGAAAACTGCAAGAAGGGTACGATCAGCGAGCGGGACAGGGTAATAACGTACCCCTCGGTGTTGCGTTCCTGTGCGGCTTGTTTCGCGGCGGCACGCAAAAAATCGGGTAGCCCGTCCAGATCCGATTCCGCCAGCACCATGAACCAGTCGCGCTCATCCGCCAGCAGGTTTTGCGAAAACCGTGTTCCCAGTTCCGCCAGCCGTTTCATAATATTGGCCAGCCCGTCACGTTCTTCGCCTTGCAAACGCGCACCGGCGCGCACAAAACTGCGGTGATAGAGCGCCAGCACCCGTTCCTGTTCGGCATTCAAATCCAACGTCGGGCGGGTATCCATCAGGGTTTCAATTCGCGCAAACAATTTGGCATTCATCATTGTTTCGGAACTGAACGCGGCGAATTTCGGTGACAGATCACGTTGCAAGGCTTCGCGGGCGGGGTTGGTATCGGCCCCTGACAGATTGAAAAACACACCGGCGACTTTTTCCAACAGGGTGTCGGCCTGTTCCAGAGCCTCGATTGTGTTGGCGAATGTAGGGGGCGCGTCGTTATCGGCTATTGCGTTGATATTGGCGCGGGATAGGGCAAATGCGGCCTCGAATGCGGGCGCAAAATGGGCATCCTGAATTTCACCAAAGGGAGGCAGGTTAAAGGGCTGCTGCCAATCGGCAATGAATGGGTTCTGGGTCATGGCGTCCTCATCAGGTGTTCGGGTCACCTAACGACGAAACGGATGGGTGGTAAAGCCCCTTCCTATAGAGAAGGCTTATTCCGCGGCGAATGTGGGGGTGTGTCGCTGTCCAGTCGTGTTTCCAGTGCCTGATCGCTAAATGGTATGGATTTGCGGCATCCGACACCATTCCAAAAAGAAAGGCCGTTCACCATTGAGTGAACGGCCCGCTGTCCCGAAAAGGGGCGGATTTAGTTCCCCGATTTGATCTTGGTCCACATCCGGTTAACCACACGCTGTACCTTCGGAGGGTAAGGCGTGGTGATATACAGGTTTTGAATTGTTTCCGCCGGTGGATAAATCGCCGGATCGCCGATTACGTCTTCCAGCAGGTACTTTTGCGAGGCAAGGTTGCCGTTGGCATAATAAACATAATTCGATGCCGCTGCCATGTTTTCCGCATCCAGCAGGAAGTTGATGAA
>CAMZLM010000072.1 GCA_947311485.1 uncultured Paracoccaceae bacterium
AAACCTGCGGTTCTGCTTTGTCTTTCGTGATCCCGCCGCCCGTTTCGTTTCGGGCTTTTACTCCCGTCTGCGGATGGGGCGCCCGTTGCGCAAGGTCAAGTGGTCCACCGAAGAAGCGATTGCCTTTAGCTTCTTTCCCACTGCCAATGCACTGGCGGAGGCCCTGAACAGCCCTGATGACCGCTTGCAATCGGCAGCGATTTTCGCCATGGGGGCCATCCGCCATATTCATCGCGGGTATGTGTTCCACTTTGGCCCGGCGCTGGATTTCGCGGTGAATGCGGTGGCGCGTTTGCAGGTCTGTGTTGATCTGCAAAACCTCGACATGCGGCTTGGTGGGTTTCTGGGTCGGATCGGGTTTCAGGAAGTCAGGCTGCCACCATCGGCGAACAGGTCATCGGGCTATGAATACGACCACAGCCTCAGCCCGCTGGCACAGGCCAATTTGCGGGCCTTTTGGCAAGAGGAATTCGAATATTACGATATCTTCAGAGAACTGGAGCGCGGCTTTTTTGCGGATACCCCCTGAGCCTACTTCATCGCCAGCGGCACCGCCGACAGTTCCCGCAGCAGTTTGTCCACAATCGCCCGCTTGTAGTCCTGAAAATCCCGCGCCCGAATGGCAAAACTGCCCGGGCCGGTGATCACGTTTTCCCGATAGTACTGCGTCAAATCCGGCACATCGGTTTCAATCGCCAGACCGTTCACAATCACCGCGCGGCTGTCGGCGATGGTGCGGGCTGCGGGCAGTTTTAATGCGCCTTTGGCCCAAGGATCCGACTCCGGCCCGTCGCCGGATATATCCACCACCCAGCGCGGGGCACGGGCGGGGTTTTCATCCAGCATTGAAATAGCATAAACCAGCGCATCGCCGATATTGGTGCCGCCGCCGCCAATCGCCGGCACGCCGGGGGCGGAAACGTTGTACAGTTCGACTTCTTTGGCAAAGGCCTCGAATGTGTCGGGACTGGACAGCAAATGCCACTCGGTCGGGTATTTCGGATAGGCCGCATCCGACCAGATCAGCACAGCAACCGAAATCGTTTGTTGCAGTCCGGCACGTACAGCATTCTGGACGGCATCTGTGCGCATGGCATCGGCTATGCCGTTGACTTGCAGGCGCAATTCGGTCGGGTCCACACTGCCGGAGGCATCCACCGCGATCACCAGCTTTACGTCCACTTCCTGTGCTTGCACCGCAATTGGCGCGAGCATCAAGAGAAGGAACCGTAAAAGCGGTGCCATATCAGATATCCACCAACGCCCCGTTTTCCAGCCGTACCATCCGGTCCATCCGCTTGGCCAGAGTCATATTATGAGTGGCGATCAGGGCCGACAGGCCCGTGGCCCGCACCAGTGTCATCAGGGCCTCAAAAACGGTATCGGAGGTCGCCGGATCGAGGTTCCCTGTCGGTTCATCCGCCAGCAAAATACGCGGTTGATTGGCCAGCGCACGACAAAAGGCCACACGTTGTTGCTCGCCTCCCGACATTTCCGCAGGCCGGTGGCTGGCGCGTTGGGTCAACCCGACACTGGCCAGCAATTCGCGGGCGTGGGCCTCGGCTTTGGACGGGGAAATGCCGTTGGCGTATTGGGGGAGGGTGATGTTTTCCAATGCGGTGAATTCGGCCAGCAGGTGGTGGAACTGATAGATAAAACCGATGTCCTGCCGCCGTACCCGGGTCCGCAGCCGGTCGGGCTTACCGCTCATGTCCTGACCGCAAATCTGGATGGTCCCGCTATCGGGGGTATCCAGCAGGCCGGCAATGTGCAACAGCGTCGATTTACCCGCACCGGAAGGCGCGACAAGGCCGACGACCTCTCCGGCGTTCAGGGTGAAATCAACATTCTGCAACACGGTGACTTCGCCGGGCTGGCCCTTTTTGTAGGTACGGGAAATGCCGCTCAGGCGCAGGGTTTCATTCATCGTGCAAGGCCTCTACATACGGGGAAACGAAGTTTTCCGCCGCGATCACAGGGGCGTGCCGTGCGGTGTTCTTGATCCATGTGCTATTCATCACGCAAGGCCTCTACAGGGTTCAGGCGCGCGGCTCGGCGTGCCGGAAAGATGGTAATGACAAAGGATAGCCCCAGCGACAGCGACATCGCCTTGGCCACATCGGCCAGTTGCAGCTTGGCCGGCAAATGTGACAGCAACCGCGTTGAGGGATCCCAAACACCGCCGCCGGCCAGATTGTTGACCACGTCGAAAATCGGGTCGATATAAATCGCAAACAAACAGCCAAGGATCACCCCGACCAACGTGCCAACCACCCCGACCGAGGCCCCGCAAATAAAGAATATCCGTAAAATCGACCCTTCGGTCAGGCCCATGGTGCGCAAAATCCCCACATCGCGGGTTTTGTTTTTCACCAGCATAATCAGGCCGGAAACGATGTTCATAGAGGCAATCAACACCAGAATAGAGAGGATGATAAACATGATATTATCCTCCATTTCGAGCGCGCGCAGAAAACCGCCAGAGGCATTCTTCCACGTCCAGATCAACGCGTCCGGCCCCGCCGCCAGATTAAGCGCGTCGGTCATGGCCTCCACATTGTCCGGATCAGTCAGCTGCACTTCGATTTCATCGACCACGCCTTCGCGGTTGAAAAACGGCTGTGCCTCGCGCAGGGATAAATAGACCCGCGTGCGGTCAATGTCATAGCGTCCCACTTCGAAAATATAGACGACCTCATAGCTGTTGATACGCGGGCTGGTGCCAAAAGCGGTTTTGATGCCCTCGGGCGAAATCAGTTTGACCCGATCCCCGAGCGTCACCCCGAGCTGGCGGGCAACGCCGCTGCCAATGGCAACGCCTTTGTGGAAATTCTCCAACTTGCCAATCTTGATTTCCGGTTTCACAATCAACGGTATGCCAAGCAAATCCTCGTAGGTTTCGCCGAATACCTCGACCCCGGCATTGCGGCCATGGGCGGAAATCATCACCTGACCTTTGACAATGGCCGCAGCCCGCTTGACGCCGGGGACGGCTGCAATTTTTCGGGCCAGTTCTTCGTAGTTATCAAACACCTGCACCGTTTGGCCGTTTGCGTCCAGATGCGGAGAAACGTAAACCGTGGCGTGGGCGTTGGCCCCAAGGATGGTGTTGGTGAATTCAATGCGAAATCCGCTGCGGACCGCCAGCGTGGCAATCAGGGCAAACACTGCCAGCGCGATGCCGATCAGGGATATCCACGTCATGACACTGACGCCGCCCTCGCGCCGTTTGGCCCGCAGGTAACGCCAGGCAATCAGCCATTCAAATCGCGCAAAAGGCGCGGTGGTGCGGCCCGAACTGCTCATCACGGCCTCCTGTTCTGGATGCAACCGGCACATTTGTGCCGCGTTGCGCGGGGGCTGGATGCCCCCAAGCGGCGCCGTTAGACGCCTGCGTAGATCTCGGCACAGCGGGCAATTGCGTCCGCTGGCGTCATTTCGACACTTTCACCGGTTTTACGGGAAGTTAGCTCCACCACCCCGTTTTTCAAGCCGCGTGGCCCGACGGTGATCCGCCAGGGAACCCCGATCAGATCCATGGTAGCGAATTTTGCCCCCGCGCGTTCCTTGCGGTCGTCATAAATCGGGTCCAGCCCCAGTGCCGTCAGGTTCTGGTACAGGTTTTCACAGGCAGCGTCGGCCTCTGCATCGCCTTGTTTCAGGTTGACGATCCCCACCCGGAAAGGCGTTACAGCCTCGGGCCAGATGATGCCCTTGTCGTCGTGGCTGGCTTCGATGATCGCCCCGATCAGGCGCGACACGCCGATGCCGTGGCTGCCCATGTGGACCGGCACCAGTTTGCCATCCTCGTTTACCACCTTTGCATTCATCGCATCGGAATATTTGGTGCCGAAATAGAAAATCTGGCCGACCTCGATCCCGCGCGATATTTTGCGCCGTTCTTCGGGGATGGCGTCAAACAGGGTGGCGTCATGGGTTTCGTCGGTCCGCGCATAGGGCGTGGTCCATTCTTCCTTGATTGCGGCGCATTGTTCGACACTGTCGTAATCCACCTCGCGGTCGCCCATTTCCAGATCAAGGATCGCGCTGTCGTAAAAAACTTCGCTCTCGCCGGTATCGGCAAGCACCAGAAATTCATGCGTATCATCGCCGCCAATCGGGCCGCTGTCCGCGCGCATCGGGATGGCTTTCAGGCCCATGCGTTCATAGGTGCGCAGATAGCTGACCAGATGCCGGTTATAGGCATGCAGGGCGGCGTCTTTGTCGATGTCGAAATTATAGCCGTCCTTCATGAAAAACTCGCGCCCGCGCATCACGCCGAAACGGGGGCGGCGTTCGTCGCGAAATTTCCACTGGATGTGGTAGAGCGTCAGGGGCAGATCCTTGTAGGATTGCACGTTGTTGCGAAAAATATCGGTGATCAGTTCTTCGTTGGTCGGACCATAGAGCATATCGCGCCCGTGCCGATCGGTGATGCGCAGCATTTCGTCGCCGTAATCTTCATAGCGCCCGCTTTCGCGCCACAGGTCCGCCGATTGCAGGGTCGGCATCAGCATCGGGTGGTGTCCGGCGCGGATTTGTTCTTCGTGGACGATGTTTTCCAACCGGCGCAGCACCTTGAACCCCATGGGCAGCCAGCTGTAAATCCCGGCGCTGGACTGGCGGATCATGCCGGCGCGCAGCATCAGACGGTGGCTGACGATCTGGGCCTCGGAAGGGGTTTCCTTGAGGATCGGCAGAAAGTAACGCGACATACGCATGGGGGAAGCTCCGTTGGTTTTACTTATGTATTCTTTAGGCCAAAGCGGGCGGGGATGGAACCGGTAATCTGGGGCTTTTGATTGTTGGCAATACCCTTTATGTGGGAGGAAGCCATAGGCAAACGGCAAGGAAAGACGGGTATGACACAGGCAAACAGGGTGACGGTGATCAGCGTTGCCTATAACAGTGTTGAGGTATTGCGCCCGATGTTGGCATCTTTGCCCGATAATGTCGCGCGGGTGGTGGTGGATAATTCGCCGGAAAAATCGACAGAGCTGGTATCGCTTGCGCAGGAAACCGGTACACAGTTGATTTCCAATGCGACGAATAACGGTTTTGGTGCTGCGTGCAATCAGGGGGCGGAATGGGCACAAACAGAGTTTCTGTTTTTCCTCAATCCCGATGCCAGCCTGTTGCCCGATACGGTGGATCGTCTGTTGGCGGCAGCACAAAAATATCCGCAGGCCTCGGCCTTTTTGCCGCGGGTTGAAAACGCAAGTGGCAAACCGGACATCAAGCGGCGATCCAATCTGGTGGCACGGTCGGAATATATGGATCGGGGCTGGCCCGAAGACGGTACAGAGGTACGTGTGGCCTCTGGTGCCGCCCTATTTGTGCGCCGGTCTGCATTTGAGAAAATCGGCGGATTTGATCCGGATATTTTCCTGTATCACGAGGACGACGACCTGACCCTGAGATTGATCCGGGATTGTGGTCCGATCGTGTTTGTTACGGCCGCTGGTGTGCAGCATCTGGGCGGTGAGTCCAGCGCGCGCAACGCCGCGATTGCCCGGCTCAAGGCGTGGCACATGGGGCGCTCGCAGGTGTATACCATGGCCAAACACGGACGCCCCCTGCCGTTCGTTCGGGCGCTTGTGGCGGCGATTGGCCATGTTTTGCTGCCGGTGAACTGGTTTTCTGCGCGAAAACGCGCCAAAAGGATCGGGATGCTCAAAGGGATTCTCAGTACGCGCGCCGATGGCGGTGCCGGTTTCAAGGAAGTGCAATGAAAAAACTACGGCGCAAATTTTATCTGTGGATGCAAAAGCGCAAAGGCCGCGCGGTCGAGGATTTCACGGTTCACGGGGTGGATGTGCATATTCCGGCACATGCGGATTACGACATTCGCTATTTGTTGTCGCGTGGGCGGTCTTATGAAGGGCCGGAAGCGCGGTTGATCCAGCAGTATCTGGAGGCTGGCACACCGGTGATCGAACTGGGCGGTTGCATGGGGGTGATTTCGGCAGTGATCCGGCGCAAAATCGGGCCTGATGCCTGTCATCTGGTGGTGGAGGCAGATGCCGGATTGGCGGTGATTTGCAAGGCGAATGCCGAGAAAGAAGCCACCGAAGGGG
Organism: uncultured Paracoccaceae bacterium; assembly: GCA_947311485.1. Taxonomy (GTDB): domain Bacteria; phylum Pseudomonadota; class Alphaproteobacteria; order Rhodobacterales; family Rhodobacteraceae; genus Amylibacter. Next base: position 6,078 of record CAMZLM010000072.1, read on the forward strand.
CCACCAAAGTTGTGGTCGCGGCGGTGGATTATTCCGGTGCCAAGACCGTGACATTTGCCAGCGGAAAAAATGCCCATGTGGGTCACATCGCGGCGGATGGCGAAGCAGGGGCTGCGGTGCCGACGGTGCGTCTGTCGGATTTGGCCAAGGAGTGCCCCGAGGGGCGGTTTGCGTTGGTGTGTGATATCGAAGGCGCAGAAGTGGCGATGTTTGAAAACGAGCTGGCGTTGCTGGATCGTCTGGATGTGATTATTCTGGAAACGCATCCCAAGTTTTACGCGGAGGGGCAGACCGCCGAGGACCGGATGCTGGCCATGCTGGCGGAACACGGTATGCAGGTGGTGTCGCGAGATGAAAATGTGGTTTGTCTGAAGCGGGCCGGGTAGGGGCGCTGCCCCCAGCCCTTGCGGGCTTCCCCCGGGATATTTCAAGAAAATGGACAGGGTTTGATTTCGGTCATTTTTAGGCGGTGTTGATTGTGGCAGGCAGGGGCAAAGAAAGGATTTTCTATGTCTGATGTTGTGCAGTTTGATCTTGTTGTAATCGGGGCGGGGCCGGCGGGGCTGGCGCTGGTGAAATCATTGGCCGATGCGCCCTTGCGGATTGCGCTGATCGAGGCGCAGGCGCAGTCTGTTCTGGAAAACCCGCCAGAAGATGGACGCGATATTGCGCTGACCCATACGTCCGAGAAAATTATGGGTGATCTGGGGATGTGGGCGCATATTCCGGAGGATCAGATCGGCACCATTCGTGATGCCAAAGTGCTGAATGGCAAGTCGCCTTTTGCGTTGCATTTTGACACCAAGGGACAAGAGGGCGGTTATCTGGGGCGGATTGTGCCGAACTTTATGATCCGCAAGGCCGCGTTCGCGGTGATGCGCGATCAGGCGAATGTGACGTTGATTTCTGAACAGCGTGTGGTCGGGGTGGAAACCGGTGCGACGCTGTCACAGGTGGAACTGGCGGACGGGCGCAGGTTGCATGCGCAATTGGTGATCGCGGCGGATAGCCGTTTTTCCGAGACCCGGCGCATGGCCGGTATTGCGGCGGACAGTCTGGATTTCGGTCGGGTGGTGATTGTCTGTGAAATGACCCACACATTGCCCCATGACGATACGGCCTATGAGTGTTTCCAATATGATCAGACCTTGGCGATTTTGCCGATGGCGGGGTTGAAATCCTCGGTTGTGGTGACGCTGCCTGCCAGCCGTGCCAAACAGGTGATGGCGATGAGTGACGCGGCATTCGCAGCGGATATCGAAAAACGTTTCGGTCGCAAGCTCGGGGTGATGACCCTTGTCGGGAGCCGGTATCCTTATCCGTTGGTCGGGGTGTTGGCCAAGACGTTTGTCGGTGAACGGTTTGCGTTGATCGGGGATGCGGCGGTGGGAATGCATCCGGTGACGGCGCATGGGTATAATCTGGGCCTGAGCGGGGCGGCATTGTTGGCGCAGGAATTGCGGGATGCGGCGGCGCAGGGCGCGGATATCGGGGCGCGCGCCGGATTGAAACGCTATGAAGCGGCGCACCGGCGGGTGGTGTTGCCGTTGTATCACGGGACAAATATGTTGGTGAAGCTGTTTACCGACACGTCGCCACCAGCGCGGATTTTACGCGGCGCGGCACTGCGGCTGGGCGATATGTTGCCGCCGGTCAAAAACCGGATTTTACA
>CAMZLM010000073.1 GCA_947311485.1 uncultured Paracoccaceae bacterium
AATCATCTATGCAGCAATAAAGGGCGGTGGTAGACATCGACATGAGGGGGACCGATCGTGTTGTAAGTGATACGATCTTGAATCACAGAAGTGTCGGTTCGTGAATCCCCCTCAACAACCCCTTATCCAGAATCGGGGTTATTTACTTTTCCAATACCAACGTGCAAACCGGCTGCCATTTTAGTGTTTTTGCCAGTTTTTCCCAAACGGTTTTGCTCACGCGCAACCATACGGTCAAGCTGCGTGCGGGGACGTGGGGCATGTCCGGCGGGTTTTCAGATGACTTCCCCGACCGGAGCGAATTTGATGCCATCCTGGTGGTGGTGGATCAATTGATCGCAGATTACCTTAAGGCCAATGGACGCTCAGGATAGGCCGAGCACGTCCAGCATATCATATTCTCCGGCTGGTTTCCCCTGTGCCCAAATCGCGGCTTTCAGGGCACCACGGGCAAAAACGCGGCGATCACTGGCAAGATGACGCAGCACAATACGTTCTCCGTCGCTGGCAAACAGTACATCATGTTCACCAATGACATCGCCACCGCGTACCGCGTGAAACCCGATAGCCCCCCGCTTGCGCGCGCCGGTAATGCCGTCGCGGCCACGGTCTGAAACGGCTTCCAATGCCACACCGCGCCCGTCGGCGGCGGCCTGTCCCAGCATAAGGGCAGTTCCCGAAGGGGCGTCAACCTTGTGTCTGTGATGGGTTTCGATGATCTCGATGTCGAAATCCTCATCCAGTGCAGCCGCAACCTTTTGGGTCAACTGCATCAGCAAATTCACCCCGAGGCTCATGTTACCGGCCCGCATAATGACCGTATCGGTGGCGAAACCGGCAATGGCGGCAAGGTCGCTTTCGGAAAAACCGGTTGTCCCGATGATGTGGGGGGTTCCGGTTCGGGCTGCCAGGGCCGCATGCGCCACCGATGCTGCCGGTGCGGTGAAATCAATCACGGCATCGGCATTGGCTATCACCGTTTCGGGGTCATCGGACACGGTTAACCCACAGGCAGCGCCGCCCATGCACACCCCGATATCACGCCCGATCCAGTCATGCCCGGCCCGTTCTGTAACGCCGCCAAGGGTTGCGGTGGCGCTCTCCTGAACTGTCTTGATCAGCATTTGCCCCATGCGCCCGGAGGCCCCGACGATTGCGATGGTTGGTAAGTCCGGCATAATGATCCCTGTCTGTAAAACGATGTTGCTTTGCAATACCCAGAATTGTCGCCAATGGCAAAGGTTGGTTGAACCATACGCGCAGGTGTCATAAAGGTGCAGAGAAAAGAGGTTCACCATGGCGAAACGTAAATTTGACAGCTCCAAAGGCCCAAGCCAACGCCAATTGCGTGTGGGCGAACTGATCCGGCGCGTTGTGTCCGAGGTTTTACTGCGTGGTGATCTCCATGATCCCGATCTTGCCCATGTTTCTGTGACTGTTGGCGAAGTGCGCGCAACACCGGATTTACGTCAGGCGTTGGTGTTTGTGCTGCCGTTGGGCGGGCAAAATGCCGATGTCGTGATCGAGGCCCTGAACCGCAACAAATCAGAAGTCCGCCGGGCTGTGAATAAAGAGCTGTCGTTGAAATATTCGCCAGAACTTAAATTTATGTACGATCAGACGTTTGACCAAATGGATGAAACCCGCCGCCTGCTGGAACAGGCAAATGTGCGGCGCGACACGGTGACCGATGACGGGGAACCGGATTGAATTCAGTCGGCATATTGGCTGTGAAAACCTTCTCCCCCGATGCTTTCCAAATATCGGGTCGCAATTCCTGACCAGACCACAATAGAGAAACACCAAATGCGGCTGGCGATCCTCGCGCTATGTGATGCTGCATCTGGGGCAAACACAATGATCTATGAAAGCGTTTTGCCTGTGCAAAGACCATAAGAGACGACAAGCCGTTGCAAGCGGGCGCGGGCGCGAATAAAAGCATCGGACCGGTGGAACCCACCACGAAATTTTGCAAGATGGAAAAGCCTATGGCACGAGGAAAAAACAAACGGCGCGTGGATGGCTGGCTGGTGATCGACAAGCCGGCGGGGATTACCTCGACGGCGGTGGTGAACAAGGTCAAATGGGCGTTCAACGCGAAAAAAGCCGGGCATGCCGGTACGCTGGACCCTGCGGCAACCGGTGTTTTGGCCGTGGCGCTGGGCGAGGCCACGAAAACCGTGCCTTATATTACCGACGCGCTCAAGGCCTATCGCTTTGTTGTGCGGCTCGGGCAGGCGACAAACACGGATGATGCCGAAGGGGAAATCATCGCTGAAAGTGAACTGCGCCCGGCGGATGCGGAAATCATGGCGGCCCTGCCGCAATTTACCGGTGATATCATGCAGGTGCCGCCCAAATTTTCGGCAGTGAAGATTGATGGCCAGCGGGCCTATAAACTGGCGCGGGATGGAGAGGATATCGAATTGGCTGCACGGCCTTTGTGGGTCGAGGAGCTGATCCTTGTCTCCCGTCCGGATGCAGACCATGTGGAATTGGAAATGACCTGTGGCAAGGGCGGCTATGTGCGTGCGATTGCCCGTGATCTGGGCGCGGTTCTGGGATGTTTTGGCCATGTGCGCAACCTGCGCCGGATATGGTCCGGCCCGTTTGAACCCGAGGACGGCATTTCGCTGGAATTGGTGGATGAACTGGCCAAAACGCCGGAACTGGATAGCCATTTGTTGCCAATTGAAACCGGATTGACAGAACTGCCAGAGCTGACCTGCCGCCCCGAGGCCGCCGCGCGGTTGCGCAATGGCAATCCGGGAAGGGTGTTGGCGGCAGATGTGGAATATGGCGAAGAGGCCTGGGTTTCCTGTGACGGAGAGCCGATTGCCATCGGGGTGTATCGGGCGGGGGAATTGCACCCAAGCCGGGTTTTTGTGGCACCGGACCAATGATCGAGCGTCACTTCCAAAAAGGGGATGCCGCATCGGTTGCCGTGTATTCGGATTGCGAAAAATACCGCTATGATTTGACCCGTGTGTGGGATGAATCCGGACAAAGAGTGCTGTTTGTCATGCTAAACCCCTCTACAGCAACGGAAATACAAAACGACCCCACGGTGGAACGCTGTGAACGCCGCGCGCGCACCTTGGGGTTCGGGGCGTTTCGGGTTTGTAATATTTTTGCCTATCGTGCCACGGATCCGCGGGATATGCGCGCGCAGGATGATCCGGTCGGGCCGGAAAATGACGCGGCTATTTTACGTGCTTGCGATTGGGCAGATCGTATTGTTTGTGCTTGGGGAACGCACGGCGAACATCGTGCGCGCGGGCCGGAAATGGAACGTATTCTGCGCGCCCAACCCAAACCGTTGTATCATTTGGGCCTGTCGCAAAAGGGCCACCCTAAACACCCGCTCTATATTGCCTATGCGGTGCAGCCCGAGGTTTGGGAATAGCATCACAAAACCGTTTGTTGCGGTTGAATTCGGCCGGCAACGGTTTACTCTCTGGGCAACAACAACGTGAGGACTCGTATGTTTTTCAGAACACTGACTGCAATTATTTTGCTGCCGTTGGCGGCGGTGGCGCAAACCGGCAAGGTATCGAGCTTTGATTTGGAAAACGGCCTTCAGGTGGTGGTGATCGAAGACCACCGCGCGCCGATCGTGACCAATATGGTTTGGTACAAGGTAGGTTCTGCTGATGAAACTGCGGGCAAAAGCGGCATAGCGCATTTTCTGGAACATCTGATGTTCAAAGGGACGAAGACCCTGAAACCGGGTGATTTTTCGGACATTGTTTCGCGCAACGGCGGGGTGGATAATGCCTTTACCTCTTATGATTATACGGGCTATTTTCAACGGGTTGCCGTGGATCGTTTGCCGCTGATGATGGGGTTGGAGGCAGACCGGATGCGCAACCTTGTGCTGAGCGAAGAGGACGTCGAAACCGAACGTGACGTGGTTCTGGAAGAACGCAATATGCGCACGGAAAATGACCCGGGCAGCCTGTTTTCGGAAATGCGGCAGGCGGCAATGTTCATGAACCACCCGTATCAGCGACCGGTGATTGGCTGGAAACACGAAGTTGAAAAGCTGAGCCTGGAGGATGCGCTGAAGTATTACCGGACGTTTTATGCGCCGAACAATGCGATTGTGGTCGTGGCCGGTGATGTGCAACCGGATCAGGTTTTGGCGCTGGCCAAAGAAAAATTCGGGGCGTTACGACCGTCTGACAATATCCCGCCAAGGCTGCGCCCACAGGAGCCGCCGCATTTATCGGCGGTCCATCTGGAATTTTCCGACCCACGTGTGCGTCAACCATCCATGATTCGTAATTATTTGGCGGCGAACCGGCGTGCCGGCGATCAAAAAGAGGCCGCGGCTTTGGTGTTGCTCAGCGAACTCTTGGGCGGCTCGGGAATTTCATCGGTGATGGGGCGCGAATTGCAGCTGAACCGTAAAATCGCCACCTATGCCACCGCGTGGTATTCGAGCTTGTCGCTTGATCCGGATACATTCGGGATTTTTGCCATGCCTGCGCCGGGGGTGTCGCTGCGGGAACTGGAAGATGCGGTTGACGAGGTTCTCGCGGATTTCCTGAAAAACGGGGTCGATGAAGAACATTTGAAACGCCTGAAAACACAAATCGCGGCCGAAGAAATCTATTCCCAAGACAGCATCGACAGTGTTGCTCGCCGCTATGGAGAGGCCCTGACCTCGGGGTTGACGATAGCCGATGTACAGGCATGGCCCAAGGTGTTGGCTGCGATCACATCAGAGGATATTATGGCCGCTGCAAATCGTGTTCTGGTTAAGAAACAATCCGTTACCGGCTGGAAGATGACAGAAAAGAAGGTGTCCCAATGATCCGTTTTATCGCTATTTGTGTCACTACCGTTGTGCTGGCCCTGCCCGCTGCCGCCCAGATAAAAATTCAGGAAGTGACCTCCCCCGGGGGCATTAAGGCGTGGTTGGTCGAAGAGCATGCCATTCCTTTTATTGCTTTGCAGATCGCTATGAAGGGCGGGGCGTCGTTCGATGCGCCGGAAAAACAGGGGGCAACCAGCCTGATGATGGGACTGTTGGAGGAAGGCACCGGCGACATGGATGCGGCGGCGTTTTTGCGCGCGACTGAATCCCTCGCGGCGAATTTTTCCTATAGCGCACGGCGCGATTCGCTGGCGGTTTCGGCACAGGTGCTGACTTCGAATGCGGATCAGGCATTGGATTTGTTGAAACAGGCGATCACCAAACCGGCCTTTAATCAGGTGGCGTTTGACCGCGTGAAAGAACAGGTTTTGTCGGGGCTGGAATCGGATAAATCGGATCCGGATGTGATTGCCGGAAAAACCATAGACGTTCTTGCCTATGGCGATCATCCCTATGCGCGTCCGGTGGATGGCACGGTGGAGACCGTCAAATCGCTGACAGTTGCGGATATTGTGGAGGCCCACAAAAAGGGTCTGACCCGCGCCCATATGGTGATCGGAGTGGTTGGCGATGTCACCGCTGAACAGCTCGGTCCGATGCTGGATCGTTTGTTGGGGGATCTGCCTGCGACCGGACCGGATTTGCCCCGGGATGTGGAATTTGGCGCGCCGGGCGGGATCAAGGTGGTTGAATTTGACACCCCGCAGTCGGTGGCCATCTGGGCGCACAAGGGCATCAAGCGCCATGACCCGCAATTTTTGGCGGCCTATGTGATGAACCACATTCTGGGCGGGGGCGGTTTTGGGTCGCGCCTGACCGACGAGGTTCGCGAAAAGCGCGGGCTGACCTATGGGGTGTATTCCTATGTGGCGGCGCTGGACCACACCAATTTTGTCGGGGGGAGCGTGGCCTCTGGCAACGATAAGATCGCCGAGGCCGTGCAGGTTATTCGGGATGAATGGGCGCGGGCGGCCACCGGTGATTTTACGGCGGAAGAACTGGAAGATGCACAAAAATATCTGACGGGGTCCTATCCGCTACGGTTTGGGCCCAACAGCAAAATCGCCCGTGCTCTGGTGGGTATGCAGCTAGATGAATTGCCGATTGATTACGTCAACACCCGTAATGACAAGGTTAATGCCCTGACGCTGGATGATATCAACAGCGTGGCACGTCGCCTGTTGAAACCGGATGAAATGCAATTTGTTGTTGTGGGTAAACCGGTCGGATTGCCGGCGAGCCAATAAGGTTAACGCCTGTAAACGCCCATGGCCGAATCGGCGGTGTTCATGCTATGTTTTGCGGCATGAACACTGCAAACCCCAATATACGCCCCCGTATCCGACAGCTGGATGACGCCGCAGCAAACCGTATTGCCGCCGGTGAGGTCGTCGAACGCCCCGCCAGCGCGATTAAAGAGCTGGTGGAAAATGCCATTGATGCGGATGCAAAACGTATTGAAATTGCCTATGCGGATGGCGGCAAAACCCTGATGCGGGTATCGGATGACGGGTATGGTATTGCTGCGGATGAACTGGAACTGGCGCTGTCCCGCCATGCGACGTCAAAAATTGACGGCTCGGACTTGATGAATATCCACACCTTTGGATTTCGTGGCGAGGCATTGCCTTCTATGGGGGCGGTCGGACGGTTGACCATCACGTCGCGGGCGCAAGGGGCGGATGGCGCGGCGATGATTTCCGTAAATGGCGGCCGGCATGAACCGGTGCGTCCGGCGGCCCTGTCCAAAGGCACGGTTGTTGAATTGCGTGACCTTTTTCATGCCACACCGGCACGGTTGAAATTCCTGCGCACCGATCGGGCAGAGGCCACGGCCATTATCGGCGTGGTTAAACGGCTGGCGATGGCTGAACCGCACATCGGTTTTACGTTGCGGGATTTATCGGGTGGCGGTGCCGGTCGGGTGGTGTTTCAGGTCGATCCGCAAACCGGCGATCTGTTTGACGCGCTGCATGGGCGGTTGGCGAAAATTCTGGGGAACGACTTTGCCGCCAATTCCCTGCAAATAGATGCGGAACGGGACGGAATTTCCCTGACGGGCTATGCTTCGCTGCCCACGTATTCGCGCGGTTCTGCCGTGGCGCAGTACATGTTTGTGAATGGACGCCCGGTCAAGGACAAGCTGTTTTACGGCGCGATTCGCGGGGCCTATTCGGATTTCCTGCACCGTGACCGGCATCCGGCGCTGGCGCTGTTTCTGGAATGTGAACCGGCGTTGGTGGATGTGAATGTACATCCCGCCAAATCCGAGGTCCGTTTTCGCGAACCCGGACAGGCACGCGGGTTGATTGTGTCGGCACTGCGCCATGCGCTGGCAAATGCGGGGCATCGTGCGTCAACCACGGTGGCGGATGCAACGCTTGGTGCCTTTCGCCCTGAAAATCGCCCTGCTGCGCCGGTTTACCAGATGCAACCGCGCCCGTCCGGTGTATCGCTGCAACGGGCGTATGAGGCCCAGCAACCCACCTTTCAGGAAACCGCCCCGTCCTTTTCCGGCCGTGTGGAACCGGAACAACCCGCCCCCGTGGCGGATCAACCTCTGGGCGCGGCGCGGGCGCAGATACACGAAAATTACATCATCGCGCAAACGCCGGACGGGATGGTGATCGTGGACCAACACGCAGCCCATGAACGGCTGGTGTATGAAAAGCTGAAAAACCAAATGGCGGAAAACGGGGTGGCCTCTCAGGCCCTGTTGATCCCTGAAATTGTCGACCTCCCCGCCGAACGCCACGCCCAATTATTGGAGGCCGCCCCCGAATTGGCCAAGCTCGGGCTGGTTTTGGAGGATTTCGGCGGTACGGCAATTTGTGTGCGCGAAACGCCGGCCATACTGGGGCAGGTCAATGCTGCTGCCATGATCCGCGATGTGTGTGATGAACTGGCGGATCTGGATCAGACCCAGACGATCAAGGACCGGATAGAAGCAATCCTGTCACGGGTGGCCTGTCATGGGTCGATCCGTTCGGGCCGGATTATGCGCGCTGAGGAAATGAACGCCCTGTTGCGGGAAATGGAGGCCACCCCCCATTCCGGCCAGTGCAACCACGGGCGTCCTACCTATGTGGAGCTGAAATTAACCGATATTGAACGTCTGTTTGGGCGCACATGACGGTTTCTCTCGATTTCAATGATCCGTTGACGCTGGTGTTTCTGGCCGGTGGAGTGGCGTTGGTTTTACTGTTGTTGATGGTGTTTCTGGCCCTGCGTGCCGCAGGGCGATCTGCACGGGCGACCGAACCTTTGGCGCAGAAAATTGGCCAGTTGGGCGAGGGACTGCGGATTTTGAACGATAGCCAGCATCAACTCTCGGGGGCGCTGAAACAGGTGTCCGAAGGCCAGACCCGTGCCCAGATGCAGATGATGCAAACCATGGAGCGGCGTCTGGAGCAGGTGCAACAGCACATGGGAGAAAGCCTG
>CAMZLM010000074.1 GCA_947311485.1 uncultured Paracoccaceae bacterium
AGATTGCCGATCTTATCATCCAGACACAGGGCCTTGGCTGAACCGACGGTCGCCAGCCACAGCAATTCGGCCGGATGCAATATCCCGCCCCGCAGCTGCCCGATATCATAGGCGGCGGCCATGGTTCGCAGCATGGAAAACGATGATCCGCCGCCGGTGTCGGTGGCCAGCCCTGTGGCAATACCGCGCCGGTGCAGCCCGGGCACATCGCACATGCCCGATCCGATAAAGGCGTTCGAGGTCGGGCAATGCACGATTGCGGTGCCGGTTTCGGCTATGCGGTCGATTTCGCGTGGTTCCAGATAAATCGAATGCCCCATGATCGCGCCCTTGCCGATCAGACCGTGTTGTTCATAGGTATCCAGATAATCACGCGCATCGGGGAATAATTCGCGCACCCATTTGATTTCCTCGATCTGTTCGGACAGGTGGGTTTGCATCAGACAACTGCGATTTTCCGCCCAGAGCGTCCCCATCGCGGCCAGCTGTTCCGGCGTCGAGGTCGGTGAAAACCGCGGGGTGATCGCATAGGTCAGACGATCCACCCCGTGCCATTTTTCAATCAATGCTTTGCTGTCGTCATAGGCTGATTGTGCCGTATCATGCAGCCCGTCCGGCGCGTTGCGGTCCATGCAGGTTTTACCGGCCACCATACGCATGCCGCGCGATTGGGCCTGCTCAAATAAGGCATCCACGCTTTGCGGATGGATGGTGCAAAAACTGGCGGCGGTGGTGGTGCCGTTTTGCAGCGCCAGATCACACCAAAGCGCTGCGATTTCATCCGCATAGGCGGGATCTCCAAAGCGCATTTCCTCGGGGAAGGTATAGCTGTTGAGCCAGTCGATCAGCCGTTTGCCCCAACTGGCGATAATGCCGGTTTGCGGGTAGTGCACGTGCGCGTCAATAAAACCGGCCATCAGCAGGTGATCGCCGTGATCGGTGACAGGCACCTGTGGATGGGTTGCGCGCAGGGTATCGGCCGCGTCTATGGCGATAATTCGCCCCCCGTCCAGCAGCACCGCACCATGGTGGCGATGCTGCACGGCAGAGATGCCGTCGTGAAAAGGATCGCCAACAAAGGCGAGTGTTTGGCCAAGCAAAAGCTGCATATCAGTATTCCGCGTAGGATTTTTCTTCGACAATTGCCGATCCAAGCGCCTGATTGATTTGTTTTTTCAGCGCAGCCCGACGGTCGTTGGTAACATAAACCGCCCGGGCCAGCGAGATGAATTTATCGCCAAAATCCCCCACCCGTTCACAATCTCGGATGTCGTCCTCGATATCCCAGAGCTGTTGATTCACGTTGTGCAAATCCACAGCCAATGCGGCGATATCCTCTTTTACAGGAATATGCCGGTCTACCACGGCTTGCAGCAGGGCGCGTTCATTTTCGACATTTTGCAGTTTGTCGGGATCGCTGATTTGTTCGCATTTGATTTGCAGAATGGTGAGCTTGTCCAGCAGTTCACCGGGTGAAATAGGGGTTAAAATATCGCTCATCCCAGCTTTTCCTTAACAAGTGTGCTAATTTCTGTGTGGAGCTGCGTAAACACCGCATCCCAATTACCCGCCTCGCGTTGGCGCAGTAGACGCATTGACGGATACCACGGGGTATGGTCGTCAAAGGGTTCATAGAGCCAGTAAGCCTCCGAATGCAATAAATCCCACACCGGTGCCCCGAGGGAGCCGGCCACATGGGCAATGGCGCTGTCCATGGTCACCACCAGATCCAGTTCTTTAATCAGTGCCGCGCTGTCGGCAAAATCCCGATCCTGTGATGCCCCGTCCAGAATCACACAAGAGGTGCCATCCGCATGAAATGCCTCCGTCAGCGGGCCCTTGTAGAGCGAAATCATTTGCAAACCCTTAATGTCTGCCAGTTTCAGGAACTGTTGATGACCAAATGACCGCTTGTGATTGGCGCGATAGGTGACAGATCCGGACCAAAGGATGCCCAGCTTAAACATTTTGTTAAACGGTGCCATGATATAGTGGGCACGGTCCACCGAATCCTGTGGAATTGTGAGCGGTGCAGGCGGTGGGACTGTGTTCAGAGTGATGCCGAGGTAACGGGGCAGGTCCATCATCGGGGTCCAGTAATCGCTGGAGTCGATCGCGTCACGGCCTTCGGCGAACTGGTCTATGCCGGGTATGTTGGCAAACAGACGGCGTAGCGGCGGTTTGCAGGCAAACTTTACGGTGCAACCTAGCGCCTTTAGCGGGGCAAAAAACCGTGCCATCAGGATAGTGTCGCCAAACCCCTGTTCCGGGGTAACCAGAATGGTCTTGCCTTGCAGGTCTTCGCCTTGCCATTGGGGGATGGCAAAATCGGGGGGGGAAATTTCATCCCCCTGCCATCGCCAATGAAAGTTTTTGAACCCCTCGGGGTAATTGCCAAGGCACAATTGGGCAAATGCCAGTTGAATGTGTAATTCTGCGTCTTCCGGATGCACCCGCAGGGCTTTGTGCAATTCGGCCTCTGCCTCGCTATGGCGTCCCAAACCGCGCAGGTATTTTGCCAGTGTGGCGTAATTTTCGGCCTTGCCCGGTTCTATTTTTAAGGCCTGTCTACGCAAATCCAGCGCTTTTTCACCAAGTCCGGCATCGTAGAATGCATTTGCCGCATTGTTGATCACCGACGGTGAGTCCGGCTTTAAGTGCAACGCCCGCTGCTGGCAGACAGCCGCAAGGTCATAGTTTTTACGGCTGCGAAAAAGCGCGCCAAGGTTGGACCAGAACATGGCATCCGTCGGGTTGCGGGATAAATAGACCCGATACAGCTTGATAGCCTCGTCCAGGTCGCCCTTCTGATGCGTCTCCAAAGCGGCGTTCGCCAGATCGTTGAGGGTATTGAAATTCTGAATGTCGGTTTTTGTAGAGGGCATTTTAGGATATTTTCATCTTTGGTGTTCAACACTGCCACGGTATCGGGTGAAACGGCGTAAGTAAACGGCAAGGATGCCAAGCACCGCCGAAAGGCCGTTGTGACAAGTCCATTGCTGCTATAGGTTCGCGACAACTTGAGGGAGCCGCAAATGAATGATCTTACTTTGCCCGAAGCAGAAGATCCGGACCGCGTTTATGAAATAAACGCGCTTACGGTAAATGCGGTTCTCGATGCGGTTTCCAGCGGCGACCGGGACCGGCTCGTGCACCTTCTGGATACAGAACATTCTGCGGATATTGCCGACCTTCTGGAACAAATCTCGCCCCGCTATCGTTCGGCCTTGCTGGCGCTTTGGGGGGATGAAATCGACGGCGAGGTGCTGTCCGAAGTAGACGAGAGCCTGCGCGCCGAGGTGTTCGAGCAACTGCCGGATGCGGTCGTAACCGAGGCCGTGCGCGATCTGGAAACCGACGATGTGGTCGATCTGGTCGAGGACATGGACGCCCCGCAACAAGAACGCCTGATGGAGGCGCTCGAGGATGCGGACCGGGTTGCGGTGGAGCAATCTCTGCAATACCCCGAGGAAACCGCCGGGCGTATGATGCAACGCGAATTGGTGATGGCCCCGCCGGATTGGACGGTCGGGGATGCGATTGACCATTTGCGCAGCGAAGAAGACCTGCCGGACAACTTTTATAACATGGTGATTGTAAACCCGTTTTTACAGCCTATCGGCACGGTGTCCTTGTCCAAACTGATGTCGAATCCGCGGGAAATGCGGTTGTCGGAACTGATGGACGAGGATTTTCGTGTGATTCCGGCGACCCAGACACAAGAGGACGTGGCCTATGCCTTTAACCAATACCACATGGTTTCCGCGCCGGTGGTGGATGACGAAGGCCGGCTTGTCGGGGTGATTACCATTGATGACGCGATGGATGTTCTGGACGAAGAGGCCGAAGAAGACATCATGCTGCTGGCCGGTGTTGGCGACGAGAGCCTGTCGGGGAGTGTGGTTGAAACCACCAGGCTGCGGTTCCCCTGGCTTGCGGTGAATCTGATGACGTCGGTTTTGGCGTCAATCGTGATTGCGCAGTTTTCCTCGACCATCGAGGCCATCGTGGCACTGGCTGTCTTGATGCCGATCGTGGCCTCTATGGGCGGGAATGCGGGGACACAAACCCTGACCGTGGCGGTGCGTGCGCTCGCGACCAAGGATTTGACCCCCGCCAATGCCTGGCGGGTGATCCGGCGCGAAGTGGCGGTTGGTTTTTTTAATGGTGTGGTGTTTGCGGTGATTATCGCGGGGATCGGCATGGTTTGGTTTGGCAGCCCGATGCTTGGACTGGTGTTGGCGCTATCGATGATTGCCAACCTTCTGGTGGCGGGGATGGCCGGTATTCTGATCCCGCTGGGGCTGGATAAAATGGGCATAGATCCGGCGCTGGCATCCGGTGCCTTTGTAACCACGGTGACGGATATGATCGGGTTCTTTGTGTTCCTGGGGCTGGCGGCGCTTATTCTGCTCTGAGCTAGGGGGGCATCCTTTAGAGGAAACCCAAATCAATAATTGAGTAATTCATAGTGAGCCAGCTTAGAAGGAGTTGGTTCGTGCGTCGACGTGTTTTGCGGGATGACCCCCTTGGTCGTAAGTAGACTCTGTACCTCTTCTGTTTGCCATTATTCGGCGGCGTGAGCAATGGGCGGTGGCGCGGAGCCCTCAGGGAGCTCAAGCGCCAATGCCCATTGCGATTTATGGAAGGGCCTGCTTGCGGCAAACTCTTCCGGGGTCAGCCATCGTCTCCGAAGTGACCTGTATCCGTTTCGAACTCGCGCCGTTGACTTGGCGTTAGCGTGGTGTATACTGCCCTTAAATCAACCTCCTGTAGCAAAAGCCAGAAGGTTGTGGGACTAAACATTTAGATATCCGCGGACCGGAGATACAGTTCTGGAAACGGACATTCCTTTAGCGTAGTACGGTGGATGAAGATGGAAGAAT
>CAMZLM010000075.1 GCA_947311485.1 uncultured Paracoccaceae bacterium
CCCCTTTTTGAGCAGGCTGGCTGCGGTGCGGTGCGCCTTGAGGTGGGTCGCATCTATCTGCAACTGATCAGGCACGTCCTGCGATGACAACTCTTTGAAAATACGATCAAATACCCCCATTCGGCTCCACCGGACGAAGCGGTTATAGAGGGTCTTGTGCGGACCATATTCGGGCGGCGCATCCCGCCACTGAAGCCCGCGCTTCAGCACATGAATGATACCGCTGAGAACCCGCCGGTCATCAACCCGCGGCACCCCGTGTGACAAAGGAAAATACGGCTCGATACGCGCCAGTTGTTCTTTGCTCAGCCAAAAGTGGTCCGACATGCAGTCCTCCTTGTTTGGAGACATTGATTCAGAAACCTTTCAACTAAGCAAGAGATTAATAGGTCCTGAGCCTAGCGATCCGCCGTTTCGCAACCTTTGGGCAACCCTAAAGCACAGGCCCGCTGAAACAGGCCAGCCGTGATCGCGGCATTGACGGAAACGCCCATTCCCGTTGCGTATACATAGCCAAGGTTATAGCAACTATGCGCATCTGAAAGATCACACCCTCGCCTGAAAAACCTACGTGCCAAGAACAGGTTTTTTCCCACCCCCTGCCCTTCCAGATACAGAAAACCCAGCCGCTCACAAGCTGCACCCAATCGCCATTTACAAGCGTCTTCGTACAGGCGCAGCGCTGTACGCATGCTGCGTTTTACATCGCGCCCCTGTTCATACCGAAAGGCCAGATTGGCGCAGTCTTCCATGGAACCGGCATCACAGCTTTTCTTTAAAGCCCCGGCATCCCGAACCCCGTTTGTTTCAGTGACCGGTTTTTGCGGTTCCTGTTGAACAACGGCAATACAGTCACCGTCTTCCCCCGCCAGACAGGCGGTTTCCTGTTCTTGCTCCTCCGACAAATCCAGCCGATAAACAATCATCAGCAACACCACAGCCCCCCCTAGAAACAAGGCCAATCGACTGTAGTTTTTCATAAAACCATCTCCTTACCCACGGGCAAGGAGACAGTAGTTCCATAAAGGAAGTGTTAAAGCGCCAGCACTTGGGCGACAGCTTCGGCGGCTTCGGCCCCTTTTTTAATGAAATGTTCGCTAAAAAACGCCACATGTTCCGCCGTCGGCTGAAAATGATGCGGCGTTAGCGATACTGAAAAGACCGGCACGCCGGTATCCAGCTGCACCCGCATCAGGCCATCAACCACCGCCGCTGCAACGAAATCGTGGCGATAGATGCCGCCATCCACCACCAGCGCCGCACAGACCACCGCAGCGTAATCGCCACTGCCGGCCAACCGTTGCGCCAACAGCGGCATTTCAAACGCGCCCGGCACATCAAAGGCCACCACATCCCAGGCATCTGCCTGCGTCATAAATCCGTCATAGGCCCGATCCACAATATCGCTGTGCCAACGGGCCTTGATAAAGGCTATTTTCGGTTTGGTGTTCATTTCAGAGGTTCCTTTCCATCACAGAACAAACCTCAAAGCTTCCAGAAACGCAGCCCAACAGGCGCGCTCCCTTCTCTTTCATCCGGACTTTAACCGTCGGCTCTGGAATTCCACCAGTATCTGCTGACATCCACCCATTGGACCGCTCGCGGGCTATCACCGCCGGTGGGGAATTTCGCCCCGCCCTGAGAATGGGGGATTGCTAGCAGAGCCAAAGGAACGAGGCAAGGCCTACGATCCCTTCAACGCCCCCTCATACCACTTGCGGATCAGCGCCCGGTCTTCGGGTTCCATAAACGTTACATTGGCAGGGGGCATAGCATTTGAGCGACCGGCAAACAGATAGATTTCCCGTGCCAGCATCGCCACATGGCGCGGGCTATCCAGTTTGACCCCGCGTGGGGCCCAGAGGATCCCCTCGTAAAACGGTTCTTCCGCGTGGCACATGGAACAGCGACCCGCCACCATATCCGCCACATCCTCGAAATGCTCGGCGGCGGCAAAACGTTGGGCGGTGGCCGGCAGGGCGGCTTCTTCGGTGTCCTCGGGTGCGGTCGGGGTAAAGGTCGACAGCCACATAATCGCGATGAACAAAATCGCGGTCAGCGCCCAAGTCCATGTCGGGTTACCGCTGCGGGCATGTTTGGAGTTGAAATAATGCCGAATGGTCACGCCCATCAAAAACACCAGCGCCGCAATCGCCCAGTTGTATTGCGTGCCAAAGGCCAACGGATAGTGGTTGGACAGCATCAGGAAAATTACCGGCAAGGTCAGGTAATTGTTGTGGGTCGACCGCTGCTTGGCAATTTTGCCGTATTTGGCATCCGGCACCCGCCCTGCCTTTAGATCAGCAACCACAATCCGCTGGTTTGGCATGATAATGAAAAACACATTCGCGGTCATCACCGTGGCAGTAATCGCCCCGAGGTGCAAAAATGCCGCGCGACCGGTGAATATTTGCGTATACCCCCAGGCCATCGCCACAAGGATGATATAAAGCAGCACCATCAAACGCCGGTTATCATCGCCAAATGTCGATTTGCACAGCAAGTCATAGGCAATCCACGCCCCCGCAATTGACGCCATCGACGCCACAATCGCCACCCAGGCGGGCACATCCCAGACAGACGCATCCACCAGATACAGCTCTGCGCCGCCATAATATAGCAGTGACAGCATGGCAAAACCGGATAGCCAGGTGGAATAGCTCTCCCATTTGAACCAGGTCAGATGCTCGGGCATCGCCGCCGGTGCCACCAGATACTTTCGCACGTGATAAAACCCGCCCCCGTGAACCTGCCATTCCTCGCCATGCGCGCCCTCTGGCAGGTCGGCGGCCTTGCGCAGGCCGAGGTCCAGCGCGATAAAATAAAACGATGACCCGATCCACGCAATCGCGGTGATCACATGCAGCCAGCGAGTGGCAAACATGATCCACTCCCAGATTATCGCGTATTCAAACATTGGTCTTTCCCTTATGATCGCGGCACACCGGCCTGATCGCCGGAACCGTTTTTGTCTCGCCTTGTTGACTGTATCAATTTTGACCATCCGGTCCACTGGTAATTTTGGCACAAAGCGGTGTAAACACGACATTGATCCATCCAGAAAGAAACCGGTATTCTACATGTCGCGCAAAGTTAAATTCGCCATTGGTCGCATCGCCCGTAAACTGGGGCTTACGGATAAAAGCCTGCTTCAATTGCGCTATCCGGAATACGAAATCGGCGCGGATTCCTATGGAATGCCAGAGGTCATTGCCAACGGTTTTGGAACCCCCCGCCACCTGCGCATGGGCAAATACTGTTCCATCGCCAAAGGTGTCACGATTTATCTGGGCAGCGAACACCGCCCCGACTGGGGCACCACCTATCCCTTCAATATTTACTGGCCCGAAGGTCAGGGCATCACAGGCCACCCCAAAAGCAAGGGAGATGTGGTCATCGGCAATGATGTGTGGATCGCGACCGATGCGTTGATTCTGTCCGGTGTCACCATCGGCGATGGTGCCGTCATTGGCGCGCGTGCCGTCATCAGCCGTGATGTACCGCCCTATACGATCATAGCGGGCAATCCGGCGAAACCAATTCGCACCCGATTTGACCCGCAAACAATTGACCGTTTTTTGGCGGTCCGGTGGTGGGACTGGCCAAAAGACAAAATAGCGCGCGCTTTGCCGGATTTAATGGCCCCCGACGTGGATCATTTTTTAACCAAAGCAGAGAATGGCGACTATTAGGGGTACTGTCTCATTAACTGCCCATATTTGCAGGAAGCAGCATTGGTAGGTAAGTGTTGCCGATGACCAAATCGCACCTCAGCGACAAACGTCACCGCTTTCCACCTGAAATGATCTCTGGCTTTATTCCCGGTTCAATCTGAGCCTTCGCAAAGTGGAAGAAATGTTTCTGGAACGCGGTGTGGATGTCGATCACACCACAATTTACCGTTGAGCTACCGGAGCGGTTTTCAAGGTGGTTGTGTTAGAAAATAGAAGGCTGTGCTTTGCATCACCGATGCTTTTTACAATCCATTCGATGACGAGATCAACATCACGCAGGTCCTGTGTTTCTTGATTTCTGAGAAGCCAAATATCACTGGATCGTTCCTCTGTCTCTAGTGTTTCAATACGCACAAGATCGTGCGCATCCGCTACAAATTTCGGAAGAACAGTTGCACCGAGGCCTGCAACAACGGCGTCTAAGGAATTACTTGAACAAAAGCGTCTTTCCTTGGTGTATGAACAACGCAGCGAACGTGAAACCCTGCGCGACACGCAACAGGCCCGCCTTGCTGTGGAAGCCACTGCCCTCATGGAAAACCTGCCAACGGGCTTGAAGGCGGCATGGGCAAAAATGACAGGTTCATATCAGCGTTTCTGTGCTGATAATGAAGCGCAGATCAATGAAGCCTTGCAGCGTGATCGGCGCGAACAGCAAGACCTAATCCAACGTCACTTAAAAGCGCGCCGCGCTCTGCAACATGAATTTGAGCAATTTGAATACCATCGCGAATTGAACGCCAAATCAGCGCAGCGTGAGATTGGCGCAAGATTACCTGATGCGGAATTTGCCCCTGAACAGGTGCCTTTGCGCCCTGAATATGACCCTGCGCAACCGCTTATCATTCAGCCCGATGAAGACACGCTTTCCATTGCCGAAAAAGTTGCACGTGATCCGGCGCATATTTTGGAAGTAATCGCGGATAAGAAGGAAGTCTTCACGCGCGCTGATATTTTGCGCGCTTTAGTGCCGTATATTCCTGACCCAACTAAACTGCACATTGCAGCGGAGGCAGCTTTGCGTTCGCCTGATCTTGTTGAGGCAAAAGCAGGGTCAGAACCGCGTTATTCAACGCAGGAATTCCTCAGCATCAAAGCCACCTTGTCGGCAAATGCGCGCGTGATGGCGTCCAGCTCTGGTGCTTCGGTTTCGCGCAAACATATCGACGCGGCCATTGCCAAGGAAAATGCCACTCTGCAAATATTGGTGGGCGCAGGCCTGAGTGCAGAACAAGAAGCAGCAATCCGTCATGTTCTAACTTCCGGCCAATTATCCTGCGTCATTGGTCTGGCGGGGGCGGGCAAAAGCACGATGCTGTCTGCGGCGCGTCACGCATGGGAAAAGCGGGGGTTGCAAGTAATAGGAGCGGCACTTTCGGGTAAAGCAGCGGATGGTCTGGAAACGGCTTCTGGCATTGAAAGTCGAACTTTGGCCTCTTTGGAATATAGCTGGAAGAACGGTTACAATTTGCTGACAAGAAACTCGGTGCTGGTGATTGACGAAGCGGGGATGGTTGGCACTAAGCAACTGGCGCGGTTTGTGAGTGCAGCCGAGAAAAGCGGTGCCACGCTGATTTTGGTTGGTGACCCTGAGCAATTACAACCTATTCAGGCCGGTAGACCGTTTAAGGATATCGCGCTTGATGCCGGGGCTGCTCGCCTTACAGAAATCCGTCGCCAACGACAGGAATGGCAACGCCTAGCATCAAGTAATCTGGCAGAGGGGCGTTGCGCCGATGCGATTGAAACCTATAGGCAACAGGGCTTTGTTAGCACCCCAGGGGAATCGCATGAACATCACACGCGGAGTATCTGAAGAAGGTAGCGATTATTCCATCCTGCCTTTTTACGCATGACGCGCAGGGATTTTTTGTCTTTTGCTTTGTTGAGCAGGTTCATCGCCATGTGCTTGATGAC
>CAMZLM010000076.1 GCA_947311485.1 uncultured Paracoccaceae bacterium
ATCCCCGATATTCCGGGCCGCGCGCAAGGTCTGGGCGAGCAAATCCTCGGCTTTGTCGACGGCCTTGGCAACCCGGTCGGTGGCCATGGCATCGGCACCGGAAATCCCTTTGGATTTGAGCGGATCTATGCCGAAACTGGCGATAAAGGCACCGCAAGCCAGCAATCCGTAAACGATTGAAACGATAACGCCCTGATGCCAGCCGCCAAAGGCCGCCAGAAACACCCCTAATCCCGTCAGCACAGCCGCAAAAAGCTTGCGGGGGATAGCGGGGGCGCGGGCTACTTTGCGAGCGTCATACGCGTTTTGGGCGGCGATCCCGTCGCGCAAGAGCCAAGGCGCAAGCAATAACAAGGCCAGCGCGCCAAATTCGGCAACCATACCGGCGGCATTTCCCGTGCGCATTTCGCCAATCCCGCTAAACAAAAGCGGCATCGGTGCCAGAAATAACAATTTGGCACGAAAGTTGGATTTATGTGCTTTTCTGCCGCGAAACTTGTTTAATTCGGGTGTTGGTGTCGCCTTTGTAGGCTCTTGCGGGCTGAACTCTCCGCCAAATCTCTGTGCCATTAGGCGCCCCCGCCAATGGATCCAAAAGACACAACCAAAATCAGCGCGATCAAAACGACAAAGGCAATAGCTTGCAAAGAAGAGGCTGACATTTTTGTCCCCAGGAAATCCGGTTTTATGTTTGACATCAATATAGGATGCTTGCGGCCTTGTTACCAGTGCCGCCAGTGTATTTTTGATTTTGCACGGGGTTTTACGGTTTTGGCAGGGCCTCAAGCGCGCGTGTCGCCCAATAGGCTCCGGTCACTTCGCGCGCGATGTTTCGGGCACGAAGGAAACCGATCAATCGGCGATAAGGGCGCAGGGCGCGGGCCAGACGGGGCAGGGCGGCGCGGCTCTGATCCGGGGCGCGGGGGCAATAATAGGCCACCAATTCGGCCAGCGGCGGGGATTGGGGGGCAAAAAAATCACAAGCCGAACTGAGGAACAGCCAGAAATCACGCGCTTGCGCATCGGCGAGCGGGGCGGACTTGGCGCTGTCTTCCTCCAAATCCAGCATGGTTATCTTGTGTGTGTCAGGGTGTATAACAAAATCCTTGAAGTAGGGACGGCCATGGGTCAGCCCCGCATGATGAACCGCAAGCAGAACATCGAGCGCTTTTTCCACCTGCTGCAGGCGGTCTGCCGGATCGTCTAGCGCCATTATACAGGAGTGCAGCATTGTTCCGCAATCCGACAGGACGACGTAATCATCGCCTTGTTCCAGAACTGCGGGCACCGGCAACCCCGCCTCGGCGAAAAGCTCAAGGCGGCTTATCTCCAACGCCAACCCGGCAGGGCCGCCCGGCGAATTGGTGGGGCGCAGGGCCATGGGTAACAGAGGTATCAACAGTTTATGCAGCCAGACAAACCGGCTGGAACGCGCCGGTTCGGGGCGCTTGATCCAGGCGGGTTGCCCCTGATAAACCGTGCGTTCCGTGCGCGGCACCGCCAATGGTTGGCTCATCAGTTTTTTTGCTCGTGCTTGCGTTCTTCGGCCAGTTTCCGTTGATATCCGGTTTGCACAAGTTCAACAATTACCAGCACAATGACCGAGAAATAGAAGGTGGTCTTGGACATAGGGATCAAATCATAGCCAAAAATGCGGATTTGCAAGGCGTCGTCATGCATGGCATGCGCCGCCGCTGGGCCGGCCTCTCCGAGCAGGACAACACCGACAATCAACAGGATGAACAGGCCCAGAACCTCGTACATACGGTTCTTTTTCAAAAAGGCTGTCACCCCGTCCGCCAAAACAAGCATTGCAATGCCTGATACCAGAATGGCGATGGCCAGAACCGGAAACACCTTGGTGATAGCCAGAGCGGACAGGATGGAGTCAAAACTGAAGATCAGGTTCATCAAAACGATCATCACCACCACCTGAGTTGCCGATTTGCCGACGCGGGCCTCAGGGTCGTTTTCCAGATGTTCCATCGACAACATATGGGTGATTTCCTTAAATGCAGTATACATCAGGAAAACGCCGCCAACGATAAACACCACAGTCGAGAAATTCACCCCGCCTTCGATGATTCCGGGCATGTTGAAATGATAAAACGGCTCTCGCATCAGGTCGATCAGCTTGATCATCACAAACAACAGCACCACCCGCAGGGCAACCGCGATCAGGATCCCCCAAAACCGCACAGAGCGTTGGCTTTCTTCGGGGGCGCGCTGGGACTCGATTGAAATATACAGCAGGTTGTCAAAGCCGAGCACGGCTTGCAGAAAGATCAACACGCCCAAATTGGCGAAGTTTTCCCATGTCAAAAGGTCGGCCATATTTCCTGTTCCCGTCCAGTTTTTCGTTCTCCCTAAAAAGCCACACTGCGCCAAGAAGGGCAAGCGTCAGTTTCAACTGTGCTCTAGGCAGAGTGGTCGCCGAACTTTTTCCGTTTTGAGGGAATCGAAAAATGTACTACGCTTACCTTGGTTCGGTCATGTTTGCGCAAGCAAGCCACCCCGATGAAATGCTGTTCAGGGGAATTTGCTGTCATTCATGGCGCGACTGCAAGGATGCGGTAACGCAATTATTGACAGAAGGAATATCCAGGTGGCCAAAGGAACGGTTAAGTGGTTCAACGCCGACAAGGGGTATGGTTTCATCCAGCCCGCTGACGGCGGAAATGATATTTTCGTGCATATTTCACAGGTTCAGGCCTCGGGTTTGCAAAGCCTGAGCGACGATCAGGCGGTGGAATTTGACCTGATCGACGGGTTGGATGGCCGCCAGATGGCGGGTAATATCAAGCTCAGCTAGGCGTATTATTTCCGGCGGCGGGCGGGGGGATTACCCTGTTGTGCCCGGCTCAGGCGGCGCGCCTTGGGGCCGCGCTTGGGGGGCTCTGTTTTTTCGGGCGATTTCATTCCCAGTTGATCCTGCATCACCTTGGTGCGGATTTCCTCGACTTCGCCGGGTTTCAGTGTTTTCAACTGAAACGGCCCGTAGGACACGCGAATCAATCGGTTCACGCTCAGGCCAACCGATTCCATCGCGCGGCGAATTTCGCGGTTTTTACCTTCACGCAGGCCCACTGTCAGCCAGGCATTCGCGCCTTGCTGACGATCAATGCCAACGGCCATCGGCTGAAAGCGTTCGCCATCAACCGTCACCCCTTTGCGCAGCGGGGCCAATGTGTCATCTGTTGGCCGTCCGTTCACCCGAACACGATACTTGCGCACCCAGCCGGTCGAGGGCAATTCCAAGCGCCGTTTCAAGCCGCCGTCATTGGTCAGCAACAACAACCCTTCGGAATTCAGATCCAGCCGCCCGATGGTCATTACGCGTGGCATGTCATCGGGCAGTTCATCAAAAATCGTGCGCCGGCCTTTTTCGTCGTTGTTGGTGGACACAAGGCCGGTGGGTTTGTGATACAGCCACATACGCGGCTCATCGGCGGGGCCAACGGGTTTGCCATCGACCAGAATGTCGTCTTTGTCGGAAACCTTGATCGCGGGCGTGGTCAGCAGCTGGCCATTCAACTGCACACGGCCTTCATCGATCATGCGTTCTACTTCGCGGCGCGAGGCCACGCCGGCACGCGAGAGATATTTGGCGATCCGGTCGCCTTCGGAGGGGAGTTTATCTGTCATGGGGCCGGAGTACACCCAAACGCGCGCGGGGTCTACGGCTAACGGAATGTGGCATCGGCAAGCGCCCGATTGGACAGTTTGCGCCAGATGCGCAGGGTCAAAACCGCCATCAGCACCGCACCAAGCGCAAAAGGTGTGCGCAAGGCCATGTCATGGGGCAGGCCGCCAGAAATTTTGACCACCACCCCCGAGGCCAGCAGCCCCAGTGGCATCAACCCCCAGCCGAAAAACCGATAGACGCTGTTGACCCGGCCCAGCAGGTCCCCCGGAATCAGGCGTTGGCGCAGGGTAACCGTGATGGTGTTCCAGATCATCGCCATAAATTCGCCAACACACAGGGCTATCCAGATCGGCCACGCATTGTTGGCCAATGCCGCGACCACCATTTGCGTAATCAGGGCTAGCAAACAAAGCCGGAGCGTCAATCCGGCACCGAGCCAGCCGATCACCCGTTCGGAGAGGACGCCGCCAAGAATGCCGCCGACGGCTCCAGCCGTCAACAGCAGGCCATATTGCGGCGCGCTCAGGCCCAGAACGTCTTGGGAAAACAGGATCAATCCCACCATCATCATCTGGTACGTGGCATTCATCAGCCCCAATCCCAGTGCCAGATCCCGCAATAATGGATTGCGCCACAGAAAAGAAAATCCTTGTTTGAATTCTGTTTTGAGGGGCTGGCGCGGGCGCGGGGCGGGCCGGAAATCCCCCCGGATCAACAGGATCATTGCAGCGGACAAGGCAAAGCCCGCGCCGTTGAAAACAAAGGCTGCTGGCACTGCAACCGCGATCACCAAACCGGCGAGCGGCGGGCCGATCAGCGAATTCATCAAAACTTCGATGCTCCAGAGCCGCCCGTTTGCCGCCTCGAGCCGCGATTTCGGCACCAGCGAAGGCATCAAGGTCTGGGCTGCATTGTCGCGCAGCACTTCGGCAAAACCGATCAACAGGGCGGAGGACAGCAATAGCCAGTAGAGCATGGCATCGGGCAGGCCGGTAACGGTCCGGATCGGTAACGCGTGCCACACTGCCAGTGACAGCATAAACAACGCGACGCTGCGCAGCATGTCCATCACAAGCACCAGTTTGCGCCGGTCATGGCGGTCGGTGATCACCCCTGCGGGCAGGGAAAACAGAAACCACGGCAGGCGCAGCGCGACGGCCACCAACGCAATCGCCAGCGGGTCGCGGGTGAGCAGCGAAGCCAACCATGGCCAGGCCACCACCCCGATACCATCCCCCAGATTGGCAACTGCGCTCGACAGCCACAACAGACGATAATTTTTGCCCAGCGGTTCAGGCATCAGACAGGAAATCCAGCAGAGCCGCAGAAGTTTGTTGTGGCTGTTGATCAACAAAGAAATGCCCGCCTGGCATCGGGCAGGCCGTGATATCCGCGCAACGATCGACCCAGGTTGCGGGCACGTCATACATGCGCCCCATGGCCCCGTCGGTGCCGTACATGATCAGGGTCGGGCATTGTACACGTCGCCCCAAATCGCTGCGGTCGTGTTGCAGATCGACCGTGGCGGCTGCGCGGTAATCGTTGCAGGCGGCGTGTTGCATGGCCGGATCCCGCCAGGCACGGCGATAGTCGGCCAGCATATCAGCGTTGAAATCCGATAGCTGCGCCGCGCCCCAACCCAGTAGGGAGCTTTGATAAAAATGGTCTGGATCTGCCGCAATCAGTTTTTCCGGAAAAGGTTTGGGTTGTGTCAGAAAAAACCAGTGCCAGTAGGTTTGCGCGAATGTCTTGTCGGTTTTGTCATAGGCCAGCAGAGTCGGAATGATGTCCAACAGGGTCAGCGACAACAGGCAGTCATGGTCCAGCGCCAGCCGATGCCCCGTGCGCGCGCCGCGATCATGGCCGACCAGATGAAACCATTCAAACCCCAGCGCCGCCATCAGTGCCACCTGATCCTGCGCCATAGCGCGAAAGGAATAGGGCGCGTTATCGGGAGTATTTTCAGGTTTGAAACTGTCGCCATAGCCGCGCAAATCGGCGCAAATTACGGTGTAATCTTGCGCCAGTAACGGCGCGACCTGCGCCCAGAGCGCCTTGGTTTGGGGATAGCCGTGCAACAGTAAAACCGGCGGACCATTGCCGCCCCTTATATAGGCGATGCCGTTGTGCATCCCGTTGTCAAATCCGTCAAACATAGGCTTCCCCTTTGGGGCAGCTTATGGGGTATCGATCCGTGAAATCAACTCCAAACCCAGCCAGCCGGTAATATGCCCTGCCACCCGTGCAGCGGCGGTTTCGGGATCATTCAGAAAAGCGGCGATTTCACAGAGCAAGGCAAAATCCGCCCCTTGTTGCAGCAATTCCAGCAGGGTGGTTTCCTCGGCTGTGAGCGGCTTGTATAGCCAGACGACTCAAATTTGATTCCAGTTTTGATTCTTGTGTTGTAGCGTGTGCAAAGAGTGATTGTCCTTGGCCGAGAATCGTCAATGTGATTTGTTGAACCCTTGGCTAAAACCCGAGGTTTGTGGATGCGGCGAAATGCAGACCAGACCGATTTGAAATAACGACATTGCGGGAGAGTTCATTGGATACGAATCGAAAAACAGCCATTGCAGTGGGGGTGTTGATCCTTCTGGCCTATGCAATTCTCGGGACGGGAAACCCGGATGCAAAATGGGTAGGGATGCTTTGCGAGGTTGTGAGCGGTTTGGCGGTCATCGGGATTGCCTGGTTGATGGCCCCGCTTTTGCTGCCTTATGGAAAGCAGGCGACATTTTGGTATGCAGCATTAAAGGGGCTGGAAGGGGTCTTGATGCTGGTTGGGGGCGTGTTTTTCCTGATCCACACGCCTGATTTATTGGCGGTCCGGGACAGTATTTATCTTGTGCACGGCTATATTTTTGCGGTGCCGGCGTTGATTTTTTACTACCTGTTATACCGCGCGGGGCTGGTGCCGCGCTGGCTTTCTGTCTGGGGGGCGATTGCGGCGCTGATATTGGTGGCCGTGAATCTGCTGGAGGTTCTGAACATCGTCCCGGGGATGGAAATACTGTATCTTCCCATTGTTTCGAACGAGGCTGTTTTGGCTCTCTGGTTGATTTTCAAAGGGTTTAACCGGCAGAACGGCTTGCCTGAATAGCGGATTCAGGGCAGGGTCGGGTTTAGTCAAACAACAGCTGGTTTCCCATGCCCCCGTTTAATTCGTATATGAATATCGCCTTGCAAGAGGCACAATCCGCAGCCGATCGGGGCGAAGTGCCCGTCGGGGCTGTGGTGGTATCTGCCCAAGGGCAGCTTTTGGCGCAGGCGGGAAACCGGACCAGGGAATTGCATGACCCGACGGCGCATGCGGAGATTTTGGCGCTGCGGGCCGCCTGTGCGGCGCTGGGCAGTGAGCGCCTGATCAGGGCCGATCTGTACGTTACATTGGAGCCTTGTCCCATGTGTGCCGCCGCGATTGCCAACGCGCGTGTGGCACGGTTGTATTACGGGGCGTCTGATCCGAAATCCGGCGGGGTGGAACAGGGGCCGCGTGTGTTTGCCCATGCACAATGTCATCATGTACCCGAGGTTTACGAAGGCTTTGCCGCGGGGGCATCCGAAGCATTGTTAAAGTCATTTTTTGCCCGGCTCAGGCCATAAGCCGTAAACCCTGCTTGCACCTATGCCTTCGCGGGGCTAAAACCGCGCGCAAACCATTTGTAATTTAAGGGACGTTGCCCCCATGTCGATCGACAAAGATACCGCGCGCCGTGCCGCGCATTTGGCCCGCATAGAAGTGGCCGAGGAAGAGCTGGATCATCTGGCACAGGAACTTTCGGGGATTCTGGACTTTATGGAACAGCTCAACGAGGTCGATGTCGAAGGTGTCGAGCCAATGACCTCTGTTACGCCTATGCGCTTGAAGCGGCGCGTGGATGTGGTGACCGAAGGCGATATTCAGGAAAAAATCCTCGCCAATGCCCCTGACGCCCGCGAGGGTTTCTTTGCTGTCCCCAAAGTGGTGGAGTAAGCCATGACCGATCTGAACAACCTGACCCTTGCCGATGCACGTGATAAACTGCGCGCCAAAGAAGTCTCCGCTGTCGAACTGGCAACGGCCTGTAATGCGGCTGTTGCCGATAGTGATGCGCTGAACGCCTATTGTTTGAAAACGCCGGAACTGGCGCTGGAACAGGCGGCGGCGGCGGATACGCGGATTGCGGCGGAGGATGCGCCGGACATGTGCGGTATTCCGCTCGGTATCAAGGATCTGTTTTGCACCAAGGGTGTCGGTACACAGGCAGCATCCAAAATTCTGACCGGTTTCACGCCGGAATACGAAAGCACCGTGACAGGCAAGCTCTGGGATGCGGGTGCGGTGATGCTGGGCAAGCTGAACATGGATGAATTCGCCATGGGATCGTCCAACGAGACCTCGACTTATGGCCCTGCTGTCAGCCCTTGGCGGCGTGATGGGTCCGATGCGGCCCTGACGCCGGGCGGGTCTTCTGGTGGGTCTGCAGCGGCTGTTTCGGCGGATTTGTGTCTGGCGGCAACCGGCACCGATACGGGCGGATCCATTCGCCAGCCTGCGGCCTTTACCGGTATTGTCGGTATGAAACCTACCTACGGGCGGGTGTCGCGCTGGGGCGTAGTGGCGTTTGCTTCATCGCTTGATCAAGCCGGCCCGATGACCAAAACCGTGCGCGATGCAGCAATTTTTCTGAAGTGCATTTCCGGCCATGACCCCAAGGACAGCACCAGCTTTGACGCGCCCGTACCGGATTTCGAAGCCGCTCTGAGCGGTAATATCAAAGGCAAGAAAATCGGTATCCCCAAGGAATACCGTCAGGACGGCATGTCCACCGAGATCGAATCGCTCTGGAACAAGGGCGCGGAAATGCTGCGGGATGCAGGGGCCGAAATCGTGGATATTTCCCTGCCACATACCAAATACGCGCTGCCGGCCTATTATGTTCTGGCTCCGGCGGAGGCATCATCCAATCTGGCGCGTTATGATGGCGTGCGCTATGGCTATCGCGCCAAATTGCAGGCCGGCGAAGGCATCCATGAAATGTACGCCCGCACCCGTGCCGAAGGGTTTGGTCCGGAGGTACGCAAGCGTTTGATGGTCGGGGCCTATGTGCTGTCCGCCGGATTTTATGACGCCTATTATCGCCGCGCCCAACGGGTACGCACGCTGATCAAACAGGATTTCGAAAATGTCTATGCCGATGGTGTGGATGCAATCCTGACACCGGCGACGCCGTCGGCGGCATTCGGGCTGGGGGAAATGGCCTCTGCCGATCCAATCCAGATGTATTTGAACGATGTGTTTACCGTCACGGTGAATTTGGCCGGTCTGCCGGCGATTTCCGTGCCGGCGGGGCTGGATGCACAGGGGCTGCCGCTGGGATTGCAGTTGATTGGCAAGCCTTGGGAAGAAGGCGATTTGCTGAATACTGCCTACTCACTGGAGCGTGCGGCGGGCTTTGTTTCCAAAGCAGATAAATGGTGGTAACCTGCGCCAAATGAACGAGGGTAATATATGCGAAATCTTTTCCTGACAGCGGCAAGTGCTGTTTTACTGATGGCCTGTGCGGCCGAAAATCCTAATGATGGTGCGCAGTATTTTGACAGCGTTAACCCGAACGCAACCGAACTGAAAACGGGGGATGTGCCAAAGACCGCTGGCCCGGCAAATGCGGGCAATGCGGATATTTCGAACACCCAGAATTTCCGCGCGATCAAGGCGCAGGAAACCATTGCGTCGGACAAGGCCAAGCTTGCGGCGTTGAAAAGCACCTATCAACAGGTGGACCCAGATAGCGTTCAGGCTCCGAGGCTCAAAAGCGGCGGTATCAACCTGCCGGCCTATGCGTTGAAACAGACCAATTCCGTCGGGGAACGGGTATATCAACGCGCCAATTCCGGCCTGTCCAATTGCAGCCGGTACCGCAACGACCCCGATGCCGCACAGCGGGCATTTTTGCAGGCCGGTGGTCCGGAACGCGATAACCGCCGGCTTGATCCGGATGGCGACGGGTTTGCTTGTAGCTGGAACCCGGATTTCTATCGGAAAATGCTGAATCCGGCGGGATGATCCCTGCCTTTCCATCACCCAATTGCGGACCGCGCCGTCACGGCGGCGCGCCGGATATGGTGGTGTTGCATTATACCGCCATGCAAACCGCCGCCGATGCGATTGCGCGTTTGTGTGACCCTTGTTTTGAGGTTTCCGCCCATTACGTCATTGCCGAAGACGGCGAAGTCACCCAGCTGGTGGCCGAAACGGATCGGGCTTGGCACGCGGGGGCAGGGGCTTGGGGCGATGTCGATGATGTGAACTCCCGTTCCATCGGCATCGAAATTGCCAATGGCGGGCCGGACAGTGCCGCGCCGGAGTTTCCAGAACCCCAGATGCAGGCGGTGGAAACCTTGTTGGCGGATATTCTGAAACGCTGGGCCATCATGCCTGAACGGGTGATTGCCCATTCTGACATGGCCCCGGGCCGCAAGATTGATCCCGGTCCCTATTTCGATTGGCAGCGGCTCGCGGCCAAAGGGCTGTCGATCTGGGTCGAGGCATTGGAGCAACCTGTCAACTGGTGCCGGTTTGCCGAAGACGCGCAGCGTTTCGGGTATCGCGCACCAGAGGCCGATTGGCGGTTGGTGCTGGATGCTTTCCGTTTGCGGTTCCGGCCTTTTGCCACAGGGCCACTGGATCCGGCGGATATGGGAATGGTGGCGGCGTTGGCACAAAACTGGCCTGTGGCGCAGGGGCTGGATAATCCTGAATAAAAGATGCTAGGCTGGCTCGATCAGATAAAATCCGAGTCTATTGCCATGCGTCCAAAATTAATGACGACCTTGCAGAGCTATTCGCGTTCGCTGTTTCTGTCCGATCTGGCAGCAGGGGTGACGGTGGCCATGGTTGCGCTACCGCTGAGCCTTGCTATTGCCATTGCTTCGGGGGCCGAACCGGGCAAAGGGCTGGTTACCGCGATAGTGGCCGGCTTTCTGATTTCCTTGCTGGGGGGCAGCCGCGTACAGATCGGGGGGCCAACAGGGGCCTTTATCGTGGCCGTGTTCGGGGTGATTGCGGATCACGGCTATGACGGGCTGGTGCTGGCGACATTGATGGCAGGGGTGATCCTGCTGGTCGCGGGGTATTTGCGGCTTGGCAGATTGATCCGGTTTGTGCCGGCGGCGGTGGTGAATGGTTTTACCATCGGCATTGCCGTGATTATCGCCACCAGCCAGTTGTCGGATCTGTTTGGCCTGCATACGGGGAAGCTGCCAGCGGATTTTCTGGATAAACTTCCGGCATTATGGGAGGCACGGGAGACATTTTCCGGCGCGGCCCTGACAGTGGGGGTGGGAACTATGGCGCTGATCCTGTTGTTTTTGCGGCTTGCGCCGAAATTACCGGGTCTGATTGTCGCTGTGGCGATCACCTCGGCAGTGGTGGGATTGGCGTTCCTGCCGGTGGACACAATTCATAGCCGTTTTGGTGCGTTGCCCAACCATTTACCGATGCCGCATTTGCCAAAGATTACGGCGGCGCGTTTGATTGAATTGACCCCATCGGCCTTTACCATTGCTTTTCTGGCTGCGATTGAATCGCTGCTGTCGGCGCTGGTGGCGGACGGGATGATCGGTAGCAAGCACCGTTCCAACGCCGAGGTGATCGCGCAGGGATTTGCCAATATCGGTTCGGCCCTGTTTGGCGGCATGCCGGCCACGGGGGCGATTGCTCGCACTGCAACCAATGGGCGCGCCGGTGGCAAAACGCCCGTGGCAGGCATTGTTGCGGCATTGACGGTGATGCTGATCATGCTGTTTTTTGCCCATTGGGCGGGCTATCTGGCGATGCCGGCCTTGGCGGGGCTGTTGCTGTTGACTGCATGGAATATGAGCGAGCCGCATAAATGGCGTGGCTACATGACGGCCAAAAAGAGCGACCAGTTTTTGTTACTGTTGACGCTGGCCCTGACTGTGCTGGCCGATCTGACCGTGGCGATTGGCACCGGTGTTGCGCTGGGGCTGGTCTTTGCCGCCGTTGAAAACCGAAAAGCACGGGCTTGACCGATCCGGCCTAACGGCGTTATTGCACAGGCCTTGCGGATGGCTGGACGGCCGCACCTTCGGGTGAGGAAAGTCCGGACTCCAAAAAGCAACGGTGCCGGGTAACGCCCGGCTTGGGTAACCAAAGGGAAAGCGCCACAGAAAACAGACCGCCCGTGCATGCGCGGGTCAGGGTGAAAAGGTGGGGTAAGAGCCCACCGCGGCGCTGGCAACAGGGCTGGCATGGCAAGCCCCACCGGGAGCAAGACCAAATAGGGATCGCGCGGACGCAAGTCCGGGGCCGCTTTTGCCCCAGCAGATCCGGGTTGGTTGCAAGAGCCTGTTGGTAACAACAGGCCCAGATGAATGGTCGTCTATGGGGGCAACCCCTGGACAAAATCCGGCTTACAGGCCATCCGCAAGATACCATTGGTGTAAGGGGCAGGGGGATCGCATGAATAGCACATTGGGTTTGCAGAGGTGAGTATTGTCTGATTCAACTTCTTCCAGAAGATCAATCTGGAGGAGAGCATCTTGGAAAAAGCAACCTCGTTTCAAACCCTTGTATCGACACTGGACG
>CAMZLM010000077.1 GCA_947311485.1 uncultured Paracoccaceae bacterium
CGGGCGGGGCACCAAAAAGGCTAAATAACCGAACCGGCCCTGCTCCTAAACCGGTGGGGCCAGTTTGAAATCAAGCGCGGCCAGATGCTGTTCGCGCAGGGTGTTGATGGCTTGGCGGCTGTGATTTAGCCGGTCAAAAAATAGGTTTTGTTGTTCGTACGGATCATTTTGATGATCGTAGAGTTCCTCGTTACCATCCCAATATAGCGTATAGCGATACCGGTGGCTGCGGGCGGAAAACGCGATTTTCGGGCTGTCGGTGTTGAAATCAATGCCCCAGCTGGAGCAGGCGGCAAAACGCACCGTCGCGTCCGGGTTTCCTTGAAGCAACGACGAAAGATCCTGACCGGTAAATTGCGCCGGTTGTGCAATTCTCATTTGTCCCAATATGGTCGGGGCCATATCTACCAGCGACACCGGCGCATCGATGCGGGCGGCGGGAATGTCGGGGCTGGCAAACATCAGCGGCACCCGCAAGGCCCGTTCCCAGAGGGAAAATTTGTGAAACGCCAGCTTTTCGCCGAGCTGATAACCATGGTCAGACCACAGAACCACAAGCGTATTGTCCCACAGATTGGTGGCATCCAGATGGTCCAGAACCCGCCCCAGCAGGTAATCGGCATAGTGGATAGACGCCAGATACGCCCGTATAAAATCGGTGTATTCGCCGGTTCGGTGTAGCACGCGGCGAAATTGGGCGCGGCCATCGGAAAAAATACGGGCAGCACCGGAAAGCTGGCTCAGCGGGCTTTGGGCGTTGGCGTCGAACTGATTGAGGCCAAGCCCGGGCGGGTTGTTGATATGTTCCGGCAAGGCGTCAAAAAACCGTTGCGGTACCACAAACGGCAAATGCGGGCGATACAGGCCAAGCGCCCAGAATCTGTTTCGCGCATCGGGGTGCATTTGTTGAATTATCGCGGTGGTATTGTGGTCGTCATAGAGATCCAGTCCGTCCGGTATCGGACCAAAATCAATCGAAGGCCCGAATTTTCCGGTTTTGGCAAGGCGGCTGATTGGAGTAAATTGTTCGATGTTTGACAGTCTAAAATCATCCCAGTCCTCGTAATCGAACGCCGGTTTGTTGACGTGGAATACTTTGCCCCGTCCGCAGGTTTCAAAACCGGCGTCACGTATACGCCCAATCAACGACAGGCGTTTACCTCTGGGGTAATTGTGGTGCCATTTATGCGGGTTGGCATAAATGCCGGTTTCCCAAGGGTACTGCCCGAACAAGGCGGCCGTGCGAGCGGGTGAACAGGCGGGGGCCGGGGAAAAGGCCTGTGTAAACACCGCCGCGCGCTTGGCCAATCGGGTCAGGTTCGGGGTGCGGGTATCGGGATGCCCGCCAAGCGGTTCGATCCAGTCGTTGAGGTCTTCGATCGACAATAACAGGATGTTTTGTGCGGTCATGCTGTATCCACCGGTTCTGCGAGGTCGAAATCCAGTTCGGCCTGTAATTCCCCGCGCAACCGGTCGATTTCAGAAGCCGGAATATCGCCAGGGGTTTTGATTAGATTGACGTGTTCATAAGGATCCACGCGGTGATCGTAGAGCTCTTCGTTCCCGTCCCAATAAAAAATGTAACGGTGGGTTTTACTGCGGACAGTCAGGGCGATCTGGGGGCTGTCGGTTTCAAATTTACGCCCCCAGCTGGCCACAGAGCTGCCGCGCAAGTTAGCGGCTGTGCCGGTCAGGATCGGGCCGAGGTCTTGGCCGCTGAACTGATCGGGGATCGGTTGGCCTATCTGTGAAAACAGGGTCGGGGCAATATCGAGCAGGGACACGGGTTCATGGCTCTGGCCCGGTTTGATGCCCGGACCGGCGAACATCAACGGCACCCGCAGCGCGCGTTCCCAGAGGGTGAATTTGCGAAAAGCCAGTTTTTCGCCAAACTGCCAGCCGTGATCCGACCATAGAACAACAAGGGTGTTTTCCCACAGATTGGTGGCGTCCATATGATCCAGCACCCGCCCCAAAAGCGCATCCGCATAGGCGACAGAGGCCAGATAAGCACGCATGAAATCCTGATATTCATTAAAACGGTGCAGCAGGCGGCGCAGGAATTTGCTGTCATCGGCGATGGCGCGACCCGAATGGGGCAGGGGGGATTGGGTGCTGAAATTCTGCGGGTCAAACTGGTTCATTCCAAGGCCGGGAGGATTGGCGATGTCCCCCTTGAACAGGTCAAAATACCGCTGAGGAACGACAAAAGGCAGATGTGGGCGGTACAGCCCCAGCGCCCAGAATTGGCCCGTGGAGCAGGCGTGCATCTGGTTGATAAGCCAATCGGTGTTCAGGTCGTCAAACTGCTGATACGCATCGTCCAAAGGGCCGAAATCGGTGTTGCGTCCCAGTCTTTTTGCCTTGGAGAGTCGGCTTATCCGGGGGAAATTCCCCAAGGAACGTTGTTCAAAATGGGTCCAGTCGGCGGTATCAAAATTTTCAGCGTTGACATGAAAGACTTTACCGGCACCAAGGGTTTCAAAGCCGGCGGTTTGCAAGCGGCCTACCAAGGACTTGCGGCTGCCAGGGGGGTAGTAGTCATGCCATTTATGGTTGTTGGCATAAACGCCGGTTTCCCAAGGGGCCTGTCCGAACAAGGTTGCCGTACGCGACGGAGAGCAGGCTGGCGCGGCGGCGTAGGCGGATTGAAATACCATGGCGCGTTTGGCCAACCGCGTGAGGTTGGGGGTGATGGCGTCCGGATGCCCGCCCAGCGGTTCGATCCAGTCGTTCAAATCCTCGATGGAGAAGAAAAGGATGTTTTTGGCTTGGGTCACGGTGGGCCTGCGGTCAGTTTCAATCGCAGGATGCAGGAAATAGCACGGCTTGCAAAGAGTATAATGCACGCCGTGCGGGGGATATTTTTACGAATTCGAAATATGATTATAGTTTGCTGATCAAACGGGCGGCTTCGGTTCGCGGATGGCTGAGCTGGCTGCGATCCTCGCTTGGATGAAAACGGCCACGGGTGGCGGTCGGCATCGGGGCCGGTGCGAAGGTTTCGATGCTGATGGCTGTGTTGCGGGTTTCGCGTGCCCAGCTGTCGAACAGGGATTTTTGGGCGGCTTTGGAGCTGCCGTAGGCACCAAAGAAGCTTTGGCCGGCGCAGTCGTCTGTGGGGAGAATGGCGCGGCCTTTGCGGGCGGTAAGCAGCGGTTCAATGTTGGCGATCAGGCGACCGGTGGCGTGGATGTTTGTATCCACGGTTTTACGCCAGTCTTTTTCGGGCATGTGGCCGGCGGGGGAAAGAGGGCTTGCGAAAATCGCCGCATGCAGCCACAGATCCAGCCCGCCCCAGCGTTCGTGAATGGACAGGCACAGGCGCTGGATGCCTTCTTCGTCGGTGATGTCGAGCGGCACCAGTGTTGTGGTTCCGCCCTTGGCCTGAATACGGTCGTCCAGTTCCTCGAGCGCGCCGGTGGTGCGCGCCAGTGCGAGGATGTGATAGCCGTTTTCGGCCAATGCTTCGGCCATGGCGGCCCCAAAGCCGCGCGAGGCACCGGTAATCAGGGCAAGTTTGGTCATTTCTTTGGTTCCTGCAATTCAAAGCCGGCGTTGATTTTGTCGCTGGGCCGGACGGGGTATTCGCCGGAAAAACAGGCGTCGCAATATTCCGGACAAGAGTTGGTGCGCCCGTTTTCCACACCACAAGCACGGTAGAGGCCATCAAGGGAGACAAATTCCAGACTGGCCACATTCAGGTGTTTGCACATTTCTGCGGGGGTCATGGTTGCGGCCAGCAATTTGTCGCGATCCGGTGTATCGACCCCGTAAAAACAGGGCCACATGGTGGGCGGAGAGGCAATGCGGAAGTGGACCTCTAGTGCGCCGGCATCCAGAATCATTTCCTTGATCTTGCGGCTGGTGGTGCCGCGTACCACGCTGTCATCCACCAGAATGACCCGTTTGCCCTTAATCAGGGCGCGGTTGACGTTGAGCTTCAGGCGCACGCCCATGTTGCGGATTTGCTCGGTTGGTTCGATGAATGTGCGGCCCATGTATTGGTTGCGGATGATGCCCATGGCATAGGGAATGCCGCTTTGCTGTGCATAACCGATGGCCGCAGGGGTGCCGCTGTCGGGGACCGGGCAAACGAGGTCGGCCTCGACCGGGGATTCTTTGGCGAGTTCGACACCGATACGGCGGCGGTTTTCATAGATGGACTGGCCGCCAAGGATGCTGTCGGGGCGGGAGAAATAGACCCGTTCAAAGATGCAGGGACGGGCGGGCACTTTGGCGAATGGGTAGCTGCTTTCGATGCCGTCTTCGGTGGCGATGATCATTTCGCCGGGTTCTACCTCGCGGATGAACTCGGCCCCGATGATATCAAGCGCGCAGGTTTCCGAGGACAGCACCCAGCCGTCGCCGATTTTGCCCAGCACCAGCGGGCGCACGCCCAGCGGGTCACGCACACCGATCAGTTTGGTGCGGGTCATGGAGACAATCGAAAACGCGCCTTCGACACGGCGCAAGGCGTCCTTGAGCCGTTCGGGCAGGGTGGCTTGAAACGAGCGGGCCATCAGGTGGATGATACATTCGCTGTCCGAAGAGGACTGGAAGATCGAGCCGGCAGAGATCAGTTCTCGGCGTAGTTGCAGCGCGTTGGTCAGGTTGCCGTTATGGGCAATGGCACAGCCGCCAAGAGAAAATTCGCCAAAGAAGGGCTGCACATCGCGAATGGCGGTGTTGCCCTTGTTGCCGGCGGTGGAATAACGCACATGTCCGATCGACACCTTGCCGGGCAGGGTGCTCATCAGGGATTCTTTGGTGAAATTATCACGCACATACCCAAAGCGGCGGGCGGAGTTGAAGCCCATTTCAGGATCAAAGGAAACAATGCCGCCAGCCTCCTGGCCGCGATGTTGCAGGGCGTGCAGGCCAAGTGCGACAAAATTGGCGGCATCTTGCAGGCCGACAATGCCGAATACCCCGCATTCTTCCTTGAGTTTGTCGTCGTCAAAAGGGTGCGCGTAGAAGGGGTCGGTTTGGCTCAGCATGGGGCAGGTCCGAAATAGCAGCAATCGCGGTCTCTATAGTGTGCTGTGCACCCAGAGTCACGCAGATATTCAGCATGAAACGGGTCGTTTGGTCGCTGGCGGGGCGCTATCGCAAGGGAAAGGAGAATTTTCGATGCTTGAAACCTATATCGCCTTGATTTTGTTCCTGTTCCCGTTGGCCTATAGTCCGGGGCCCGGAAATATGTTTTTTGCGGCAAATACGGCGCGTTTCGGTTTTTGGGCAATGGCACCGGCGAATGTGGGTTATCATGTTGCCACATTTTGGGTGACATTGTTGGTGGGGGGCGGTTTTTTACAGACTGCGGCCCAGTTCCCGCTGGTGTTTGTTGTGATCAAGGGGGCCGGCGCGGTCTATGTGGCGTGGCTTGGCTGGCGAGTTATGCGCGCCGGCGTTGCCAAGAGAAGCTATTCGGCACAGGGGGCCGGATTTTGGGACGGTGTTGTTTTGCTGGTCCTGAACCCAAAGGCGTATCTGATCATGGGGTTGATGTTTTCACAGTTTTCACAAGCAAATATTTGGGTGGTGACGGGGATTTTCACCCTGAATAATATGCTGGCCTTTGTGGTGTGGTCGTTGGCGGGCGATGTGATTGCCCGTCGATTTAGAGAGCCAAAACGGGCCGCACAATTGAACGGCCTTTTGGGCGGGATGTTGATTGTGGTGGCGATCTGGATGGTTTGGACATAAAAAAGGGGCCGCTTGGCCCCTTTGTTGAAATCGGGATGTGATGGTATCAAGTATCGGAGCCGTCGGCGGCCTTGGGGGTGGTGCCGGTGCCGCCGCCGCATTGACCGACAAAGCTTTCGTATTGGCCGGACAACCAACCGGGGACTTCGCTTGGAGCCATGGCGGCCAGCTTGGCCTGACTGTCGGCGAGCACTTCGCGGGATTTGCTGTTTTCCACGATGGGCAGACGATCGCCGGAAGGGAAAATATTGTCATACAGAATAAAGGCAATCAGAACCAGCAGGATGCCGCGCGCCATGCCGAACAGAAAGCCCAGCCCCTGGTCCACGGCACCAAGCGCGCTGCGTTGGATCATGCCGGAAAACAGCGGGGTAAAGATGGAAACCACAATCAGCGCCACAGCAAAGATCAGCGCAAAAGCCACGATCAGGGACAAGGTGCAATTGCCGCCAACGATGTCGCTGACCACGGGGATTTCCTTGACCAAGGGGACCACTTGCGGGGTAAATATTTTCGCGACGACCGCAGCGGCGATCCAGCCGGCGATCGACAGGATTTCCCGCACCAGCCCGCGCGAATAGGCAAGGATTGCCGAAATCAAAACAATGACAGCAACGCCGCCGTCTACAATTGTGAAACCTTCCATAGTTCCCCCTACTCAGAGATTTTCGCCTGTATCGCACTGCGCAAGACGCAAAAATCAGTCATTTACGTTCCCAACGGTCCTGCCTATAGGCCTTTTGCAGCCAAAGATAAACCGCCCTAGTCGTCGATTTCCCCAAAACACTGGGTGATGAAATCGGCGATGTCATTCACCTTGTGAACCTTCATGCCTGATTCGCCAGCAAGTTTCATCCTCGAAGGTGCATAGGCACAGGAAAAACCGAGCTTCTGTGACTCTTTTAACCGTGCTTCGGCCTGCGAAATCGGGCGCAGGCCGCCAGAGAGGCTAATTTCGCCGAAAACCACTGTGTCGCCGCTCAGGCTTGCGTCCTGTCTGGCGGATACCAGCGCGGCAGCGACGGCCAAATCGGCGGCGGGTTCGGAAATGCGCATGCCACCGGCGATGTTCAGGTAAACGTCCATGCCGTTAAAGCTAAGACCACAGCGGGATTCCAGTACGGCCAGTATCATCGACAGGCGGCCGCTGTCCCAGCCCACAACCGTGCGCCGCGCATTGGCAAGCGCGGACTGGGCGACAAGCGCCTGAATTTCCACAAGCACGGGGCGGGTGCCTTCGACACCGGCAAAAACCACAGACCCCGGGGCGGGTTCTTCGCGTTCGGACAGGAACAGGGCGGAGGGATTGGTGACCTCCATCAAACCGGCACCGGTCATTTCAAATACGCCGATTTCATCGGCGGGACCGAAGCGGTTTTTTACGGCGCGCAAAATGCGGAACTGGTGGCCGCGCTCGCCCTCGAAATACAAAACCGTGTCGACCATATGTTCCACCACACGCGGGCCGGCGATCTGGCCTTCTTTGGTGACGTGTCCGACCAGAACCACAGAAACCCCCTGACGTTTGGCGAAAGTCACCAGCTCATGCGCCACCGCGCGTACCTGTGAAACCGATCCTGGTGCGCTGTCGACGTGGTCAACCCACATGGTCTGGATCGAATCAATGATCACCAGATCGGGGTTTTCGGCCTCGAGCGTGGTCAGAATATCGCGCAGGTTGGTTTCGGCGGCCAGCAACATCGGGGCGTGGTCCAGCCCGAGCCGGCGGGCGCGCATGCGAATTTGGCTTTGGGCCTCTTCGCCGGACACATAAATCGCCTTGTGTCCGCCAAGCGAAAATTTGGTAGCGGCTTGCAGCAACAAGGTGGATTTGCCGATGCCCGGATCCCCGCCGACCAGAATGGCGCTGGCATCCACCAGCCCCCCCCCGAGCGCGCGGTCCAGTTCGCCAATGCCAAAGGAGCGCCGTTCAAGCGGGGCGTCCTCGCTGGAAAGATTTCCCAGCTCGATACGCTTGCCCTTGTTTGCACCAAGGGTTTTCCCCTTGGGTCCGGTGGACAGGGGGGCGGCCTCTTGTATGGAATTCCATTCGCCACAGGTGGCACAGCGGCCAGCCCATTTTTTATGTGCGGCCCCGCAAGCGGAGCAGGTATAAGATGATGTTGTTTTAGCCATGGCCGCAGTTGTGGCCTAGCCAATCGCGAGGTTCAAGTGTTCATTGATGTAGACGACCGCCCACCAGGTTAAAACCACTGCGCCAAAGCCGGCGGATATCAAGGCCCCGAGCAGGGATGCCTCGGGTGCGCCGTGGCGGGCGAATTCACGGGTTTCATAAATTGCCACAAGCAAGGTAACAAAGGCGCCGATGCGGAACAGGGCGTTGAAATCCACCAGAAGCGAATTGATCGACAGCAGCACCAACATCAACGCCAAAGGCATTTCCGGCACCCCGCCAAGGTGCCGCCGGCGCATTTCCACCCCGATCCAGATCAGCCAGAACAGCAGATTAGACAACATTACGATAAGGGTGACGTCCACGCCTGCTCCTTTATGATCACACAAAAGAATCCTAGAGCCGATTTCTTAACAAATGGTCAGTGCTGTGCAGGTTTTCCCAAAAGCGTAATGCCGTAGGATGCCAGCACACAAAAGGTAAACAGATACAGTCCCCAATCGGTTTCAATCCGCCCGACGCCGATACCTTTGGCGGCGACGATATATATAGCGACCAAAAACACATCGGCCATGGCGAGCCGGCCGAGCAAAGTCAGCACCGGCTTTACCTTGGGATTTAGCAGGTTGAACTGCATCAATGCGGTGCCCGTAATTTTAAGCATCGGGGCAACCAGCGCCAGAAAGGTGACCAGCAGGGCCAAAAACACGTCCTTTTGCCAGAGCGCCTGAAGCCCGGAAATGATACTGATTTCATCCAGCGAAAAGAACGGTAAAAATCCAGCACGCAACATCGGCGCAAACCAGGCCAGCGGAAACAGGATGAACAAGGAAAGATTGGCGATTTTCAACATGGCAGTCATATAAGGGTGTTTTGGGAAATTGATAGGGGGGGCTTCAGTAAATGTGCCTTCTAAATCAATCCGCGTTTTTTCAAATCCGGTTTTCGGCTGCGCGCGATTGGCACAAGCGCCCCATCGGACATGCGGAAGTTCAGCTTGTCGCCGTCCTTTACCACATCCTGAATGGCATCAAAATTGATCCAGTGTGACCGATGTACCAGCCCCCCGTTTAGATCCTCCAGCTTAGAAACGGCATCGCCCAAACGCATGTGAACCAGTTTTTGTCCGACTTCTGTGTAGACCTCTATGTAATGATCCCGCATGGCCAAACGGATGAGGTGTTCACCGGAATTTGGCCCTAGCTGTTCCAAAAAAGGATTGGTGTTTTTGTCGGTGTCGGGGGTCTGTACGGCTTGTTGTGATGGCCTTGCAGGACGGGTTGATAAATTAGGTTTGGTAAACTCATCCCCTAACAAAGTCTCGGGCGAGACTAGATATACAATCGAATAGATAGAGGTGCCGGCTCCTAAAATGATAAGAAGAATTAGAAGATAAGG
Organism: uncultured Paracoccaceae bacterium; assembly: GCA_947311485.1. Lineage (GTDB taxonomy): Bacteria > Pseudomonadota > Alphaproteobacteria > Rhodobacterales > Rhodobacteraceae > Amylibacter. The sequence goes on from CAMZLM010000077.1 coordinate 9,242, forward strand.
CGGGGGGCCAAGATGCGCGTAGACAATATGTACGATCTGGATGACCAAAGCCCATTGTACCAGAACGAAAAGGCTACAGGCGACAACAGATGTTTTTACAATGCCCCAAGAGGTAAACCGTTTGCGTACATATAGCTGGAAGAAAATCCCCAAGGCTGTACCGAGAAACAAGATGCCTGACCAGAATAGCAATCTTCCTGTTACAGGTTGAGCTTCGTAGGTGTTGAAAGGCCCCATGATGGCCAGCAGCAGACTGCTCGCAGTCCATCCTAAGATGGTGATCGGAGAGAAGAGCCTCTTCTTAAGGGTGATTAGAGTCTTTTTCATGGTGCCTATGTGCTGCATTTCGCGAATGGTTGACTGTATTTCACGAAAAACCAATTGAGAAAAGGGGGGGAATAAAGGATTTTGCGGAGGCCTTCTATGGTTGTGTAGAGGCGAGGCGCGGGCTGAAGTGTGGTTGGTGAAGGAGTAATGTTTTTTAGTCCGCGCCGTCCTGATTTACGCGACACGAGGATCGAGATGGGTAGCACGCGATTGTGGCCTGTAGGGGGTCACAATCGCACCATGCCCCGCAATGGCTATTCCGTGTCGTTTTGCAACACCCAATGGCCGGGGCTGACCTCGTCATACACCGATGGGCCGGGTTCGTGGCCCGTTGGGAAAATCGGGCTGGGGATGGGTTTGAAGTTCAACACCTGATCGACCTGCCGGTTGCGCGGGTTCGGGCGCGGCACCGCCGAGAGCAATGTCCGAGTATAGCTGTGGCGCGGGTTGCTGAAAATTTCGCCACGGGGACCAAGCTCTACAATCCGGCCCAGATACATGACCGCCACCTGATGCGATACCCGTTCCACCACGGCCATGTCATGGCTGATGAACAAATAGCTGATGCCCAGCTCGGCCTGCAATTCCATCATCAGGTTGATCACCTGGGCCTGAACCGACACATCCAGCGCGGAAACGGCCTCATCGGCGACGATCAGCTTGGGATTGAGCGCAAGCGCACGGGCAATGGCAACGCGCTGGCGCTGCCCGCCCGAGAACTCGTGCGGGTAACGATCCAGAAAGGCGTTCGGCAGCCCGCAGCGGTCAAACAGGGCGGCGGCCCGGTCGCGCAGGGCGCTGCCGCTTTCGATGCCGTAGTTGAGCAGGGGTTCAATCACCTGATCCACCACCTTGCGGGTCGGATTGAGCGAGGCATAGGGATCCTGAAAAATCATCTGCATGTTGCGGCGGGCTTCGTGCAGGTCTTTGGGATTTAGATCCAGAATGTTCTGGCCGTTGATGATGACCTGACCGGACAGGGGTTCTTCAAGACGCAGCACCGAGCGGCCCGCGCTGGATTTCCCACAGCCGCTTTCCCCGACAAGCGACAGGGTTTCGCCCTTGCGCAGGGTAAAGGAAATATCCTCGACCGCATGGACGTTGGAAACGGTCCGGCGCAGAAACCCGCCTTTGACCGGATAGCGGGTGGTCAGGTTTTTGAC
>CAMZLM010000078.1 GCA_947311485.1 uncultured Paracoccaceae bacterium
GCCTTTCCGGTCCTTGCCGCCCATATGGCGGAACGCTTGGCCAAAGCTGCTCGCCCGGGGGCGGTTATTCGCCTGACGCTGGATAAAACCGTGCAGCAAGGGGAAGAGGCGCTGTTGCGCAGCTATGTGCAAAACCGTGGGTCGGGGTTGTCGGCAGCAATGGTGGTGGTGGATCACCGCACCGGGGAAATTGTGGCGTCGGTCGGGGCACCGGATTATCTGGATGCACGCCGCGAGGGCTTTCTGGACATGACACGGGCGCTGCGGTCGCCCGGATCCACCTTGAAACCGTTGATTTACGGGCTGGCCTTTGCCAGTGGTCGGGCGCATCCGGAAACGGTGATTGCGGACCGGCCCACGGATTTCAACGGCTATGCGCCGCAGAATTTTGACAAGCAGTTTCGGGGGGATGTGCGTTTGCGTAAGGCGCTGCAAATGTCGCTGAATATTCCGGCGGTGGCCTTGTTGGAACAGATCGGTCCGGCGCAACTGCTGGCAAGGATGCGCCGTGCCGGGGCTGCGCCGATGTTGCCCGATAATGGCAAGCCCGGACTGGCGATTGCGCTTGGCGGGCTGGGGGTGTCGCTGCGCGATATGGTGTCGATTTACGCAAGCCTTGCCAATGGCGGGCGGGCGATGCGGCTGTATGACCGGATTGGCGGCGCGGATACGGAAAGCCGCCCGCCGGTGCTGGATCCGGTTTCGGCCTGGTATGTCAGCGATATATTGGCCGGTATGCCGCCGCCGGAAAATGCGCCGGAGGGTGGGTTGGCCTATAAAACCGGCACGTCCTATGGGCATCGGGATACCTGGGCGATCGGGTTTGACGGGCGTCATACCATCGGAATTTGGCTGGGGAGACCGGACGGGGCGGCGATTCCCGGTGCGCTGGGGTATGATCTGGCGGCACCGCTGTTGTTTGAGGCCTTTGGCGTATTGAAACCGGCACTTGCCCCGCTACCACCCCCCCCGCCCGAGGCGCTGACGCAAAGCAATGCGGAGCTGCCGGAGAACCTGCGCAGATTTCACGGGGCAGGGCGGGTAATTGCGCGCGCGGATACGCCACGCATTGCCTTTCCGCCGGATGGGGCGCGGGTGGATATTGGTGCGGGGTTTCTGGCGCTGAAGGTGCAAAACGGCACGCCGCCCTTTGTCTGGCTGGCCAATGGCGAACCGGTGCAGGAGCCTAGTTACGAGCGGCAGTTGATCTGGGAACCGGATGGGCCGGGGCATTTAACGTTGGCGGTGATCGATGCCGCTGGCCATTCGCAGCAGGTGCGGGTGGTGCTGGAATAGGGGATGGTGCGGGCAAGGCGCAACACCCTACGCTTTGGGCTGCACCTGATCCGGATGCGCCGCTTGAACTGCCGGCAGTTTTTCCAGATTTTCCATAATTGTGGCAATCTTGGTCAGGCCGGACATATCCGCCCCCCAGCGCCGCGCGTTATAGACTTGTGGCACAAGGCACAGATCGGCCATGGTGACGGTATCGCCCATGCAATAGGGGCCGTTGCCTTCCAGCATAGTTTCGAACGCCCGCAAACCCTTTGGGATGAAGTGCTGCATCCAGTCGGCCATTTCCATGGTTCCACCGGATTGGGCCACGGCGTGCTTGGCCACGGACAGGTTGCAAACCGGATGGATTTCCATCGCGATCACATAGGAAAGCGCGCGACATTTGGCGCGGGGTAGCGGGCCTTGGGGCAGGAAGTCATGATGGCCGGCATCGGCCAGATATTCGATAATCGCCAGAGACTGCGTCAGGGTTTGCCCGTCGATATCCGCGCTCGGCACCAGCCCTTGCGGGTTGCGTGACAGGTTTTCCGCGCCGCGATGTTCGCCCGTTAGCAAATCCACCGGTACAATAGAAAAATCAAGCTCCGCCAGCCCGAAAGCAATCCGCAGGCGATAGGCAGCAGAGGAGCGCCAGTAGTCATAGAGAGTGACGGTCATTCGGTTTCCTTCAGGAATCGGGCGAGCATTTCGCGGAATTTCGGGGCATCATCGCCAAGGCGTTCGATCATTTGTTGTTCGTAATTCTGTGCCTGCGGAAAAATCTCACGCATCAGTTTTCGGCCTGTCGGGGTCAGGGTCAGTTCCACCAGACGTCGGTCCTCTGGGTTGGTTTTCTTGGTGATCAGGCCGGATTTTTCCAACCGGCTGGCGGCGCGGCTGACCTTGGATTTATCCATGTCCACACGTTGGAAAACCTCGCGGACAGACAGCGGGCCGCCGTTGAAAACATGGAATAACACCCGCCATTCCGGGATCGAGATACCAAACTGTTCTGTATATATTTTGGCCAGCCCGCGGCTGACCCGTGCAGACAGAAGGGCCAGTTGGTAGGGCATAAATTCATCTAGCGAAAAATCAGGCACGGTCGCGCTTTCGTTGTATTTGACATGGTTTTCCTTTGTAAGGCCGCGGCGAGGGAATACAATGTTTTTCTTGACATCGTTGCGTTTGCAACAATATGACTGACCAAGCGTTCGCCTAATTCACCCATAGGATAACCATGACGACAATCGACCCGAAAACCGTGACCATCGCGCCAGACAGCTGTGGCGTGACGCCCGGATATATGCCCGGCTTTGGCAATGATTTTGAAACCGAGGCCCTGCCCGGCGCGCTGCCCGTGGGGCGCAATAGCCCGCAGCGGGTGAATTACGGGCTGTATGCGGAACAGCTGTCCGGCTCGCCCTTCACCGCGCCCAAATCCACATTGGAGCGCAGCTGGATGTACCGCATCCGCCCGTCGGTGAAACATGTGAGCAAGTTCACCAAGATCGACCTGCCACTGTGGAAAACCGCGCCGCATGTGATCGAGGATGTAATCTCGCTGGGGCAATACCGTTGGGATCCGGTGCCGTTTCCCGCCGACGAGCCGTTGAATTTCCTCACGGGTATGCGCAGTATCACCACGGCTGGCGATGTGAATACACAGGTGGGTATGGCGACCCATGTGTATCTGGCCAATCAGGATATGGTGGATGATTATTTCTATTCCGCCGACAGCGAATTGCTGGTGATCCCGCAGGATGGCCGCCTGAAGATTTTCACCGAATTCGGCATTATTGATCTGGAACCGCTGGAAATCTGTATTCTGCCACGTGGTATGGTGTTCAAGGTTTCCCTGCCCGATGGTCAGGCGCGCGGCTTTGTCTGTGAAAACTACGGGGCCAAGTTCACCCTGCCCGGACGTGGGCCGATTGGGGCGAACTGCATGGCCAACCCGCGCGATTTCAA
>CAMZLM010000079.1 GCA_947311485.1 uncultured Paracoccaceae bacterium
ATCAAGAAAATCGCGATGACGATGACAAACCCAAGCCAAATCTCCCACATATGAGGGGAAAGCCCCCACTTGACATCAATACAACGGCCAAAAACATCAACAATAGAAAACCCCGCCAAAAAATGACGGGGTTTGTCAGTGGTCTGAAGCGGTCCCTGCAATGCAAGGGCCTTTTGATTGTATTGGCGGTGATCTTATGTCGGTTCCGGCTCCATGCCACCCTCAGGCTTGGCCTTGGGCTTCTTGGTTTTGGGAATAGCCGCAACGCTCGGTGTGCTGCCTTTGTCCGAGCTGTCATCATCATCGTTTGAATGGGGGGGCTCGCCCTTCATCACGCGTTTGATTTCATCACCGGTAAGGGTTTCGTATTCGATCAGACCTTGGGCCAACCGTTCGAATTCCTCGTTCTTGTCGGTGAGGATTTTGTACGCGGTGTCATATCCCGTATCTATCAGACGTTTGACCTCCGATTCGATCAGCTCTTTGGTTTTTGCCGAAATTGACAAACCGCCGGCCCCATTGCCCATGTAACCTTCGTGGGCTTGCTGATAGTCAATGTTGCCGAGCTTGTCCGACATGCCCCAGCGCAACACCATAGCGCGTGCCAGAGACGATGCCTGTTGAATGTCGCCGGCAGGGCCGTTGGATACGTCGTCCTCGCCCCATTTGATGATTTCGGCGGCTTTCCCCGCCATGGTCATCGCCAGTTTTTGTTCACATTCATTACGGTGCCAGTTCAGACGATCGATTTCCGGCAAGGAAACCACCATGCCCAAAGCACCCCCACGCGGAATGATCGTGGCTTTGTAAACCGGATCACATTTAGGGAGGGAAATCCCGACAATGGCGTGGCCTGCTTCGTGATAGGCGGTGTGCTCGATCTGATCCTTGGTGCGGACCATGGACCGACGTTCGGCCCCCATCATCACCTTGTCTTTGGCCTGTTCGAAATCTTCCATCATCACCATGCGTTTGCCGGTGCGCGCAGCCATCAAGGCAGCCTCGTTCACCAGATTGGCAAGGTCGGCGCCGGAAAAACCGGGGGTGCCGCGGGCGATGATACGCAGATCCACATCGGGACCAAGTGGTGTTTTACGGGCGTGAACCTCAAGGATCTTGGCGCGGCCCTTCATGTCCGGGTGCGGTACATCGATCTGACGGTCAAATCGGCCCGGACGCAGCAAAGCCGGATCCAGTACATCGCGCCGGTTGGTTGCGGCCAGAATGATAACGCCTTCGTTGGATTCAAACCCGTCCATTTCCACCAGCAACTGGTTCAATGTTTGTTCGCGTTCGTCATTGCCGCCGCCAACGCCAACGCCGCGCGAACGGCCTACAGCATCAATTTCGTCGATAAAAACAATACACGGCGCATTTTTCTTGGCTTGCTCAAACATGTCGCGCACACGGCTTGCGCCGACACCTACGAACATTTCAACAAAATCGGATCCGGAAATCGTAAAAAACGGCACGCCGGCTTCGCCTGCGATGGCACGGGCCAGCAGGGTTTTACCGGTACCCGGAGGGCCAACCAGCAACGCGCCTTTGGGGATTTTACCGCCCAAGCGCGAGAATTTTTGCGGGTCACGCAGGAATTCCACGATCTCTTCCAGCTCGTCCTTGGCCTCATCGATACCGGCGACGTCATCAAAGGTCACACGTCCCTGACGTTCATTCAGGAGTTTGGCTTTGGATTTGCCAAAGCCCATGGCCCCGCCACGTCCACCGCCCTGCATCCGGTTCATGAAGAAAATCCATACGCCAATCAGCAGTAAAAACGGCAGCCAAAGCGATATGGCGGACAGAAAACCGGACTGTTCCTGTGGTTCAACACGCACATTCACGCCGGCATCGATCAACCGGTTTGTCAGGGCTTCCGACTGCATGGCTGCACGCGGTTGAATGGTTGAATATTTTTGCCCGTCTTTGGTCCAGACGGTGACGTTTTCCCCGTCCAGTTCGACCTTGGCGACCTTGCCCGAATCAACCTGCTGGACGAATTCCGAATAGGTTACGCCGGTTGCGGCCGTGGTTGCCTGTGTATTCCCGAACAATTGGAACAGTGCATAAAGCACCATGAACAAAACAACCCAAAAGGCGAGGTTTCTGGTGTTTCCCAAAACTCAATCTCCTAAAAAGAGCCGGTACCCGGCTCTGGTGCGATAGCTTGTAGCATACATAGCGTACGGTGTTGTGCTTTCAATGCGTCAGAATCGACGAAAAAAAGGTTTCAACACCGGATACAAGCCGGCAAGTGCAATTGTGGTCTTTATCCAACAACGGAACAGACATCAATTCGTTATTGTACCAGATGGAGGGTGAAGAAAGAATTGTGTTTCTGGTTTCGGCTGATTGCCGCCAATCCGGGCGTTGCAGGATGCCATCGGCCCCCAATGGGCGAACCAAAAGTGGACGCGGAAAATCTTTGCAAGTAATCCGCCAGCGATTATCATAGATTCGGTCAGGATTTTGAGCCGTATTCATGGCATTTGCTTCACGGCTGATTTCGATCACATCTTCGTCAACGGGCGCAATCAAACAGCCCGCGAGCGAACGCTTTTCACCGCCCAGAACCCCGTGAACGAGGTGTTTCAAGCTGTCGAAACGGGGGCGATAACGGCTGCTGGACACCCAAATCAAACAATGGGCCATCAAACGATAGCACAATTCTTCCGGTGCTGTGCGCAAGGGGGCGATCTGTAATCTAACCGCCCCGCTCGCGCGCGGGGTCGCGACTTCTTCGGCCAAGGTCCGCGTCGCGATTTCCAATGCCTGACGGGCCGATTGCAGGCGTTCTGCTGTTTGAGCCAATACATCCGTGGTTAAACCAAGCGCCGCCAAATCCGGTTGCGCCTGACGAAATTGCACGCGGGTGTAACGCGGATCATCATTGCTCGGGTCTTCTGCCCATGTCAGGCCCTCTTGTTGTAAAACCTTGCGCAAGTCCTGACGCCCAATCGACAAAACCGGACGCATCCAGATCAATCCATCGGCGTTTTGTACCGCGTGGATTGCGGCCAAACCATCCACCCCGCTGCCCCGCGCCAGACGCATCAAAAAGGTCTCTGCCTGATCGTCTCTGGTGTGTCCCGTAAGCACGGTTTTAATGCTGCGCTGTTGTGCCCAGTCGGAAATCAGATCCCTGCGTGCCTCGCGTGCTGCATTTTGCAGGTTGCCTGTACCGTCCCAATTCTGCCAGCATAGAGTATCGTGGGGCAGCCGCCTATCCTGACATAACCGCGCCACAGAATCCGCTTCTGCAGCGGCCTCGCGCCGCAAGCCGTGATCGACAGTAACAACTGCAATGTCGCGATTGTTTCGTCGCGCCCATTCTGCCGTAAGCACCAGCAAAGCCAAAGAATCGCTGCCACCGGAAACAGCAACGGCAACAGGTCCGTCCGGCACCTGCTGCATAGCATCAAAGAAAGAATCTAATGCGGCGCTCGGGATCAATTGCACCCGAGTCCGCTATATTCCTGATTGGCCTGTGCAACGATCTGTGCGGCGGGATAACGTGCCGGAACTTCTGACAGCATCAAACAGGCCTCTTCTGTTTGGCCCAACTGCGACAGGGATATCCCCAACCGATACAGCGATTCTGGAGCTTTCACACCGGCGGGTGTGCCGCTGAAACTCTCCAGATAACTCAGGGCTGCCCCTTTCCAGTCGTTGGATTTGGCCAAGGCCTCGCCGCGCCAAAAATAGGCTTCCCCGGTCAAAGGCCCGCCGGGAAACGCCAGAGCAAAGCTTTCAAACATTTTGGCGGCGGCATCATATTTACCGGCCTCATAGGCAGAAAACGCCTGATTGAAAGAGTTTTGCTCGCTCGAGGTTGCATCGCTATTGTCGGCGGGGGTGTCTTGTGGTTGTGCGGGAGGGGCCTTTGCAACGATTTTGCCACCCAACGGGGCAGTCCGTTTCAACGTCGTGACATCACAACCGGTTTCCAGCTCGCACAACCGAAACTCCAGATCGCCAATGCGGTTGGTACCGTCTTTGACCACTTGTTCAATGTGAAATTGCTGTTGCTCTATGGTGCCGGTTAATTGGCGCACTTCGCGTTCCAGCGCATCAATGCGCTGCAACGCGGGGGCTGAACTGGGCGTTGGCAGGCCGTTCTCACCGGTGGTGGACAGCTCTCGCCGCAATCGCTGAATTTCGCTATACACAAAAACCAGTTCCTGCCGGATATCCGCCAGAGTGTTGTCTTGTGCAAACACGGGTGCCGGAGCCCCGGACAGCCCAACCGCAAGCGCCACAATTGTTAAACCGTGAACACCCATGCTTTTCGACTTCGCCAAGTATCCCCGCCGGAGGCATCCCGCCATCTCGCCCAAATCCCACATCTGCAATTCATCCTTTTGCTTAGCTGTTCAGCCCACCGGCCACGACCGTCACAGCCCGCCGGTTTTTGGACCAGCAGGATTCGTCGGAACAAATCTCGAGCGGGCGTTCCTTGCCATAGGTAATGGTGCGGATCCGGTTGTCGGCAACACCGCGGCTGACTAGATAGTTTTGCACTGCACTGGCACGCCGCGCCCCAAGCGCGAGGTTGTATTCCCGTGTGCCTTGCTCGTCGGCATGGCCTTCGACGGTGATGGTTTTATCGGTGTATTGCAGCAACCAGTTGGCCTGACCATTCAGTGTGTTGGTGGCCTCGGCGGTAAGAGTGCTTTCGTTGACGGGGAACAGGACACGATCGCCAATGCTCTCTTTGAAATAGGCAACGGATGCGGGATCCGCTGCGGTGCCGGCTGCGCCGGTGCCGAAACCGTTTGGATCGGTGGTGGTATCGGCTGGCGTGCTACAGGCCGCCAGCGCCAATAAGCTCGCTGCGATAATCGCTGTGGTTCTGAAATTCATTGTGCTCGTCCTCTTGGTTGCGGTTTTCCGCTATTTTGACATGTTATCAGGTTTTTCCGACCTTGGAAATCACCTGTCTGTGTTACTCTAACAGGCGCGACCAGGCCGGATCAGAGGCAAAGGTCGGTGTTGGTATTTTGCGCAAATTTTGGCCGGTTACGTCGACAGAATACAGCGAGGGCGCGCCATTTGCCCCCGGCGTTTCGCGGAAGAACATGATCACGCGGCCATTCGGGGACCACGTCGGCCCCTCGTCCAGAAATGATCCTGCCAGCAGCTTTTCCTGTGAGCCATCAACCTGCATCACGCCAATATGAAACCGGCCTTTGTAAATCTTGGTAAAGGCAATCATATCGCCGCGCGGTGACCAGACCGGCGTGCCATAGCTGCCCTTGCCAAAACTGATCCGTTTGGCGGTACCGCCATTGGCGCTCATCAGGTAAATTTGCTGTCCGCCCCCGCGATCGGATTCAAAAACGATCTGGCTGCCATCCGGAGAATAGCTCGGGGCGGTTTCAATGGCTGGGGAATCCGTCAGGCGGGTCCGCGTGCCGCGCGCGACATCGACCCGGTAAATGTCTGTGTTGCCCCGATTGGTCAGGGACATCACCACTTGGCGTCCATCCGGTGAAAACCGGGGCGCAAAGGTCATGCCCGGCGCGCTGTCAAGTACCCGACGCGACAGCGTATCCACATTCATCAGAAACACACGTGGTTCGCCGGTTTCATAGCTGGTGTAAATAATTTCCCGTGCATTCGGGGAAAAACGCGGTGCCAGCACAATATCGTTCGTGCCGGTCAGATAGCGCACATTGGCCCCGTCATAATCCATCAC
>CAMZLM010000080.1 GCA_947311485.1 uncultured Paracoccaceae bacterium
AGTCATCAAGCACATGGCGATGAACCTGCTCAACAAAGCAAAAGACAAAAAATCCCTGCGCGTCATGCGTAAAAAGGCAGGATGGAATAATCGCTACCTTCTTCAGATACTCCGCGTGTGATGGTCATGCGATTCCCCTGCGAGTCAGCTACAAAAAACTTGACCGAACACACCTTTAGGTTTAACATGAGGAAAACAAATCAATCCTACACCATGCTTAAAATTTCCACACTCTTTTTGATTTCTGTTTTCGCCAGCAGCCTTCCGGTAAAAGCATGTCCATACTGGCTTGGCTTAGCTATGTTAAAAGCATCTTGGCCAACGCCTACATTTACTCGATGTGAGTATGAACGCACCGAATCCGCCGGTAACGGAATTTATAGAATACTAATGAAAACGTATGGAAACAGCGTTGTAAGCCTCCTCAATGACAAAGAGGTCTGGGTGCGTGTTGAGACCACAGTCTCCTGGAAAGACAAAAAGATTTTGGGCTTCAAGGTCAGAGACTACAAAGCATTTGTTGAACCACAGGCATCGTGGAAAGCAATATCTGAAATTTTGCGCGAAATAAATTCAAACTAAAAACGCCCCCAGCAAGCTGAGGGCGTTTTCAATTTCAAACCAAGTGGGTTGCCCCAGCTTAGCCTTTTTCTTCAATAATCTCGACCATATGCGAGATCTTGCGCACCATGCCGCGTACGGAAGGGGTGTCTTCCAGTTCGCGGGTTTTGTGCATTTTGTTCAGACCCAGACCAACCAGCGTTGCGCGCTGTTTGGCGGGGCGGCGGATCGGGGAACCGATCTGCTTTACAACGATTGTTTTAGCCATTTATCAAGCCTCCGCGTTTTCTGCTTCGGCGGGTGCCGCGGCAGGTGCGTCATGTTTTGGCAGGATGTCGGAAACCTTCTTGCCACGGCGCTGTGCGACGTTGCGAGGGGAGGATTCTTTGGTCAGGCCATCCATGGTTGCACGGATCATGTTGTACGGGTTTTGCGACCCGATGGATTTTGCAACAACGTCCTGTACGCCCAGCATTTCGAAAACGGCACGCATTGGACCACCGGCAATAATACCGGTACCCTGAGGGGCTGTCCGCATCACCACTTTACCAGCGCCATGACGGCCATTGATATCGTGATGCAAGGTGCGACCTTCGCGTAGAGGCACGCGGATCATTTTACGCTTGGCTGCTTCTGTGGCCTTGCGGATCGCTTCGGGTACTTCTTTGGCTTTACCTTTGCCAAAGCCGACGCGGCCCTTTTGGTCACCCACAACAACCAGTGCCGCAAAACCAAAGCGTTTACCGCCTTTAACTGTTTTGGACACGCGATTGATCGCTACCAGACGATCTGCAAATTCTGGAGTCTCGTCACGATCGCGACGTTTACCCCGGCGGTTATCTTCTCTAGCCATTCCGGTATCTCCTAGAATTTCAGGCCGCCCTCACGGGCAGCGTCTGCGAGGGCTTTGACTTTGCCGTGGAAGAGAAAGCCGCCACGATCAAAGTAGCATTCTTCAACGCCAGCTTTTTTCGCACGTTCAGCAATCGCTGCACCAACTTTGGCAGAGGCCTCAAGGTTGTTCTTGCCCACAACACCCAGCGCTTTTTCAAGCGAGGAAGCCGATGCAAGGGTAATGCCCTTAACGTCGTCGATCAACTGGACCGAGATGTTTTTGGACGAACGATGAACGCTCAGACGCAGGCGGTCGCCCACAACTTTACGCATTTTGTTCCGGTTGCGCATACGACGCTTAAGGAACAGTGCTCTTCTAGTAGTAGCCATAACTTGTGCTCCTTATTTCTTCTTACCTTCCTTGCGGAAGATATATTCGTCGACGTATTTGATACCCTTGCCTTTATAAGGCTCCGGTTTCCGCCATGCGCGAATGTTTGCTGCAATCTGACCGACCCGCTGGGAGTCGATACCTTCGACGATGATCGAGGTGTTCTTCGGTGTGGTCACTGTCACATCCGAAGGCATTTCGATATTCACGTCGTGCGACAGGCCCAGAGTCAGGTTCAAAACATTGCCCTGCATCTTGGCACGATAACCAACACCGTTGATTTCCAGCTCTTTTTTGAAGCCTTCAGTCACGCCTTTAACACAGTTGGCGATCTGGGTGCGGGACATGCCCCACTGCTGACGTGCCCGTTTGGACATGCCACGTGGTGTAATCACAATCTTGTTGTCTTCGACTGTGATGGTCACATCGTCAGTGCCTTTAAAGGAGAGAACCCCTTTTGGCCCTTTTACTTCTACGGTCTGGCCCGAGACGGACGCGCTAACGCCGCCAGGAAGCTCGACCGGTTTTTTACCAATACGAGACATAATGGCCCCCTTAGAAGATTGTGCACAGCACTTCACCGCCAACATTGGCAGCACGTGCTTGTGCATCAGACATGACACCTTGCGGTGTCGAGACAATTGCGATGCCGAGGCCCTGACGAACCGACGGGATGTCCTTGACGCCGGAATAAACGCGGCGACCCGGGGTAGATACCCGTTTCAGTTCTTTGATCACGCCTTCGCCGTCGAAGTATTTCAAAGAAATCTCCAACTCAGGGTGGCCATCTTTGCCTGTGCCGGATTCGTAACCGCGGATATAGCCTTCGTTCTGAAGAACATCGAGCACCCAACCACGCAGTTTCGACGCTGGTGTTTTCACTGTGGATTTGCCACGCAGTTGTGCGTTGCGGATCCGTGTGAGCATATCACCGAGAGGATCGTTCATCTGTATTCCTCCTTACCAGCTCGACTTGACCATGCCCGGGATCATACCGTCCGACGCCATCAGGCGCAGTGCGATACGGGACATTTTCAGTTTACGATAATAACCTTTTGGACGACCTGTGATTTCACAACGGTTGTGAAGACGGGTTGCCGAAGAATTGCGCGGCAGTTCGGCCAGTTTCAAACGGGCCTTGAAGCGCTCTTCCATTGGAAGGTCAGTGTTAGCCGCGATTTCCTTAAGCGCAGCACGCTTGGCAGCATATTTTGCTACCAGCTTCTGACGCTTAAGTTCGCGTTGGATCATTGCAGCTTTTGCCATGAAATAATCTCCTCTAGCGATCAGCTTGTGAACGGCATGTTGAAATGCTTCAACAGGCTTTTCGCTTCTGCGTCTGTGCTCGCGTTGGTACAGATCGCAATGTCCATGCCCCACATGACGTCGACTTTATCATAGTCGATTTCAGGAAACACGATGTGCTCTTTCAGGCCCATGGCATAGTTGCCACGCCCGTCAAAACTCTTGTCCGAAATGCCGCGGAAGTCACGAATACGTGGCATCGCAACAGTCACCAGCCGGTCCAGAAAGTCATACATCTGGTCGCCGCGCAGCGTGACTTTCACGCCCAGAGGCATGCCTTCACGAACACGGAAACCCGCGATGGATTTCTTGGCTTTGGTGATCACTGGCTGCTGACCGGCAATCGCAGCCATATCAGCAACAGCAGAACGGATTTTCTTGGAGTCGTTCACAGCTTCGCCAACACCCATATTCAGCACGATTTTTTCAAGCCGTGGAATTTGCATGTCGTTCTTGTAGCCGAACTCTTCTTTCATCGCAGCGCGGATTGTATCCTTATACTGTGACTTCAGACGTGGTGTATAATCAGCCATCGATTACTTCCCCCGACTTTTTGGCGAAACGCACTTTGTTACCGTCAACCACTTTGAAACCAACGCGTGTTGCGCCGCCTTCTTTGGGATCGACAATCGCAAGATTGCTCAGTTGGATCGGCATCTCGGTTGGCACGCGGCCACCCTGGGATTGCTGGGACTGGGCCTGATGGCGGATGGCAATATTCACACCCTGTACCTTGGCCTTGCCGGTAGACGGGTTAACAGACAGGATTTCGCCCTGCTTGCCTTTGTCTTTGCCGGCCAGTACGATGACCTTGTCACCTTTACGCAGTTTAGCAGCCATTACAGCACCTCCGGCGCAAGTGAAATAATCTTCATGAAGTTCTTGGAACGAAGCTCACGACAGACCGGCCCAAAGATACGGGTACCTACAGGCTCACCAGCGGTGTTAAGGATTACTGCAGCATTGCTGTCAAAGCGGATTGCTGTGCCGTCTTCGCGACGGACTTCTTTGGCGGTACGCACTACCACTGCCTTGCGAACGTCACCTTTTTTCACGCGACCGCGTGGAATGGCTTCTTTCACAGAAACAACGATAATGTCCCCAACCGACGCATAACGTCGCTTGGAACCACCCAGAACCTTGATGCACTGAACACGGCGAGCGCCGCTATTGTCAGCAACATCCAGATTTGTCTGCATCTGGATCATGGATTATCTCCCGACCTGTGGGGACCTAATGCAGTCAGGCCCCACGGTTTCGATTAAACTGGCGTTCTAATCAGTTAGAACAGTCCAGCGTTTGGTCTTCGAAATCGGCGCGCATTCCTGAATGCGGACTTTGTCACCAACTTTGAATGTTTCATTCGCATCATGTGCCCGGTATTTTTTGGACTTACGAATGGTCTTCTTCAGAACCGGATGAGTGAAGCGACGTTCAACAGAAACCGTGATGGTTTGTGTGTTTTGATCGGCAGTCACGGTGCCGGTGAGGATACGTTTAGGCATGCCACAGGCTCCTTATTCAGCTGCCGCTTCGGCAGCTTTCTGGTTCAGAATGGTTTTCACACGCGCAGCGCCACGACGGGCAGCGCGCATCTGTGCAGTATTTTCCAGCTGGTTTGTGGCCGCCTGAAAGCGCAGGTTGAACTGCTCTTTCTTCAGGTTGGCCAGCTCTTCGCGCAGCTCGTCCGGGGTTTTATCCCGAAGTTCATTGGCTTTCATAGCCTTTTCCTTTTTCAACATCACTGGCAGGCCCCGCAGGGTCACCCTGATTCCAGTGGAGTGGGTTCCGAACCGTCCCTATAGGGGGGAATCGGCGGGATAGCAACCCCTTGCAAGGGGGGAGTTGATTGGCACAAAGATATTATACTCATAAGCAAGATTGTCTCATCGTGTTAGGCGCGCTGCTCGAGACCCAAATAGTCTCAGCAATCATCCGAAATCTATGTTCTTTGTCATAAAACACTACTCAAGGCGCTTAATGACGCCATCAACAACGTCTAATGCGGCATCCATAGTTGTTTTAATAAACCCATGTCCTTGATTTTCAGCCCTCCCCTGAATAACGCTGCGAAACCTCTGGGCGGACTGCGCCATAATGCCTTTGTGAGCTGGTAACAGTTTTGGTTCTGCATCATTGATAAAAGGAGTCATAAATTTAACTGTTTGATAGTTGTGTGATGTGACTTTTCCTGTCCTCATTGAGCCACTAAGTAAATCACAAACCTCTTTAAATCGACGGAAATAGCCCGCTGACGTTGCATTTGATGGCATCGACTCCAAAATCAAGCCTGCCTTTTGGTCATTAAGGTGGGAGAAATCGTAGTCATCGCGTACCTTAGCCTGACCATATGCTTCATCCAAGTATTGCCAAGCTCGGGGCCATTTCGCGTTGTCTCGCATCGCCATCGACCATTGGAGCTTAAACAATACGTGATTTCTGCAAAACCAAATTTCAGAAAGCCTGTCAAAGAAATGACTTTGATGATCAAAATCCGTTATTACCTGTTTCAACTGGGTATACCGCATAAATTCAGTGAAAAGCCGATTGAACGCAGGCTCAAACCTTACATTCTCCATATTTTCAACCGCTTGCACAATTGCATCTATTACTATTTTAGGGCCGAAGAATTGCCGCAAGGCTTCCCTTGCATGAGTTATAACCGAAAGTTGGTGACGGCCCGGATGGGCGGCATATCATGGCGTTGTTAGGACGCCGCAATTCTCGTTGAGAAAGGGATATGCCACATGGCCAAGAATACAGTAATCGACTTCACAAAAC
>CAMZLM010000081.1 GCA_947311485.1 uncultured Paracoccaceae bacterium
CAATGTGCGCGCCATGGTTCTGTGGGGGCACGCACCAAACAGCCAGACACGCGGCAAGGAAATGAAAACCGCGATGGAAAAGCTGGATATGCTGGTCGTTGTTGACCCGTATCCAACTGTTTCGGCTGTTATGCATGACCGTACCGATGGTGTTTATCTGTTGCCGGCCTCGACACAGTTCGAAACACGCGGGTCTGTGACTGCCTCCAACCGGTCGTTCCAGTGGCGCGACAAAGTGGTTGATCCGGTGTTTGAATCTCTGCCGGACCACATCATCATGGCAAAATTCGCCAAGAAATTCGGCTGGGCGGATAAATTCTTCCGCAATATCGGTATGGATGCCGAAGACGAGCCGAACATCGAGGATATCACCCGCGAGTTCAACGGCGGTATGTGGACCATCGGGTATACCGGTTGTTCGCCAGAGCGGATCAAATCGCATATGGCCAACCAGCACACGTTTGACCGCACCACATTGCAGGCCGTTGGTGGCCCGAATGACGGTGAGTATTACGGGTTGCCTTGGCCGTGTTGGGGAACACCTGAAATGGGTCACCCGGGGACGCCAAACCTCTATGACATGTCCAAGCCTGTGTCCAAAGGTGGCCTGACCTTCCGCGCCCGTTTCGGGGTGGAACGCAACGGCGAAAACCTGTTGGCCGAAGGGGTTTATTCCCAAGGGTCCGACATTCAGGACGGCTATCCCGAGTTCACCATGCAAATGCTGATGGACCTTGGCTGGGATGGCGATCTGACGGATGAGGAACGCGCCAGCATTGACGCGGTTGCCGGTCCCAAGACCAACTGGAAAACCGACCTGTCCGGCGGGATTCAGCGGGTTGCGATTGCCCATGAATGTGCGCCCTTCGGGAACGCCAAGGCACGGGCCGTTGTCTGGACATTCCCCGATCCGGTGCCAATCCACCGTGAGCCGCTCTATACCAACCGGCGCGATCTGGTGGCGGATTATCCGACCTATGCAGATAAACAGGCCTATCGCCTGCCAACACTGTATAAAACCATTCAGGATCAGGACTTCAGCAAGGACTATCCTATGATCCTGACAAGCGGTCGTTTGGTCGAATACGAGGGTGGGGGCGACGAAACCCGTTCCAACCCCTGGTTGGCGGAGCTGCAACAGGAAATGTTTGTCGAGATCAACACCCGCGATGCCAACAACATGGGCATTCGGGACGGTCAGCAAGTCTGGGTCGAAGGTGCCGAAGGTGCCAAGGTCAAGGTTGCGGCTATGGTCACAGAGCGGGTCGGAGAAGGCGTTGCCTTTATGCCGTTCCACTTTGGCGGGCATTTCGAGGGCAAGGACCTGCGGGACAAATACCCCGAGGGTGCGGACCCCATCGTTCTGGGTGAAGCGGCAAACACCGCGATGACCTATGGCTATGACAGCGTAACCCAAATGCAAGAGACCAAGGCGTCTCTTTGTAAAATCACCGCAGCATAAGGAGCAACGAGATGGCACGAGTAAAATTTCTCTGTGATGCAGAACGTTGCATCGAATGTAATGCCTGTGTAACGGCGTGTAAAAACGAACACGAGGTCCCTTGGGGCATCAACCGGCGTAAAGTCGTCACCATCGGTGACGGCAAGCCCGGCGAACGTTCGGTTTCCATTGCCTGTATGCATTGTTCCGATGCGCCTTGTATGGCCGTTTGTCCGACCGACTGTTTTTACCAGACAGAAGACGGCATCGTGTTGCACAACAAGGATCTGTGCATCGGGTGTGGGTACTGTTTCTATGCATGTCCGTTTGGCGCGCCACAGTATCCTCAGGCAGGCAACTATGGCTCACGCGGCAAGATGGACAAATGTACCTTCTGCGCTGGCGGTCCTGAAGAGGACAATTCGCAGGCCGAGTTCCAGAAATACGGTCGCAACCGTATTGCAGAAGGCAAGCTGCCGATCTGTGCGGAAATGTGCGCGACCAAGGCCCTTCTGGCGGGTGACGGGGACGTAGTTTCCGGTATCTACCGTGAACGGGTTGTCGCACGGGGCTTTGGCTCCGGCGCTTGGGGCTGGGGTACAGCCTATAACCGCAAGGCTGGTCAGTAATCTGATTGCCCGCAGCGCGCGGGGGTTCCGCGCGCTGCATTTCTCCTGCTTGAACAGGACAGAATTCTATCATTTGTGGACCAAGACAATGAACAACTTGTTGCGTATGGTCGCTGTTTTGCTGGTGTTGCTGATGGGCGTAACTGCCTCGCAGGCCCAAAGCGTGCGCCCGCCGGGAAATGCGGTGAATCTGGATGACGGGATTGAACCGGGGCCGCCCAATACCCTGGGTGATCTGTCGGATTCCGATTTTTGGCGGAATTATCGGGGGGGCGATCCGAATGATCCGCAACAAATTATCGGGCCAAGGCCGGATGGCGTGGTTCTGACAACCACGGGGCAGCACTGGCGGGCCTTGCGGGAAAACTACATTCGTAAATATGCGGGCTGGGCACCTTTGATTGTGATCGGCATTCTTGCTGTTTTCTATGTCCTGATTGGGCCAATGCGGATCAAATCCGGCCGCTCGGGCAAGACGTTGTCGCGCTTTAACCTGACCCAAAGGGTATCGCACTGGTTTATGGCAGCGGTATTTATCCTGCTGGGAATCAGCGGATTGATTATCCTGCTGGGCCGCCCGTTGATTGCGCCTTTTCTAGGCAAAGAAGTCAATTCCATCATGACCAGTGCCGCCATGCAGGGGCATAACCTGTTCGGGCCGCTGTTTATTGTGGCGCTGGTCTGGATGTTCATCAAATTCGTGCGGGGTAACTTTTTCCAGTGGGTGGACCTAAAGTGGATATTCAAACTAGGCGGATTTTTCGGCGGTCATGTGAGTTCGCATGAATTCAACTTTGGTGAAAAATCCT
Source organism: uncultured Paracoccaceae bacterium (assembly GCA_947311485.1). Classification (GTDB taxonomy): domain Bacteria; phylum Pseudomonadota; class Alphaproteobacteria; order Rhodobacterales; family Rhodobacteraceae; genus Amylibacter. Next base: position 2,880 of record CAMZLM010000081.1, read on the forward strand.
GGTTCTGGATGGTCACGATTGTTGGTACGGTCATCAGCGTGACCGGTGTTTTGTTGCTTTTTCCATGGCTGGTAGAGGACCTGCGCATTCTGCAACTGTCCACGATTCTGCATGGTCTTGGGGCTGTCGGGCTGATTTCTGTGTTGTTTGGTCATATCTATGTGGGCACGATCGGGATGGAGGGATCGCTGGACTCCATGCTCAAGGGGGAAGTGGACGAACACTGGGCCAAGGAACACCATGATCTGTGGTATGAAAAGGTAACCGGAAAATCCGCTTCTGAAACTGCCAAAGAGGAGGAGCCATCATGAGCTTTCTGGAATTTGTCGAAGGCCCATTATTTCTCGTCGCCTCTGCGATTTTTCTGCTGGGCGTCGTCTGGCGTGTTGGCGGGATTATCCTGATCGGCCGCAAGAAGGATATTTCCCCGCCCAAAGGTTCCGCCGCGATGGGATTTCTCAAGGGGAATTTGCGCCATTTTATCCCGCGCGGGATTTTTGCCAAACGCACGGCGCTGCACCTTATTGCCGGCTATGGTTTCCATCTGGCGCTGTTAGTGCTGGTGCTGTTTGCGGCACCGCATATTGCCTTTATTCAGGATCGTCTGGTCAACGTAAACCTGCCGGAAATGCCACGCTGGGGGTTCATTCTGACGGCGGAGATATCCTTTGCCGGTCTGATTATGCTCTGGGTGCGGCGGATTTCCGATCCGGTGATGCGGCTGATTTCTGATTGGGATGACCACATCGGTAGCTGGCTGACCTTTCTGGTGATGTTGACCGGCTGCCTTGCCTTGCAGGAAAGCCATGGCTTTTTGCGGGCACAGCACATGCTGGTTGTGGATGTCTGGCTGATCTACTTTCCGTTCAGTCGCCTGATGCACGCTTTTACCTTTTTCTTGTCGCGCGGCAATTCCGGTGCGACCTATGGCCGTAAGGGGATCAACCTATGACTGCCAATTCCGAAATAGCTGTCGAAAAATTCCTCGAACATACAGATGCGGAGGCGGCCTCTTTCTTCGAGGCCTGCGTTCACTGTGGCGAATGTGCCGAGGCATGCCAGTTTTACCTGTCGACGGGGGATCCCAAATACACTCCCACCTATAAATTGCGCCCGATGGAGCGCGCCTATAAGCGGGACAAAGCCCCGTTTTCCGGCCTGAAAAAGGCGCTGGGGCTGGCCCCGTCACCGGTCACTGAAGAAGAGTTGCGCGAATGGGAACCGCTGGTTTACGATAGCTGCAACATGTGCGCGCGTTGTACGCTGGTTTGTCCGATGGGCATCGACATTGCCGGCACCATCCGCAAAATGCGCGAGGGCTATGCCGCAGCAGGGTTTGTGCCGGAGGGCCTGCAACGTTCTGCCGAATTCGTGAAAAAGACCGGTAGCCCGATGGGGGTTACCGCCAAGGCGCTCAAGGCGCAGATCAAACATCAGGAAGACGCGGTTGGTATCAAGATTGAAATCGATAAAAAAGGTGCCGATTACATGGCGATCTTTTCGTCAATGGAGATCATGGGCTATCCAGAAGTTCTGGGGGCCTATGCCAAGCTGTTCAAGCGCGCCGGCCTGACGTGGACGATTTCTTCGGTGGCCTATGAGGCAACCAACGTGGGTGTGCAGATCGGTTCTGCGCCGATGGCCAAGGAAATCCTGCAACGGGTGGTCGACGCTGCCGAGGCGCTGGAAGTCAAACATGTCATCAGTCCGGAATGCGGCCATGCTTACGGCGCGATCCGCTGGGCGGGGCCAAATATGATGGGCCGGCAATTCAAGTTCGAGGTGGTTCACATCATCGAATTGCTGGATCAGCTGCGCCGCGAGGGGAAAATTCCGGTGGGCAAGAAAGATACCCGCCGCATGACCTTGCACGATCCCTGCCAAATCATCCGGCGTGGCGGTTTGCTCAAGGAACCGCGTAGCCTGCTGAATGATTCCTGTGCCAATTTCACCGAAATGAAGGGGGCCGGTATCACCAATTTCTGTTGTGGCGGCGGCGGTGGTGTTTCTGCCAATCCGCGGGCGGAAGAGTTGAAAACAGCGGCCTTCTCTCGCAAAGTAGAGCAATTGAACGGCGTTCAGGATCTGGAAGCGGTTGTGGTGCCCTGCGGTAATTGCCGGGCCGTATTCGAAGACGGGCTGGATGAATATGATCTTGATCTTGAAATCATCGGGTTGAGCGAGTTGGTTGCCGAAACGCTGGCGGAAGAGGACGAAACCGGCGCTTGAATTCTGGGCTGGAATAACGCACCATGCCCCAGCAATTTAGCGTGGGGCAGGGGTGCATGAGCAAAGCACAACCGGAAAATGTTGACAAGGAATTCGGGGCCAGCCTGTCGCTGGCCTCGATCCTTGTGGTGGATGACGAACCGGGGATGCGCAATTTTCTGGTAAAAATCCTGCGTCCCCGTTGCAAACGCGTGGAACAGGCCGCCAATGCCGATGAGGCCAGCAAAATCATGGATACCAGTCATTTTGACATTGTTATTCTGGACAATGTCATGCCCGGCAAAAGCGGGCTGGACTGGTTACGTGAACAACGCAAGCTGGGTTTTTTCGCCGATGCAATCCTGATCACGGCCTTTGCCGACCTTGAAACCGCTATTGCGGCCTTGCGGGCGGGGGCGGTGGATTTCGTGCTGAAACCCTTTCGCTCCAACCAGATCCTGAATGCGGTGGCGCGCAGTATTGACCGGCTGCATTTGCAGCGGGAAAATTTTCTGTTGAAGTACGAACTTTCGGCGGATGTCAGCGCCGGTCGCGGGCGGCTGCTTGGCCCATCCAAGGAAATCGGTGAGGTGCGCAACCTGTTGGAACGCGCGGCCCCCTTGCCAACCTGCGTGCTGTTTACCGGTGACAGCGGCACCGGCAAGGAAATCGCGGCCCGCGCACTGCATGCGATGTCGGATCGTGCGCACAAACCCTTTGTTCCGGTGAATTGCGCCACAATCAGCCCGGATATAATTGAACGTGAACTGTTTGGCGACGTCACCACGAACGGGCAGGGGCGGCGCGACGGGCTTTTGCTCTATGCGTCTGGCGGCACGCTGTTTCTGGACGAAATTGCAGAACTGCCCCTATCTGTACAGGCGACCCTGTTGCGGGTGTTCGAGGAAATGCGCATCCGGCCTTTTGGCTCTACCCGTGAAATCCCGTTGAACCTGCGGTTTATTTTTGCCACCAATGCCGATCTGGCCAAAGCGGTGGAGGAAGGGCGTTTTCGTGCCGATTTGTATCATCGGATCAATGTGCTGAACATTCGCATGCCAACCCTGCGGGAACGGATTCAGGATATTGGCGAATTGGCGGCCATGTTCATGCAGAAGATTTCCAATCAACTGGGCATGCCGCCGTTGGTGCTGGACGAGCAAGTGTTGTTGAACATGTCCTGTTACGATTGGCCCGGCAATGTACGTGAATTGCGCAACCTGATTGAACGCGCGCTGATTCTGGGCGAGTTCCCCCCCGAATTTGCCGGCACCGGCGATGAAATCTCGCCCGAGGCTGTAGATTCCCTGCAACTGGTGGAAAAACGCCATATCCTGACCGTGCTGGATGCCTGTGAGGGAAACCGTGCAGAGGCCGCCCGCCGTTTGGGCGTGTCACGTAAAACCATCGATCGCAAATGCGCCATGTGGGATGGCTGATCGGGGCGGCATAACCCGTTTCCATTCGGTCCGGGCGCGTTTGTTGGTGATCGCGCTGCTGCCGATGCTGGTGGTGATGCCGGTATTTCTGGGGCTGGTGATGGCCAATTGGTCGGACCGGTTTGACCGGCTTTTGATCGCCAAGGTAAACGGCGAATTAACGATCGCCCACCAGCATATGACGGGGCTGTTGGAACGCAGCGGTGAACAGGTGCAGGCACTGGGGGACTCTGCAGCTTTTGCAGCGGTGAATTTGCAGGATCAAGCGACTGTAAAAGCATTTCTTGCAGAACGGCGTCAGGCATTAAAACTGGATTTTCTGTATTACACAAGGGCCACAAATTCCGTTAACTGGCCAGTGATCCAATCGGCGCTGGCAGGCAAGCGTGGATCGGTTATCGACATTTTCAGCCATGATCAACTGGTTGCGATTTCTCCGCATCTGGCCGAACAGGCCAAAATTCCGCTGGTCCCGACCGAGGCTGCCGTCCCCACCACTCGCAGCGAGGAAACGCGCGGAATGGTGGTGCACACGGCTTCGCCTGCGCGCGGGGGCGCGCTTGTGGGGGGGGTGTTGTTGAACCGGAACCTTGATTTTATTGATACCATAAATGAACTGGTCTATCCCGCAGCATCGCTGACCGAAGGCAGCCGCGGGACTGCCACCCTGTTTCTGGAGGACGTGCGCGTCAGCACCAATGTGCGCCTGTTTGAAAATGTGCGTGCGCTTGGGACACGGGTATCGGCGATTGTGCGCGAACGGGTGCTGGGGCAGGGGCGGGTCTGGCTGGATCGGGCTTTTGTCGTGAACGATTGGTATATTTCGGCCTATGAACCGATCATCGACAGTTTTGGAAAACGGGTGGGGATGCTCTATGTCGGCTTTCTGGATACACCGTTCAGGGCGGCCAAGCTGCGCACGATCTGGATGGTTGTCGGTGGGTTTTTAGCGGTGATCCTGCTGTCGGTCCCGATTTTTCTGCGCTGGGCGCGGGACATCATCAATCCGCTGGAAAAGGTGGTTGATACCATTTCCAAGGTTGAAGGCGGCAATTTGGGCGCGCGTACGGGGGTAACCGGCGGGCAGGATGAAATCACCCGCGTGGCCGCGCATCTGGACGGGTTGCTCGAACAGGTACAGGAACGCGACCAGCATTTACGCGGCTGGAACGAGGAATTGAACCAGCGGGTCGAGGAACGCACGCGTGCATTACACAAGGCCAACCAACGGCTGGAGGCCACGACCAAGCAATTGGTGGTGTCAGAGAAACTGGCTGCGATTGGGGAAATTACGGCTGGCATTGCCCATGAAATCAACAATCCGATTGCGGTGATTCAGGGTAATCTGGATGTGATCTGGCAGGAAATCGGCGGACAGGCGCAGGATCTGGATACGGAATTCGCCCTGATTTATGAACAGGTCCACAGCATTAATATTCTGGTTAACAAATTGCTGCAATTTGCCCGGCCAGAGGAGTACGCCGGTGTGGTCGACTATCACATTCCCAACGAAGTGATTGCGGATTGCCTGCCGCTGGTGCAGCATTTAATGACCAAAACCGACATTTCACAGGAACTGGAACTGTACGCGGATAGGGCCGTGGCGATGAACCGGACAGAACTGCAACAAGTGCTGATCAACCTGATTGTGAATGCCATCCATGCCATGCCAAATGGTGGCGAACTGCGTTTGCGAACCCATAATCAGGATGACAATGACATTCCGGGCGTGTTGATCGAGGTCGCTGACACCGGCCTTGGCATGTCGCCGGAGGTGCTGAAATCCGTGTTTGATCCGTTTTTTACCACCAAGCAGGCCGAAGGCACCGGGCTTGGCCTGTCAATAAGCCAAAAGCTGGTGACCCGCGCGGGCGGGCATATCAATGTTTGCTCTGATCCGGGCATTGGCACCTGCTTTTCGATCTGGTTGCCGGCGGCAGACATCACGTAGAGGGCGTGCCCGAATTCAAGAAAGGTTTTGTGTCCGCAAAACCCGTTCCAGAAACTGTTGGGTGCGCGCATGTTCCGGTGCGCCGAACATTTTTTCCGGCGGGGCGATTTCCAGCAGTTCGCCGTCACTCAGAAAACAGACCCGATCCGAAACTTCGCGCGCGAACCCCATTTCATGGGTCGCCAGCAGCAACGTCATGCCCTGTGCCTTGAGCTGACGGATCACGTCCAGAACTTCGCCCACCAGTTCAGGATCCAGCGCAGAGGTGACCTCGTCCAGCAACATGATTTCCGGCTCCATCGCCAATGCGCGCACGATGGCGGCGCGCTGTTGCTGGCCACCGGACAGGCGGTCCGGATAAACATGTGCCTTGTCCAGTAAACCAAAACGGTCGAGCAGGGCCTCTGCCTGTTCGGTAATGTCACGGCTGGCCATGCGTTTTACCTTCATTGGGGCCAGTTTGATGTTTTCCAGCACGGTCATATGCGGAAACAGGTTGAAGCTCTGGAATACCATACCGATTTTGCGCCGCACCGGATCCGGATCAAACCCGGGCACGGAAATATCCACCCCGTCCAGCAGGATTTCCCCGTCATCAATCGGGTCCAGCAGGTTGATACAGCGCAGCAAAGTGGATTTGCCGGAACCGGACCCGCCAATCAGGCAAACCAGCTCGCCTTTGTGTACATCCACGGTGATATTTTTGCAGACCTCCAGCGGGCCAAAGCTTTTGCGGATATTGCGCAGGGAAAGTTTCGCGTCGCTCATCGTGTCCTCTGGGCGTTTTGTTTGGCCATCAGGTAATCGGCAAAACGGATGGCGGGGATGGTGGCCACCAGAAAGATGATCGCCGCCCCCACATAGGGGGTGAAATTGGCAAACAGGGATTTATAAACGCCGGCTTGGCGTAACACTTCGACCGGGCCGATAAAGGACAGCAAAGCCACGTCCTTTAGCAGCGCCACAAGGAAATTAACCAGTGTCGGCACCACCCGCCGGATCGCCTGTGGCAGCACCACATAGCGCATCATCGAGGCTTCGGATAGGCCCAGAGACCGCGCGGCGGAACGCTGGCTTTCGTGGATGGATTCAATGCCGGTGCGGAAAACTTCGGCGATATAGGCGGAATAGGCCAGCACCAGCGCCACGGATCCCCAGATATAAGGGCTGTTCCACGGCGGCAGCAGGCCAAGACCGGGAATGCCAAACCCGATCAGGTAAATAGTCAGGATCACCGGAATAGAGCGCAGCACATCAATATAAACGATGGCGAACAGTTTCAGTGGATAGAGCGCAGGGCGGGTGACATTGCGCATCAGGGCAATCACCAGTGCAAGGATAAAAATCGCGGGGGCGGCGGCGAAAAACAGGATCAGATCCAGCGTAAAAGCCGAGAGCAGCTTGGGAAAGGTTTTAACCAGTACATTCCAGTTGAAAAAGCTGCGTTGCACGGCCTCCCAGCCGGGGGCCATTGGAACAAGGACAACCAACAGCGCAATGGCGGCGGCAGAGCTGACGGCGGCAATCAGCAGGCTTTTGCGTCGGGCTTTTTGTTCATAGGCTTGACGGCGGGTCGGCGCGCGCGGTTTCCCGCGCGCGGTATTTTGCGTGTTATCCAAGGCTTATTTGCTCATGTCGATCACGGGAACACCGGCACCGGAGGCCAGCCATTTATCCTCGATCGCGACCATTGTGCCATCGGATTTCATTTCTGCCAGCGCGGTATCGACACAGGATTTCAACGGGTTTCCCTTGGCGAAGACCATGCCGAAATGATCCGGGCTATCGTTGACATCGGTCGGGAACTGACCCAGAATTTTGCCGTTGTCCATTTGCACGGCGGTCACGAACAGGGCGGTGGGCAGATCGAAAATAACCGCATCTACCTGATTGGCCTGAAGCGCGGCAACTGTATTGGCCACATCGTCATAGAGCAGAGTGGATTGTTCCGGCTTCACCGCGCTTTCAAGGAAGGTCGCGGCGCTCAGACCGGCACCGGCACCGAATTTCAGGGATTTCACACCGCTCAAGCTGGCCGGCGTATCCTGCTTGCCATTGGCGGTTGTCACCACAACGGCCTTGGTGGTGGTGTAATAGGGCACAGAAAAATCCACCACTTCGGCACGTTCAGGCAGGATGGAAAACTGTTGCAGGTTAAAGTCGAAATTCTTGGCACCGGGTTGAATTGCTCCGTCAAAAGAAGTCCGCACCCAGCTGACATGCGCCTTGTCATAGCCCATTTTATCGGCAACCGCATAGGCAACGGCTGCTTCGAACCCCTGACCGGATTCAGGCGCATCATCGATCACCCACGGATAATAGGCCGGATTGCCGGTGGCGATGGTCAACATACCGTCGGCAAGAGTTTTGCCGGTGCTGCATTCATTGGCGGATGCGCCAAAGGCAACGCTGGCGACAACGAGGCTGGCGGCTATTTTCAAGCTTGTGGATTTCATCTGTAACTCCCGAAATTTTGTTTTTGTTTCTGTGGCGTAGCTTGCAAATCTGGCATGGCAGGGTCAAGGCGTAAATGGGGAATGGTCACTATTCAGGGGCGCTATGATGTGAATCATTTGTGGATAGAACTTTCTGTTCTATAGGGGGCGCAAATATGCGCAGAATATGAATGGAAAAGAAACAGATGAAAAAGCTATGGATAGGTGTTGGAATTGTGGTTGTTGCGGCAATCGGTTTTATGGCTTTCAAAATGCTGCAACCGGCACCGGAGGGGTTGAATTTGGCCACCACGCGAAACAGCGATGCCAATCAATTTGTGGTCAGTATCGCACCGGAAAACCCGGCATTTAGGCGGAGCGATCTGCATGCGTGGATTGCGACAGTAAAGACCACAGAAGGCTTGCCGGTGGAAAACGCGCAGATTTCCGTAGATGGCGGTATGCCGATGCATGGACACGGGTTGCCGACCAATCCGGCAGTAACAGATTATCTGGGGCAGGGGCGCTATAAAATTGACGGGGTGCGGTTTAATATGGGGGGCTGGTGGGAATTCAAGCTGGCGATTACAGCGGATGGTATCAGCGATGTTGTTACGTTTAATTTGACGTTCTGATGATGAAACCTTTGGATATGGCGGCGGTTGTTGGTGTTCTGGCGATTGCCGGTTGGGTGGCTGGCAACGCACTTATGAGCAGCGCCGGGCTGAGCAAGGCCGAACTGGCAACCGCCCGCAGCCTGAGCCTCGCAGATTTGCCGCCGCTCCCGAAATCTGTCGGAAATGCGGTGGCGGATGATCCGCGGGCGGTGGCATTAGGGGAAGCGTATTTTAACGATACAGGCTTTTCTGCGAACGGGATGGTAGCCTGTGCGACGTGCCATTTGGCGGACCGGCAATTTCAGGACGATCTGCCCTTGGCGCATGGTATCGGGATAACAGCACGCCGTGCCATGCCGTTGCGCGGGGTAGCGTATGAATCGTGGTTGTTTTGGGATGGGCGCAAGGATTCACTGTGGTCTCAGGCGCTTGGTCCGATTGAAAGCGTGGTGGAGCACGGCTTCACCCGTACCGAAATAGCGCAAAAAATTGCGCAAGACTATCGCGCGCCCTATACGGATATTTTCGGGCCGCTGCCGGATGGTCTGGCCGATCTGCCGGCTGCCAGCCCGCTTGGCGATGCCGATGCTCAGGCAGCCTGGCAGGGCGTTCCCGCTGAAACACAGCAGAAGATCAACCGGATTTTTGCTAATTTCGGCAAATCTGTTGCAGCCTACGAGCGCACTCTGATGCCGTTAGAAAACCGGTTTGATCGTTACACACAGGCAGTTTTGGCGGGGAAAACGCCCACAGGAGATGCGCAGCTGACGCAAAAGGAATTGCAAGGGTTTATTCTGTTTTCCGGCAAGGCAGGCTGTATCAATTGCCACAATGGACCGCGATTGACGGATGAATTTTTTCACAATAACGGCGTGTTCAGCTCAGCAAAACCGGTAACGGATCATGGCCGGGCGGATGCAATTGCACAGGTGGAAACCGATCCATTCAATTGCCTAGGCCCCTTTAGCGATGCTCCTGTCGGGGCCTGTAAGGAATTGCGTTTCATGTCACGCGATGCACATACGTTTGATCGGGCCTTTAAAACACCCAGCCTGCGCGGGGTTGCCGATCGCGCCCCGTATATGCATGCGGGTCAGATCAAAACTTTGGGGCAGGTGATCGCCCATTACAACGCTGCTCCCCCTGCGCCGAGCGGCCATTCCGAGGTAAAACCTTTGCATCTGACTCGGCAGGAAAAAGCGGCGTTGCTGGCATTCTTAAAGACCTTGTAAATAAAAAAGGGCACCCCGAACGGGATGCCCTTTGAAAATTGTGTTTGATCCGCGTTACATTTTGAACACGCGGTAAATGGCGGGAATCACCAGCACGGTCAGGGCGGTCGACGTCGCGAGACCGAACAAAAGCGAAATCGCCAGACCTTGGAAAATCGGATCTGACAGGATCACCACCGCCCCGATCATCGCAGCAATCGCGGTGAGCAAGATCGGTTTAAACCGCGTCGCACCGGCGGCAATCAGGATATCGAGGTTAACCTCGCCCGCGCCTTCGTTGCGGATGAAATCCACCAGAAGAATCGAGTTTCGCACGATAATCCCCGCAAGTGCGATGAATCCGATCATCGATGTTGCCGAGAAAGGCGCATTGAACAGCCAGTGACCAAACATGATGCCAAGGAAGGTTAGCGGAACCGGCGTCAGGATGACCAATGGCAGGCGGAAAGACCCGAATTGCGCCACCACAAGGATATAAATTCCCAACAGAGCCACAGCAAAAGCCGACCCCATGTCGCGGAATGTTACCCAGGTAACCTCCCATTCACCATCCCAGAGCAGAATGGGTTTGTCTTCCTCTTTGGGTTGGCCATGCAGTACGATTTCCGGTTTTTCCATATCGGACCAGTCCATTTTATCGAGCTCCTCTGCCACGGCCAACATGCCGTAGAGGGGGGCCTCGAAGCGGCCGGCCATTTCGCCCATCACCATTTCCGCATAGCGGCCATTGTGACGGAAAATGGGATAGGATGCACGTTCTTCGATGATGTTTACCACATCACCGAGTTCGACCACACCGCGATCCCCCGGCAGCACATTTGCCGGCACAGGGGTTGCCAACATCCGTTCGTCAATCACCCGGTCAGAGCGGTCGCGCCCGACCACAATCGGGATCGGCTGACGGCCTTTGCCGCGATGGGAATAACCCACAGTAATGTCACTATTGAGCATTTGCAGCGTGTTGAGCGCATCGGATTCCTGCACGTGGTAGAACTCCAGATCATCGGGCAACAATTCCGCTCGCATCCGGCGCGGACGCACGCCAAAGCTGTCGTCTACATCCACCACATAGGGCACGGCCTCGAATGCCTGACGAATACGACGCGCGCTTTCACGGCGGGTTTCGGCGTCCGGTCCGTAGACTTCGGCCAGCAGGGTTGCGATCACAGGTGGACCGGGGGGCGGTTCAACGGTTTTAATGTTGGTGCCTGGCGGTACGTCCAGTTCAGCCAGTTTTCCGCGCAATTCCAGCGCAATTTCATGGCTGGTACGGGTGCGGTCGTCCTTGCCTTCCAGATTGATCTGCACTTCGCCCAGTTCCGGCAGTTGGCGCAAGAAGTAGTGGCGTACCAAGCCGTTGAAATTGAACGGGGCGGCGGTGCCGGCATAGGTTTGAACCGATACGACCTCTTCCAGTTCCAGCGCCACACGCGCGGCCTGTTGCAATACGCCGTCGGTGGCTTCGGCAGAGGCCCCTTCGGGTAAGTCCACGACGATCGATAATTCGGATTTATTATCAAACGGCAGCAATTTTACCGTCACATCGCGGGTATAGAGCGCGCCGAGCGAGCCAAAGGAGGCTGTAATAATCACGATCAGAAAAATACCGCTAACGGCTTTGCTGCGTAGCAACGGCCGCGCGATAACGGCATAGAGTTTGCCCAAACGGCCACCGGACTCGGCCCCTTCGTCGTGGTGCAGATCGGCCTTGCCGGCGACTTTCATCATCAGCCAAGGGGTCACAATCACCGCAATAAAGAATGAAAAGATCATGGCCGCGGAGGCATTCGCCGGAATTGGGCTCATGTATGGCCCCATCAAGCCGGAGACAAACAGCATAGGCAACAATGCCACAACCACGGTCATGGTGGCAACGATGGTGGGATTTCCCACCTCGGCTACGGCGGCAATGGCCGCGCGATTGCGGCCTTTGTTGCCCTTGTTCATCCCCCAGTGCCGCGCGATATTTTCGATCACTACAATGGCGTCATCCACCAGAATGCCGATTGAGAAAATCAACGCAAATAACGATACACGGTTGAGCGTGTAGCCCATCAACCAAGCAGCAAACAACGTCAGCAGAATGGTCATCGGGATCACAACGGCAACCACGATGGCTTCGCGCCACCCAATGGCAAATAGCACCAGAATAACGATGGAAACGGTGGCAAGCCCCAGATGGTAGAGTAGTTCGTTGGCCTTTTCCTCGGCAGTGTCACCGTAATCGCGGGTCACATCCACGACCACAGAATTGGGGATCGTGTGGCCTTTGAGGCTCTCGATCTTGTGGAGGATTTCCTCGGCCACCAGCACGGCATTGGCACCGGCGCGTTTGGCCACGGCCAGAGTAACCGCCGGCATCCGCGAGATTTCCTCGCCGTCGACGCGGCGCAGGGTGGCGACGTGGACTTCGTCCAGATCGGTAATAAAACCGACCGATGCCACATCACGTACATAGACCGGACGGCCATCACGCGATGTCAGCACCAGATTGCTGATCTGTTCCGGGCTGGACAGGGTGCCGCCCAAAATCAGGGAAACCTGTTCGCCTTGGTCACGTACTGAACCGGCTGGAAAGGCCGAATTCGCCCCCTTAACCTTGCCCACCAGCTGTTGCAGGGTGATCCCGTAGAGCGCCAGTTTTTCCGGATCGGGTGCCACACGCAATGCTTCACCGGTTTCTCCGACAAGGAAGGTGCGTCCGACGTTGTCGATCTTGGCCAATTCGGCGTCGACCTCGCGGACAATGCGGGAAATGTCGTTGGCGGTTGTGCTGGTTTGTCCCGGAGCAGGTGAGAACGTCAGCGTGACAATGGCAACATCGTTAATACCACGCCCCACCACCAGGGGTTCGGGGATTCCTACGGGAATTTGGTCAAAGTTGGCGCGGATTTTATCATGTACGCGCAAAATAGCGGTTTCGGAATCAACGCCCACATCAAACCGCGCGGTGACCATGACCTGATTGTCGCGAGTCGAGGAATAGACATGTTCGACCTGGTCAATGCTTTTGACGATGCTTTCGAGTGGTTCGGTGATCAGCTTCACCGCATCGGGGGCCTTAAGCCCGTCTGCGCGAATGTGAATATCGACCAAGGGCACGGAAATTTGTGGTTCTTCCTCGCGCGGGAGGCTGACCAGAGCGAGTAAACCGACCGCAATTGCGGCAAGCAAAAACAAGGGCGTAAGCGGAGATTTGATAAAGGCCGCGGTCAGGCGTCCTGCAATCCCCAGAGGCCCGGAATCGGGTGTTTGATCAGTCATGGCTGTTCACCAGTTTGTCGCCCGCATACAGGCCGGTTAACACTTCGTAAAAGCTTTGGCCGTCTTTTTCGACTTTTTCGCCCAAAACCACAGCCCGTTGGAGCGGCGCGCCGTCAACATCGATGGTGACAAAGTCGATTCCGCCGCGCAGTACCAGTGCCGATTCGGGCACCAGCAGCGCATCGCGTGTGCCGACGGGCAGGCGCACCGGAATGCGGCGGCCGATGAAATGGTCGTCAAGGTTGTCGACTTCGACATCGGCCAAAACACGGCCTCCCTCGATTTGCGGATAGATTTTGGCGAGTCGGCCTGTCTGGCCTTCGCCAATGGAAATTGTGTCACCCTGCTTGAGCGCGGTGGCGTGGCGTTCGGGTACGGACAGGCGCAAAAATGCCCCGCCGGCCCCGATGATGGCGATGCCTTCGCCCGGGGAAGCAACTGATCCTTTGGCGGTGGGGACCGACAACACGATGCCGTCATCCGGAGCCAGAACCTTGCCTTCGGATACCCGTTGGGTCGTGATCAGGCGGTTGGATTCCGCAGAGCGAATTTCGCCTTTCAGAACGTCTACTTGGGTAGTGAGTTGATCAAAGCTCTGTTTGGTGATGACGCCGCGTTTAAGCAGCTCTTCGCCACGTTTGAAATCGGTCAGCGCAGCCTGAAGACGGGACTGCAGGGTGCTGATTTGGGCGTCTGCCGCGGCCAGTTGAAAGGCCAGTTTGTCGTCAACGATCAGGGCAATACGCTGACCTTGCTTGACCATGTCGCCTTCGGAGACAGAGAGTTCGGCGATGGTGCCGCTGATGCGCGCGCGGGCGGGTAGGCGGTCACGGGTTTCGACGACTCCGTAAACGGCTTTCCATTCGGTAAGCGGTTGCAATTGAAGTTCTTGCGCCGATGCCGCCGAGGCAGCAAGCAAGGCTGCAATGACTGGTAGGATGAGTTTCATGGCTGGTGTCCTTTGGCCCGTTTGGGGCAGTTTACCTTTTTTGCGGCTTGCGTCCACGGGCAAGCCGTCAGATTCGAATGCAACTCCTTCACATTCACGTTTGTGAATATGAATATCAGTCCCCAAACCTTGTGTAAAGTGGTCAAATTCGGGCTGCTCAATTAAAATTGAACAAGGGTAACAAGGGCTTGACCTTCCCGTACTGGAAGTTTGCAGAATTGGCCGAGGTGGTCCTGTATCCGCAGGGCTGCACTTGGGATGTGTCATAAGGAAAATTGATGAATAATAACTTAAAACTGGTTCTGGCCCTGTTGGTTTTGGCCGTTGGTGGCGGAGCTTTGTGGATGTTGCAACGGCCTATGCCGATGGATGGATCGCAAATGGCGATGGCGGATGGCGGTCCGATTGCGGATGTAAAAATTCCGGCAGAACTGAGCAGTCTGGCCACGATCGGCAAGCGGGCCTTTGATGTCAAATGTGCGGCATGTCACGGGGCGAATGCTGCCGGGACACAGGGCAAAGCACCACCGTTGGTGCATCAATACTATCGCCCCGGCCACCACGCGGATGCCGCATTTTTTCTGGCGGCACAAAACGGGGTACGGGCGCACCACTGGCGGTTTGGCGACATGCCCCCGGTGGAGGGTGTAACCAAAGGGGACATCAAGGGGATCGTTGCTTATGTACGCAGTCTGCAAAAAGAAAACGGCATTAATTGAGGGGGTATAACATGGGTTTACGTCATCTGGCTGGGGGATTGTGTTTGGCATTCCTCGCGCAACCGGTCGCTGCGCAACAGGATGTTAGTGCGGGTAAAGAGTTGTATGCGGCTAATTGTGCGTCTTGTCACGGGGCCAAGCTCGAAGGGCAAAAACAATGGCAGCGGGCCGATGAGAACGGGGTTTTTCCGGCCCCGCCCCATGATGTAAATGGCCACACATGGCATCACGGTGACAAACTGTTGTTTGACTATACCAAATTGGGCGGGGCCAAGGCGCTTGCCGCGCGCGGTGTGGCGGATTTCAACAGCGGCATGCCTGCATTTAAAGACGTGCTGTCGGATACGGAAATCCGCAATATCTGGGCGTTTATCAAGTCCACATGGCCAGCGCAGGCCCGGGCGGTACAGGCAGAGCGTACCGCCGGGGAGGATTGATCAACCCCGCTCCTAGGCGGGTGTTGCCGGATAGCCTTCTTCGGCCAGCGCCTGAATAATCACGTCTGTGCTCAGCGCAGAGATAACCTCCACGGATTTCTTGTCCAGATCCGTGGTGACCACCGCATCGGCATCAAGGCCGGCGATGGTTTTTTCAATTGCGGCAGTGCAATGGCCGCAGCTCATGTCGGGTACATTTAGTTTGATCATCGGTATCTCCTGAAACGATTTGGGAGAGGAGCTAAGGCTTCCCCCGCCGGAAGGTCAAGCGCCGGTTAAAAATAAATTCACAACTTGGAATATTTTCGCTCCCGGCCTTGACCTTCCCCCCACTGGAACCCCTATCTAGAGAAGCGAAACAGTCATTTTGACAGAGGTAATCCCGATGGATTCGCAACAGAGTGTTACATTTCAAATCGAAGGCATGACCTGTGCGTCCTGCGTTGGTCGTGCCGAACGGGCGCTGGCCAAAGTGGATGGCGTGCAGAGTGTTTCGGTTAATCTGGCCAACGAGACCGCGCAGGTGGTGTATGATGCGCCTGCCGATATTCCGGCTTTGCTGGATGCGCTGACCGATGCCGGTTATCCGGCGGCGACGCAGGAAATCACCCTGAATGTGGAGGGGATGACCTGTGCATCCTGTGTGGGGCGTGTCGAGCGAGCCTTGCGAAAAGCAGCGGGGGTGCTGGAGGCATCGGTTAATCTGGCCACGGAAACCGCCACGGTGCGGTTTGCCGAACGGGTGATTGAACCGCGCGACATTGCGGCGATCGTGACGGATGCCGGTTATCCGGCCAAACTTAAGGACGCGGAGAAACCCCGCGATATGAACCGCAAGGCCAAAGAGGCCGCACATTTGAAAACCATGTTGATTATCGCGGCGGTGCTGGCGATTCCGGTGTTTGTGCTGGAAATGGGGGGGCATGTGTTTCCGGGGTTTCGGGATCTTGTCAACAGCACGTTGGGCGAACAGAACAGCCGCTTGTTGCAGTTCGTTTTAACCACGGTGGTATTATTCTGGCCGGGCCGAGCGTTTTACACCAAGGGATTTCCGGCATTGTTCAAGGCCGCACCGGACATGAATTCGCTGGTGGCGCTGGGAACATCTGCCGCCTATGGGTTTTCGCTGATCTCGACTTTTGTGCCGTCATGGCTGCCGGAGGGAACGGCGAATGTCTATTACGAGGCAGCCGCCGTGATTGTCGTGCTGATCCTGCTGGGCAGGTACCTGGAAGCCCGCGCCAAGGGACGTACTGGCGAAGCCATCCGCAAGCTGGTCGGCCTACAGGCCAAATCTGCTCGTGTGGAACGCGACGGCACGGTGGTAGAACTGCCGATTGCGGATATTGTTGTGGGTGACGTGATCCATGTGCGCCCCGGTGAAAAAATCGCGGTCGATGGCGAGGTGCTGGACGGTGCGTCCTATGTGGATGAAAGCATGATCAGCGGCGAGCCGGTGCCGGTAGAGAAAACCAAAGGCGGCGAGGTTGTCGGCGGCACTGTCAACGGTACCGGTGCGTTGACGTTTCGGGCGACCAAGGTGGGTGGCGATACCATGTTGGCGCAGATCATCGCCATGGTCGAGCAGGCGCAGGGGGCCAAGCTGCCGATTCAGGGTATTGTGGACCAGATCACCGCGTGGTTTGTACCGGCGGTGATGGCGGTAGCGACGCTGACGGTCTTGGTCTGGATGATTTTTGGTCCTGATCCGGCGCTGGGCTTTGCGCTGGTGGCCGGTGTGGCAGTACTGATTATTGCCTGTCCCTGTGCGATGGGGCTGGCGACGCCGACGTCTATTATGGTTGGCACCGGGCGTGCCGCTGAAATGGGGGTACTGTTTCGCAAGGGGGATGCGTTGCAATCGCTGCAAGAGGCAGGGATTGTGGCGGTGGACAAAACCGGCACCCTGACCGAAGGCCGCCCGGAGCTGACCGATTTCAAACTGGCGGACGGGTTTGACGAGTCCGAAGTGCTGGCCATGGTGGCGGCAGTGGAAGACCGTTCCGAACACCCGATTGCCGAAGCCATCGTGCGCGGGGCCAAGGCCAAAGGACTGATGCTGCCGGAGATCACCGAGTTTATTTCCATCACGGGCTATGGTGTGCAGGCGCAGGTGAACGGGCACCATGTTATGATCGGTGCGGACCGGTTCATGACCCGCGAAGATGTGCAACTGGCCCGGCTGGCCGATCAGGGGGATGCGCTGGGTAAAAAGGGCAAAACCCCGCTGTATGCCGCTGTTGACGGTGTGGCCGCAGCGGTGATTGCGGTATCCGATCCGATCAAGGCGAATACGCCTGCCGCAATTGAGGGGCTGCATGCGCTGGGGCTCAAGGTGGCGATGATTACGGGCGATAACCAAGGCACTGCCGATGCGATTGCCCGCGAATTGGGCATCGACCACGTGATTGCCGAAGTCCTGCCCGAAGGCAAGGTTCAGGCGCTTGAGGCCCTGCGCGCCGGCGGGGCAAAGCTAGCCTTTGTCGGGGATGGCATCAACGATGCGCCTGCGTTGGCTGCGGCGGATGTGGGGGTGGCCATCGGCACCGGCACGGATGTGGCGATCGAGGCCGCCGATGTGGTGCTGATGTCGGGTGAATTGACCGGTGTGGTCAACGCGTTTCACATCAGCCAGAAAACCATGGCCAATATCCGGCAAAACCTGTTTTGGGCGTTCGGCTATAACACCCTCCTAATTCCGGTGGCTGCCGGGGCGCTCTATCCGGTCTGGGGGATCATGCTGTCGCCGATGCTGGCGGCGGGGGCAATGTCCTTGTCCAGCGTATTCGTGCTGACAAACGCGCTGCGCCTGCGCTGGGTGAAACCGTTGCAGGCCGAAACATCACAGGGGGCTACGGCCCCGTCGCTGCAAACCGCAGCAGCAGAATAATCAAGGAGTATCACAAATGAACATTGGAAGCGTATCCGCCCAATCAGGCCTGTCCGCAAAAACCATCCGTTACTATGAGGATATCGGGCTGGTGAAACCCCTGCGCGACACCAATGGATATCGGTCGTTTCAGGAGAAGGAGCTGCACAAGCTGACCTTTCTCAGCCGAGCGCGTGCGCTTGGGTTCACCATCGAGGATTGCCGCGCATTGCTGGCGCTGTACGAGGACGAAACCCGTGCCAGTGCCGACGTAAAACGCATTGCGCAAGAACAGCTGCAGATGATTGAGAAAAAACTGGTAGACCTGCAGAACATGCATGACACGCTGTCCCACCTGATCGATGAATGTGCCGGCGATCATCGGCCCGATTGCCCGATTCTGAAGGATCTGGGCAAGGTTTAATTGTGATGAAACGCTGCCTGCGCGATAAAATGATCGAGGTCTGCGACCGTAAAATCGCCCAAAAGGGTGAAGGTGTCGGCCTGTCATTTTATGCTTTTTTCGCGAACAAAAACGACAATCCGGAATTGTTGATGCAGGCGGCTGAGTGGTGGATAAAAACCCACGAGCTTGACCATTTTGAAAAGGCCGCGAAAATCAAACAGATGGTTTTGGACGGGTTGTAAAAAGGTGGGGGTCTACCCCGCCTTTTCCAGTATCGCCCGACACTTCACACAATCGTCTTTCATCGTGACAATCAGGTCGTCGATGTTGTCAAACTTGGCTTCGGGGCGCAGGTAATCGACCAGCGCGACAGACACATGCGTGCCATAGAGGTCGCTCTCGAAATCCAGAACATGCACTTCCAGATTGGGGGCGTTGATGCCGAATGTCGGGCGTTCGCCCAGCGATGCCGCGCCCAGATAGGTGCCTTTGTGCGGGCCGCTCAGCACGTCGAAAAACACCGCATAGACGCCGAATTTCGGCAGGTGTAGACCCTTCATCGACAGGTTGGCCGTGGGAAAGCCCAGATCGCGGCCGCGCTGGTCTCCCTTTTCAACAATGCCTTCGATCCGGTGCCAATGGCCCAGTATCCGTGCGGCGCATTCGGGTTTTCCTTCGCGCAATTCCTTGCGGATCGCAGTAGAGGAATAATCCCCCTGTGCATCGGTCACAAGCGGGGCGATGGTAACGCCGAAACCGTGGGTTTCACCCATTTTCTGCAATAGCTTTGCATCGCCTGTTCGTCCCTTGCCGAAACGGAAATCCGCCCCGACCACCAGATGCCGGATGCCCAGACCATCGCGCAGCACATCGCGCACGAAATCTTCGGCTGGTTTGGCTGCCAGTTCGGCATTGAAAGGCAGCTCGTACAGTTGATCCACCCCCAGCTTTTCAAACCGAGTGGCGCGGGCATCGGCGGACATCAGGCGGAAATCCGGTGCATCCGGTTGAAAAAAAGCACGCGGGTGCGGTTCAAACGTGACTACCCCCAACGGGGCCGATAACCCCGCCGCTGCTGCCCGTGCCAGCGCCAGTACCGATTGGTGTCCCAGATGTACTCCGTCAAAATTGCCCATGGCAACGGCTGCGCCCTGATCGTTCGAGGTCAAACCGGTAAAGCTATTGTGACGTTTCATGGTGGGCCTTTCACTGTGGGGTTGTCCCCCCTTAAAATGCCAAACCGGTTGGGTCAATGGTCGGTCATAATGCCTTGGCCAATGGTTTTGCGTAAAAATGCCAGGATCAGTGCCATCTGTTTGGCGGTGCTGTCCAGATCGCCGCCACCACCATGGCCACCTTTGGCAAATTCATAAAACCGTGGCGCATGTCCGGCATCGCGTAATTTGGCCACCATGCGGCGGGCGTGGCTGGGATCAACGCGGTCATCGCTTTGATGCGTGTAAAACAGGGACGGCGGATAGGCCGTGCTGTCCGCAGGGGTGATTTGGTGGAGCGGCGAATAGGCCAGAAGATGTTCCCGGTCAGCAGGGGTGTCGGGATCGCCATATTCATCAATCCAGGCCTGACCGGCTGCAAATAGGTGAAAACGGGTCATGTCCAGCACCGGCACGCCGCTGATAATGGCCCCGAAATATTGCGGATAGCGGGTGAGCATCACGCCGGTCAAAAGCCCGCCATTGGAACCGCCCTCACAGGAAATACGCGCGGGACAGGACAGGCCGCGTGCGGCAATATCTGCGGCGATGCTCTTGAAATCCTCGAATGCCTTGTGGCGTTTGTTGCCCTTGGCTGCCAAATGCCAGTCAGGGCCAAATTCCGCCCCGCCGCGAATATAGGCCACCGCAAAACCGCCGCCGCGTTGCAGCCAGGTTTTGCCGGCAATTCCCAGATAATTGAACGGGTAGAGCGATGACGCAAATCCACCGTAGCCGTACATCCGTATCGGTGTCTGGTCGGTGGGATTGGCGGGCAAGGCAATATGGTAGGGGATTTTTGTGCCGTCATCCGAAATGGCATAATTCAGCTGTACCTGCATGCCTGTTGCATCAAAACGGGGCGTTGTGTGGTGGATTTCCTGCAGAGTGTCGGGGGTATCTGGATCAAACAGAAAGGTGGTGGGCGGGACAATCAGGCCAAGAGCCGTGATCAGGAGCCGGTTGTCGCCGGATTGATGATCTGCATTCAGCAGGTGAAAATTGACAAAATCACATCCGTCGGGCAGGGGGATTTCCTGTGTCGTTGTGTCCGGTCCGGTCAGGTTTTTGCGAAACAGGCGCGGGATCAGGTTTTCGTGGGTTTGCCAGTAGATCCAGTTCTGGCTCAGAAAGTAATTTCCCAAAAACTGCGTATCCGATGCCGCGAACAATCGTTCGGCATTCGTAACCGCATTCAAGGGGGCAAGCATCAGGTCACCGGCTGTATATGCGCCGGTTTCTGCCGGGGAAAAGGCAACATGTGTGGCGTTGATGTCCTTGGTGGATTTCAACGGTAGTGGCAGTTTGCGCATATTTTTCGGGTCGGTGCCGATAAAAACAATGGATTGGCCAATGTCCACATAGCGAAAGAAAAACAACAGAGGCGGCCCGTTGGCGGTAATTTCCACATGCGCATAAAGCGAGACATCGTTTTTGTCGGCCTCAAACACAATCGGCGCGTCATGCAGGTCTTGGCCGCGCCGCACCTGTTTGGCTACCCGCGCCCAACCGGATGTGGTGGCATTGCCAGCCCCGGCACTGGTGCAAACCAGCAGGCTGTCCGCATCCATCCACACCGTATCGGCCTTGGCGGCGGGAATATCAAACCCGTCGTCGGGGTGGGTCTTGGTCGCGCAATCAAATTCCAGAAAACGACACCGGTCCGATCCGTCATCGGCAAGGATCAACAGCACCTGTTGCGGGTTGGCAGGATTGGCCGAGACCCCTTTCCAAACCCAGTTGTGGTCTTCATGCCGGCAAAAACCGTCCAGATCGAAAACCGTTTCCCATTGGCAGGAGGCATCGGGCTTTTCACATGCCGGAATGCGCCGCCAAAGCCCCTTGGGGTTGGTGCTGTCCTGATGGAAATCATACCAGTATTCGCCCCGTTGACGGTAATGAAAGGCCTTGTCCGGGTCTTGCAGAATATCCGCAATGGTCGCCCTGTCCTGTTCGAACAAGCGATCAAACAGGGCGGTTTCGGTTTCCTGATTACGGGCCAGAACAAAGTGACGCGTATCCGCGGTGTTTTGTTCCAGTGACAGGTATTTTGCGGTTTTGATAGGGATCAGCCTTGGTTGCGGGACGGCGCCAGCACCAGTGCTTCGCCTTTCATCACCAGTTTATCCCCGACCCGACAGGCACAATCAAGTCGCACACGGCGCTTTTCGGGGAAAATCTCGGCAACGGTGATGGTGGCTGTTACATGGTCTCCGGGGCGCACGGGGGCCAGAAACTGCATTTCCTGTTTCAGGTACACCGCCCCGTGTCCCGGCAGCTGTTCACCGATAATGGCGGACAATAACGCGCCGGTCAGCATCCCGTGGGCGATACGACCGTTGAACATGGTAGCATTTGCATAGTCGTCATCCAGATGCAGCGGATTATAGTCTTCGCTGACCTGCGCATACATGTTGATGTCGTGATCCGTGAATGTCTTGGAGATCGAACGGGTAAGGCCCACGTGCATATCTTCAATATAAATGGTGCCGATTTCGATGTTGGTACGGGGCATGGGCGTGACCTTTGCAGATGGGTTTTGCCTGTGGTTTAGGCAGGCAAGATGGTCAGGTCAAGCGCGCTCGCGTAATTAACCTGCTAGATTACAGTCCAAATTGTAATATTATTACGCGTCTATCGCAGGTGCCCGATGGCATAGGTGGTGCCGGCCTGTGATTTACGCATGAACTGCTCCAGCTTCTGGGGATCCGGCTGCCCGTCAGTGCCAGTTTCCGTTGCCGCCAACCCGCCGGTAATGAACAGGCTGTCCAGATCCTCTTGCAAGGCACCGCGAATGTCGGTGTTGATGCCATCGCCGATCACGATGATCTTTTTGTCGATCACCACCCGTCCCAACAACGCCGTCAGCCGGTTGCGTGCCAGATCGAAAATCGGTGGATGCGGTTTGCCGAAATAGAATGCCTCGCCACCGCGTTCTGCATAGGCCTGCGCAATTGCGCCTGCGCAGTAAATCCGTTTGTGGCCCAGATCGACCATTATATCCGGATTGGCACAGAGCATTTTCAACCCGCGATTATGTGCGTCCAACAGGATTGCGGCGTAATCCTCGGGGGTTTCTGTCTGGTCGTCAAACAGGCCGGTACAAACCACGGCTTCGGCCTGATCCATGGGCACACGGGTGATGTTGGCCAGACCGGGGATGAAATCGGACGGCTCGAAAAACGAGAGATCCCGTTCGGGGCCGATGTGGAATACCTTGTGCCCAAAACTGCCCGCCGCCAATGCGGCGCGCGCGCTGTCACCGGATGTGGCGACCTCCTGATAAATATCACGTGGCACGCCCAGCCCGTCCAACTGTTCGATCACCGACTGCTTGGGGCGGGGAGAATTGGTCAGCAGCAAAACCGTGCCGCCCTGATCGCGGAATTTAGCCAGCGCGGCCACGGCCTCGGGAAAGGGGGCAACCCCGTTGTGCAAACAGCCCCACAGATCGACAAAGGCAACCTCGTACTGGTGGGAAATTTCGTCAAAACGGGTAATAATTTTGGTCATGTCGGGCGGCTCCAGAGTTCCCCCCCTGTTAACAGCCTGCCGACAGGCCCGCAACGGTCAGGGCCGGCTTTTCTTGTGCTTCAACGCGGCCTCGCGGCGGGCAACATAGAGCGTGGATGAAATGATGATTGCCGCCCCGATCAGGGTCGGGGTGTCAGGAGACTCACCAAATAGAAAATAGGCGGCTGTGCCGATCAGGACCAGCCGTAAATAGGTAATAGGGGCCAGCACGGCGGCCTCTGCATGGCGATAGGCCTGTAGATCTGCCAGATTGCGCAAACCGCCGCCAATAATCAGTAACCCGATTGCCAGCCAAGCCCCGATGTCGGTTGGGACGGCCCAGACCGGTGCGGCCAACGGCACCGAGATGATCGCGGTCAGCACAACAGAGGAGGTAAAGGCCGACAGCGGGCCGTCGGCTTCGGCAATGGGGCGTGACATGGACAGGGCAGTGGCAAACAGCATGGAGCTGGCCAGCGCGCTGAGCATTCCAAGCTGCAACGGCGCGCCCCCTGGGCGCAGGATAATCAGCGCCCCGATAAAGCCGACCGCAATGGCGGCGATCCGGCGTGGGCCGATCTTTTCGCCGTGAATGACAACGCTGATCAGGGTGGCAAAAACTGGGGCGGTAAACATCAATACCGTGGCCGTCGTCAGCGGAATAGAGGCAATGGTATAAAACCCGAGATGGGTTGAAATACCGATTGCGGTGCCGCGCGCAATATGTAGCCACGGTTTGGAAAACCGCAAATTGCGGCGTAGCGGAGAAAACAGGATCACCAACACCCCGAGCAACCCCATGGTCAGTACCGAGCGAAACAGCACGATCAGACGTGAATCAAACTCCGCCGCCAGCTGACGCACAGTCAGGGTCATGACGCTGGCGGCGAAAACCGATAGCAATATCCACAGGATACCCCGTTTATTGTCGCGCTCTTGTACCGGCGGTACAGGCAGGGCGTTGGCCCCGGGACCGGGGATCAGGGGTTTAGACGTGGGGCGGGGCATGGGAGATCCGGTTAATGTGTTAACAACTTATCGCCAATTGCCGCCAAGCGCAATCGTGAGTGGCGCCTTGTGTCGGATTGTTTTACAAGGCTGGCCAAACAACGGGAGCGATGGCCATGAACGAGACCACACAAACAGACGACCACAAAAACCGCGCATCTGCGTGGTTCCGCGATTTGCGCGACCAAATCGTTACCGCATTCGAAGCATTGGAAGACAGCCAGACCACCGGCCCTTTTGCCGACCGTCCCGCCGGCCGGTTCGAGGCGACTAAAACCACGCGTGAACAGGGCGGTGGCGGCCTGATGTCTGTTATGCGTGGCGGGCGGGTGTTTGAAAAGGTCGGGGTAAATATTTCCACCGTGCATGGCACCCTTGGCGAGCGCGCGCAAATGGCGATGGCGGCGCGCAAAGGGCTGGATGGGATGAAAGAGGACCCGCGTTTCTGGGCCTCGGGCATATCCTTGGTGGCACACATGCAAAACCCGCACACTCCGGCGGTGCATATGAACACCCGCATGTTCTGGACACCGCATGCCTGGTGGTTCGGGGGCGGGGCGGATTTGAACCCCTGTATTGAATATGAACAGGACACCGCAGATTTCCACGGCGCGTTGCGGGACCACTGCAATCGCCACGATCCGGCGTATTATGACCGTTTCAAAGCCTGGGCTGACGAATATTTCTTTGTCCCCCATCGGGGCCGCGCCCGCGGGGTTGGTGGCGTGTTTTACGACGACCTGAACACGGGTGACTGGGAAGCGGATTTCGCATTCACCCAAGACGTAGGGCGCGCCTTTCTGCCGGCTTTTGTACCGGTGACCGAAAGACGCCGTAATACGCCATGGAACGAGGCCGACAAAGACGCGCAATTGGTTCATCGCGGCCTCTATGCGGAATACAATCTTGTTTATGATCGTGGCACCAAATTCGGCCTTGAAACCGGCCACAACGCCGATGCAGTGCTGATGAGCCTGCCACCGATGGCCAAGTGGGTCTAGCCTGTTCGAATTCGGTCAAATATCCCCGCCGGAGGCATAAAAGTCTTAATGCCTCCGGCGGGGATATTTCCGGCGAATTCGAAATTAGGTCCTTGGGGTCGTTTTTAGACGATAAACCGCACGGTCTAAATGTGGTCGCGTATCGCGAGTTCTTGCGCGATACTGCCCACGGTTTCCATCCAGCGTGCCACCAGATCCGGACGGCTTGGCACGGCGCAAACACCGGCGGAAATGTCCCCTTTCTTGACGGCCTCGACCGCAAGTGACACCGGAATAGACACCAGTTTTGCCATGGCCGTGGCGTTTTCGTCACCCCATGCATCCATGGTATAGGTTTTGTGGTAAACGGTCTTGCCGTCCTTTTCTGCCTTGAGGGCGACAAACATCACAACGCGGTCGGGATCGTTTTCGCCGTACGCATTGTTGCGCCAGAATTGTTCCGACATTTCCTTGAGCCTCGCTTCGCCGGCATCCCCTTGCAGGGTTTCCACCTCGGTAAACACATCGGCCCATGCCTTGGCCCAGCCGTTCAGGCGCAGTGTGCCACGCACGAATTTCTTTACCTTCCAGTCGGGGTCAAAATGGTAATCCGCGATGAACGGCAGGCTGTCGCGGTTGGGGTAGACTTCGAAGGTTTCCAGCGTTTTCAAGGGAGCTTCGTAGCTGGAGATCGCATCCCATGGTCGTGCCACGTTCAGTTCCTTGAAATTATCGATAGATTTGGAGGGCGAGCGCAACGCCTTGAGCACGCCGAGCGGTGACCAGCTGAATTTGTATTTGAACGGATTGGGTTTTTTCGGAATCCCGCCACAATAGGAAATGAACGACAATTCGTTCGCTGGATCATAGGCATCAGAGGCCCGATAATCGGCGACCAGCCAATGGGCCATGGCATGGTCAATACCCGGGTCCAGCCCAACTTCGTTCATCAGGGTCAGGCCGGCCTGTTTTGCCGCCCCGTCCAGCGCCCGCATTTCCGGCGCGATATAGGAGGAGGAGACAAAATGCGCACCTTTTTGCAAGCATAGTTCTGCCAGTGGTACATGCCAGTCGCCTGGCAACATCGACACCAGAATATCGTCTTTATGCAAGGATTCCGTGATGGCTTCTTTGCTAAAGACACGAATTTGTTGCGTCAGGTCACCAACCGCAGCCTGTGCTTTGTCTATTGTGCGGTTCCAGACCACCACATCGTGGCCGTTTTCGATCAGGCGGCGGATGCCGGGGACAGCAGAAAGGCCGGTGCCGATCCAGTGGATTTGTGTCATGGTTTTATCCTTGGGCAGGGCTAAGCAAATGGCCTAGCGCGGTGATGGTATGGTCTGGTTTATGGGCCTGAAGGGCTGCAAAATCGTGAAACAGGCGGTTTTCATCCGGTGTGAACAGGCAGGTTTGCGTGCCGGCGGCCCGTCCTGCGGTGATGTCCACATGGGAATCACCGACGATCAGGGTGCGGGCCGGTTCGGCCCCGAGGTTGGCAAGCGTGGCGGTAAAGGGTTCGGGGTCCGGTTTGCGTTCGGTGACTTCGTCCCCGGCAATGATGCTGCTGAAAAACCGGTGAAGCCGGCGCGGGGCCAGTGCCGTATTGATCAGGCGGCGCGGGCTGGAAGTGACAAGTGCCATTTGCGTGCCTTGTTCCGCCAGCATTTCAAGCGTTTCCAACGCCCCGTCGTATAGGGCGATCGTGGCCAGATTGTCCTGCACATAATCGCGGGTGTCGCGAAACATTTGCGCGGGATCAATATCGGGAAAGGTCTTGGTGCTCTCCATCGGGGCATGGAAAATGACTTGCATGATCTGGCTGTCGGGCATGGTGTAGCCCTGATTGGCCAGTCCGGTTTTATAACCTTCCAGCCACAGATGCAGGGTCATACCAAGGGTGCCGTCCCAGTCGAATATGATGCTGTCATACTGCATCTACAGGTTCGCCAGATGGTCTTCAAACACGGCCTTTGCACGGCCCCAAACGCCGGTGTCGATCCGGTCAAGCGATTGAAGGGACGGCAGCAGTTGCGCGGCATAATCCTCGGACGCCTCAATCGGCAGCATCGAAGGCAGATTGTCGATTGCCATCACATCCAGCGGCGGTTTGCCGTTTGCCGCACGGATCACGGGCGCATCAAAGGTGGTGGAATGGCTGTAAATCGGCACCGGATTGTAATCGGAATTCGGATCACAGGCCACATCCGCTACCACCGACAGGCGGCGTGGCGCAGCAAGCGCGGATTTCGGCACAAACATCGGCACGCCCGGTTGCGCAAGGATGCAGTTCACAAACAGGGTATGATCCAGAATTTCGGGAAACGGCCCACCATGGGCGGTTTCGGCCATGTCCCATTTGGTAACAGACAGGCCAAGCGATTGAAGGCAATCACGGGCACCGCTGCCGACGCGGCCAAGAGCACCAATCACAATGGCATCGGGTGTGTCCGCGCCATTGGCCAGACCGGCGGCAAGGTCGGTTTTCAGGTCTTCCACCAACGCATCACGGCCCCTATAAACGCCAACGGATGCCGGACCGGGAATATCCCCCGCCTGCTGGGCCGCCCATGTTTTCAGCCCCACAGCTGCGCCGGCAAAACCGGCCCAATAACCGAATGCCGCCACGCGCCGGCCGGTTTCATCCACCAGATACTCCAGATCATAAAGCGTGCCGCCGCCCTGTTTGAACCGCCGCAACAGATCAGGGCCGTCGGCCTGGCCTTTGAATGCATGGCCAAACATGATGTGGCGATGTTTGAGCGGGGTGCCATCCTCTGGCAGCTCTTTCAGGCCGAAAATGATCGCTTCCTCAGGGGCCTGCGGCCAGGACCCTTCGTCGGCGATGCTGCAACCGGTTGCCTCAAACCCCGCGAGCGGCATGGCGCGGCAAGAGGAGCGTTCCACGGTGACGGTGAAGCCGGCATCCATCAAGGCGCGTACGCCGTCTGGAGTGATACCGATGCGTTGTTCATTCGCACGCTGTTCTGCGCGTACCCAAAGATGTGTCATGGTTGTGATCCCGTATTTTTCCCGATTGTTGGCGTAATCAGGCGCGGATTGCCAGTGGAATTTTTATAAGAGGCGTAAACCGTGCGCCTGATGTCGGTTATCGGGTTGGCGGGGATGTGGGGGGCGTGATCTAAGAGTGGTAGCCTCAAACTAACCGGATGTTATCCTATGTCTGACACAGTCGAATTTACCTTGAATGGAAAAACCGTAAACGCTGCGGTGGATGAAACCATATGGGAGGTTGCCAAACGGATTGGCACCGATATCCCGCATCTGTGCCATTCCGGGGAAAAGGGCTATCGTGCCGATGGGAATTGTCGTGCCTGCATGGTGGAAATCGACGGCGAGCGGACGCTGGCGGCCTCTTGCGTACGCAAGCCGGCGGCGGGCATGGTGGTGACCAGTGACAGTGCGCGGGCCACTTCGGCACGTAAAATGGTGATGGAATTGCTGCTGGCGGATCAGCCACCCCGCGATCAGGCCCATGATGCGGGGGCGCATTTTTGGGATATGGCGGATGCGCAGGGGATCAGCGACAGCCGTTTTCCGGCACGTGAAAATATTCCACTTCTCGACAGCAGCCATGTGGCCATGTCGGTTAATCTGGACGCGTGCATTGCGTGCAACCTCTGTGTGCGGGCGTGTCGCGAGGTGCAGGTGAATGATGTGATTGGCCTGTCCGGGCGCGGGGCCGCGAACCGGATCACCTTTGATCTGGCCGATCCGATGGGCGCGTCAAGCTGTGTCGCCTGCGGGGAATGTGTGCAGGCCTGCCCGACCGGTGCCTTGATGCCGGCGGCAGTGCTGAATGAAACGCAACAGGGCGACAGCCGCGTCTTTGATCGCGAAGTGAAGTCCGTTTGCCCGTTTTGCGGGGTCGGCTGCCAGATCAGCCTGAAAATCCGCGATGACCGCGTGGCCTGGGTGGATGGCATCGATGGTCCCGCCAATGAGGGGCGGCTTTGTGTCAAAGGGCGGTTCGGGTTTGACTATATCCATCATCCGCACCGGTTGACCACACCGTTGATCCGGCGCGAAGATGCACCGGCCAAAGGGATGAATGTGGATCCGTCCAATCCGCTGACCCATTTCCGCGAAGCTACGTGGGATGAGGCCCTGCAAGCCGCCGCCGGTGGGTTGGCGCGTCTGCGCGATGCGCATGGCGGCGGGACCATTGCCGGCTTCGGATCCGCCAAATGCACGAACGAAGAAGCCTATCTGTTTCAAAAGTTGATCCGCCAAGGGTTTGGTACCAACAACGTTGATCACTGCACGCGCCTGTGCCATGCGTCTTCGGTCGCAGCATTGTTGGAGAACGTCGGTTCCGGTGCCGTGACAGCCACCTTTAACGAGATCGAAAACGCCGATGTGGCTATCGTGATCGGCTGTAATCCGGTGGAAAACCATCCGGTGGCCGCGACCTATTTCAAACAATTCACCAAACGGGGGGGCAAACTGATCGTGATGGACCCGCGTGGCGTGGGGCTTGCGCAGTATGCCAGCCACCGGCTGCACTTCCGGCCCGGCACCGATGTGGCGATGCTGAACGCGATCATGCATGTGATTGTGGAGGAACGTCTCTACGATGCTGATTACATCGCCAAGTATACCGAGAACTGGGAGGCACAAAAGGCACACCTAAAGGATTTCACCCCCGAAAAAATGGCCCCCCTTTGTGGTGTGTCCGCCGATGATTTGCGACAGGTCGCGCGGGTGTTTTCCGGTGCCAAGGCAGGGATGATTTTCTGGGGTATGGGGGTGTCACAACACATCCATGGCACGGATAACGCCCGTTGTCTGATCAGCCTCGCCCTGATGACAGGGCAGGTCGGCCGACCGGGCACGGGATTGCATCCATTACGGGGGCAAAACAACGTGCAAGGGGCATCCGATGCGGGGCTGATTCCGATGTTTCTGCCGGACTATCAGGACGTAACCGACGATGGTGTGCGCTCTGCCTTCACGGAGATTTGGCAATCGGACACTGATTTTTCCGCTGAAAAAGGCCTTACCGTGGTGGAAATTATCCATGCCATCCACGCAGCGCAGATCAAGGGTATGTATATTCTGGGCGAAAACCCGGCGATGTCGGATCCGGATGTGGATCATGCCCGCGCCGCATTGGCAAAACTGGATCATCTGGTGGTGCAGGATATTTTCCTGACCGAAACCGCCAATTATGCCGATGTGATCCTGCCTGCCGCCGCCTTTGCGGAAAAAAACGGCACCGTTACAAATACCAACCGCCAGGTGCAAATGGGCCGCGCGGCCGTGCCGCCGGCAGGACAGGCGCGCGAAGATTGGCGCATCACCACAGATCTGGCACGGCATCTGGGACTGGATTGGGGCTATACCCACCCGTCTGAAATTTTTGCCGAAATGAAGCAAGGGATGAAATCTCTGAACAACATTACTTGGGAACGGTTGGAACGCGAGGCCGTGACCTATCCGTCACTTTCCCCCGAAGACCCGGGGCAGGCGATCGTGTTTGGCGACGGCTTTCCGCGTCCGGACAAACGCGCGCGGTTTACGCCTGCCAATATTGTCGCGCCGGATGATACACCGGATGCTGCGTATCCGCTGATCCTGACCACAGGACGGCAGTTGGAACACTGGCACACCGGTACCATGACGCGTCGTTCAACCGTGCTGGACGCGGTGGAGCCAGAGGCAAACTGCTCGCTGCACCCCAAAACCCTGCGCGCGCTGGGCGTGGTGGCCGGTGATATGATCCGCCTGACCACCAAACGTGGCAGTATCGACATCATGGCCCGCGCGGACCGCGCGGTGGCCACAGACATGGTGTTCCTGCCCTTCGCCTATGTCGAAGCCGCAGCCAATTTGTTAACCAATGCGGCGCTCGATCCCTATGGCAAAATACCCGAATTCAAATTCTCGGCGGTCAGAGTTGAAAAAGCCCGAAATATCGCGGCTGAATAACCTGCCAACCCTTTCGAATTCGCGCAAATATCCCCGCCGGAGGCATGAAATCTATGCACACCGGCGGTCCCCGGTTATCCGTTTACAAAATGTAAATCCGCAAACCGGCCCCTCAAGTCCGCGACCTCGGGGGCCAGCGCTTCGGGGGTGTCGCTGTTTAGTGCTGCCACAAACAGATTCACCAGGGGTTCCAGGTTTTCCGGAGTGATGCCAAACCGCACGATTTCCGGTGTGCCGATGCGCAGCCCGTTCAGATCGCCGACAACCTCGGCTATTGGCAATCCGATGCCGCAGGTCAAAAAACCGGCTCGGCGCAAGTGTTTGGCGGCGTGCTGGCCCCCGCCATAGGCTGCGGCCTCGATAGCGAACTGATGCGATCGGGTGAAACTACCGCTGCCCTGAAATACCTTTACCCCCTGTGCGTCCAGCCGTGCAGCAAAGGCCTGTGCTACATCGACCATGGTTTGGGCATACTCGGCCCCGTGGTCGCGCCAGTCCAGCAGGGTCATCGCCAATGCGGCAGATTTACCGGCATCAAAATTGGCTGTCATCCCCGGATAGGCGATGGCGTCCAGACGCTCGGCCAGTTCCGCATCATTGCTGACGATCAGCCCGCCCGCCGGCCCGCCAAGGGATTTATAGGTACTCATGGTCATCAAATGCGCGCCTTGCGCCAATGGATCGGGCCAAACGCCCCCTGCAATAATCCCGCATTGGTGGGCGGCATCAAACAGAACTTTGGCCCCGACCAGATCTGCAATCGCGCGGATTTCCGCCACCGGATGCGGAAACAAGTTCAGGCTGCACCCGATGGTGATCAGCTTGGGCCGGCATTCCTGCGCCAGCGCGCGCAAGCCAGCCATATCCACCGTATAGCCATCCGCGTTCACCGGTGCGTGGTGGATTTTCAGGCCGTACAACCCCGCGCAACCCGCCATGTGGTGGGTGACGTGGCCGCCAATGCTGGCCGGTGGCGCGATAATCACATCCCCGGGTTTACAGGTGGCCATAAATGCATAGAGATTGGCTATCGCGCCAGAGGGCACCCGAATTTCGGCAAAATCTGCGTTGAATACTTCGGCGGCCAACTCGGCGGCAATCACTTCGATTTCCTCGATCGCTTCCAGCCCGACTTCGTATTTATCCCCCGGATACCCCAGCGAGGGACGTTCGCTCAATCCGCTATTCAGAAACGCGGCGGCGCGCGGGTTGATAACGTTGGTGGCAGGGTTGAGGTTGAAACAGTCCCGTTCGTGGATCTGCCGGTTGGCTGTGGCGAGGCTCTGCAGCCTTGCGCTAATTGTGCTGCTGTCTTGTGTGGCGGTCTGGGCGGCATATTCCTGAACCAGACGTTCACTGTTTGCCGGCACCCATGGGCGGGTTTTTAACTGTGTCATTGATTGCTCCTGTGTTTCTGGCAGGGGACCATAAAAGCGGCTTGGCGGCAAACCAGTCTTTCGGTAAACTGGGCCTAGAAAAACTACGCCAAAGATTGCCCATGCCCGTCCTGCCCCCACGCCCCAAAGGTCCGCCGCTCAATGCCCTGCGCGCATTCGAGGCCGCCGCCCGTCTGGGGGGCTTCAAGCAGGCGGCGCAGGAGCTGAATGTCACTCCCGGTGCGGTGGCCCAGCAGGTCAAGCAACTGGAAACATGGTGCGGCGCGGTCCTGTTTGAGCGCCATGCAACCGGCGTGCGGCTTGGCGCGCTTGGCCAGCAGGTGTTACCGGATTTCATCGCCGCCTTTGACGCCATGGCGCGCGCCCATCAACACCTGAGCAGTGCCGCCGCCAATCGTCTGCGCATTGCGGCGCTGCCCAGCATTGCGCAACTCTGGCTGGGACCGCGTTTGCCCGATATCCGCGCGGCACTCGGTGGGGTGTCGATTTCGGTCACCGCGATGGAGGAACCGCCCAATCTGGCACGCGAACCCTATGATCTATCGATATTTTTTGAACCCAAGCCGCGCAAGCAGGCATGGTTTCAATCCGGTCGGGATCAGCTCTTGCCGGTTTGCGCGCCTGCGCTGGCGGCGCAGCTGCGTGATCCGGTGGATATGGCCGCGCACCCCTGCTTGTTTGATCTGGCTTGGCCGGATGACTGGGAAAAATGGCTGCAATCCCTGCCGGAAACAGCGCGGTTTACCCCGTCCGGACCGGCGTTTTCGCTCTATAGCATGGCGGTTGCCGAGGCCATTGCCGGGGCCGGTATTTTGATGGGACATCGCGCGCTGGTGGTCCCTGATCTGGCCAGTGGCAGGCTGGTAGCTCCGTTTGAACAGACACAGCGGATTAACAGTTTTTTGACTGTGGAAAAACGCATTGGCGCGAGGCGGAACCGGATGCTGGACCGGTTGGCGGATTTGCTGGTTCAGCCCCAGTTTACCTCACCCAGAAAAATATAGCCGGCCCCGTAGATGGTTTTGATCAGGCGTGGATTTTTCGGATCTTCGCGCAGTTTGGTCCGCAGGCGTGACACGCGCACATCCATGGCGCGATCGAAGCTGTCACCGGCCACCCCGCCAAGGGTTTCCTGCATATACTGGCGTGTAATCAGCCGGTTCGGGGAGTTCAGGAACAGCTTCAGAACCTCGCCTTCAGCATGGGACAGGGGCAGAATATCGCCGTTTTCGGCCTGTAACTGAAATTGGTCAAAATCCGCGCTCCAGCCGGCAAAGCGGGCGATAGAGGCCTTTTGCCCGCCTGCCTGTTGTCTGCGCCGAAGCAGGACGCGGGCGCGCGCGACGACCTCGGCGGGATCAAAAGGCTTGGAAATATAGTCGTCTGCGCCCAGTTCCAGACCGGTGATTTTATCCTGCACCCGCGAACGCCCCGATATAATAATAATCCGCGCCCCCTGTTCCAGTGCCAGTCGGTGCACCAGCGCCAGCCCGTCCTTGTCCGGCAGGCCCAGATCGACCAGACAGATATCCGGTTTCATGGTGGCGAGGGCGGCCTCGAATTCGGTGGCGCGGCCAAAGGAAGCGGTGCGAAAACCGGCATCCTCGAGCGCGGTGGCAAGCATGGAACGGATTTGGGGTTCGTCATCCAGAATGGTGATCAGGGGGGCGGTCATGGGGTGGCCTCGAATATGGCGGCAAGCTGGGCGGGAGAAAACGGTTTGGACAGCACGCGGAAACGGGCTTCGGCGGCTTGCCGGTTTGGATCGCTACGCGGCAGGCCGGTCATCAGGGTGGCGGGAACATTCAGGCCGTTTGCTTGCATGCGGGTCATCAGATCGGTGCCGGTGGTGCCGTCATTCAACATAATGTCCGATAAAACATGGCTAATGCCGGGGACTTGGGACAGGGCCAGGGCTTCGGTGCTGTTGTCGGCCTCCAGCACTGTATGACCCAGATCGCGTAGCATGTTTCGGACGGATTCGCGAATTTCGGGGATGTCCTCGACCAACAGCACCAACCCGGGTTTTTGCACGGTTTGTGCAGGACGTAGCGGCAACTGGACGGTTACCCGCGCGCCGCGTTTGCCGTTGGCAATGCGCACCCGCCCGCCGGAAAGTTGGGCGAAATCGTAAATCATGGTCAGGCCAAGGCCGGAGCCGTCCTTGGCCTTGGTGGTGAAAAAAGGATCCAGCGCACATTCGAGCGCCTCGGCGCTAAAGCCGGTGCCGGTGTCCGTTGCCTGAATTTCCAGCCATGTATTCCCGCGTTTGCGCGCGGTCAGGGTGATTTCGCCTGTGCCGTCAATGGCGTCGCGGGCGTTCAGGATCATGTTGATCATGGCATCCTGCAAAAAACCCTGATCGAGCAAGACCGGATGATCCACGTCCCGATTGACCAGCGTCAAGGTAATGTCCGGTGGTAGGGTGGGTTCCGCCAAGGCACGCACGGCGTCAAACAGATCGTCTATTTTACCGGCACTGACGGCCAGATCACGGCGTGCGGACACATCGGAGAGCCGGTCGAGCAAATCGCCCCCGCGCAGGGCGGCGGCTTTGGTGGTTTGCACGGCTTTTCGGGCGGCGTCGGGCAGGTCGGGGATACGTTCGATCTGGCTTTGCAATCCCATGATGATCGTCAAAAGGTTGGAGAAATCATGCGCCAGACCGCTGGCCAGTTGCGCTGCAAGTTCACGTTTTCGGGTCTGCATCAGCACGGCGCGGGCCTGTGCCTCGGCGGTGATATCCATGGACAGGACATAGGCCCCGACGATGTTACCATCCTGTGCCTCGTCCGGTGTAAAAGCCACCCGAATACGGCGCGCGCCGTCGCCCATATCGAATTCAAACACTGACGGTTCTCCGGCAAAGGCCATGTCCAGATAGGGTTTTATTTTTGCATAGGCCTCTGCCCCCAAAGCCTGTTTTGCGGTCAGGCCCAGAATGTCAATCGGGCGGTTGGAGATGACTTCGCGCAGACGGCGGTTGGAATAGGTATAGACCTCGTCCCGCCCCAGATGCGCAATATGGGCCGGTGTCATTTCCGTGGTCATACGGGTGCGTTCTTCGGATTCGGTCAGTTGGCGTTTGGCCTCTTCCAATGCGGAAATCGTGGCTGCCAGTTCGCGGTTCGTCTGGGTGAGCTGTTCGGAGCGGCGCAACAATTGATCGGACAGTTTGGCTGAATGGGACCGCAGCAGTTGTTCGTGTTCCTTGATCGCGGTGATATCGGTGTATACCGAAACCCAGCCGCCTTGGCGCAGGGGGCTGCCTTCGATTGAAATCCAGCGCCCGTTGGAACGTTGGCGTTCAACATAGTGGGGTTCAAACGCCAAGGCCTGTTCGATCTTTTGGCGGACAAATTCGTCCAGATCCGCCACATCGCCGTATTCGCCATTTTCGGCCAGATAGCGGATGGTGGTGTCAAATGGCGCGCCATCGGCGACACACCAATCCGGCAGGTTGAATAATTCCTGAAACCGCCGGTTGGATACGGTCAGATGCAAATTGCTGTCGTAAATCGACAGGGCTTGCTGAATCAAATTCAGCCCCGAGCGCATCATTTCCTGATTTGAGTTTGTGTTCATGACTTATCGCTAACACCGTCGGCCCCGGTTATTCCAGAGAGAATTGCCATTGTTACAATTTGATACATTCCAGAAAAACTTGCGAATAAATTGACGGCGAGTGTGCAAATCGACCTAATGGGCGAGGGAATCACCTTTTGCGTGATTGCTGTCGGTGATTTGCCGACATAACGGGAGGAATACTGCGTGACAAATGCTGCTGTGCTGGACACGTCTCTGGATACGTTTCCAAAACTGTTGGTGCGCAACAGCACCAAATTTGCCAATCGGCCTGCGTATCGCGAAAAAGAATATGGTATCTGGCAGAGCTGGACCTGGGCCGAGGTGCGCAAACAGGTCGAAGCCCTGGCGCTCGGGTTTCTGGATCTGGGGATGGAGCCGGGCGACCATGTGGCCATTGTCGGCCGCAACAGACCACATTTTTACTGGGCGATGATGGCGGCACAATACGTAGGTGCGGTGCCGGTGCCGGTGTATCAGGATGCCGTCGCCGAAGAGATGGCCTATGTGCTGGATCATTGCAACGCGCGGTTCGCGATTGTCGAAGATCAGGAGCAGGTGGATAAGATCCTGGAGATCGAGGATAAAATTCCCGGTCTGAAACATGTGGTTTATGTGGATAAGCGCGGGTTGCGCAAATATGACCACACCACGTTGCATGCCTATACAACAGTGCAGGAAACCGGCCGCGTCAAGCGTGATGAGCATCAACCGGAACTGGATCGGCGGGTGAATGCGGCAACCACGGATGACACCTGTGTCATGCTCTATACCTCCGGTACCACAGGGCGGCCCAAAGGTGTTGTGATGTCCCATTACAACATGTTGATGACCGCGAAAAATTCGTGCGAGTTTGACAATCTGAATGAAACGGATTCGGTGCTGGCCTATCTGCCAATGGCGTGGATCGGGGATTTCATTTTCTCCATGGCGCAATCCAATTGGGCCGGTTTCTGTGTGGCCTGTCCGGAGAGTGCCGAAACCATGCAGGCGGATCTGCGCGAAATCGGGCCGACCTATTTCTTTGCCCCGCCGCGGTTCTTTGAGGGGTTGCTCACCAATGTGATGATCCGCATGGAAGACGCCGGGAATTTCAAACGCAAGATGTTCTACAAGTACATGGATCACGCCAAAAAGGTCGGGCCGGATTTGCTGGATGGCAAGCCGGTTTCGGCGGCGGACAAGTTGAAATACCAGATCGGCAAGCTGCTGGTTTATGGTCCGTTGTTGAACACGCTCGGCCTGAGCCGCGTGCGCGTGGGGTATACCGCAGGGGAAGCGATCGGCCCCGAGATTTTCGAATTCTACCGTTCGCTGGGCATCAACCTGAAACAGCTGTACGGCCAAACCGAGGCCTGCGTGTACATCACCCAGCAACCGGATGGCGAGGTGCGCGCCGATACTGTGGGGATACCAAGTCCGGGTGTCGAAGTGCGCATTGCCGACAACGGCGAGGTTTTCTATCGTTCGCCCGGCACCTTTCAGGAATATTACAACAATCCCGAAAGCACGGCCGACACCAAGGACCCCGAAGGTTGGGTCGCGACGGGGGATGCGGGGTTTTTCGAGCCTAGCACCGGCCATCTGCGAATTATCGACCGCGCCAAAGATGTGGGGAAAATGTCGGACGGCGGCATGTTTGCGCCGAAATTTGTGGAAAACAAGCTCAAGTTCTATCCCGATATTCTGGAAACCGTGGTGTTTGGCAACGAGCGCGACAAGTGTACCGCCTTTATCAACATTGATCTGTCGGCGGTGGGCAATTGGGCGGAACGCAACAACATTGCCTATGCCTCCTATCAGGAACTGGCGGGGCATCCCAAAGTGCTGGAATCCATCCAGAACCACGTTGAGGCCGTTAACAAATCTGTGGCTGAGGACGAAATGCTGTCCGGTTGCCAGATCCACCGTTTTCTGATCCTGCACAAGGAACTGGACGCGGATGACGGCGAATTGACCCGCACCCGCAAGGTGCGCCGCAAGGTGATCGAGGAGAAATTCAAAGTGTTGATTGACGGGCTGTATGACGGCTCCAAAGAGGTCTTTGTCGAAACCGAAGTCACCTATGAAGACGGGCGTAAAGGCTCGATTTCCGCAACACTGGAATTGCGCGACGCGGCGGTGGTGCCGGTCAAGGCCAAGAAGGACGTGGCAGCATGAGTACCGTTGAAACATACACAACCCCGGACGGGCGCACCATTGGCGCGCCGGTGATGGAGATGAAAAACATCACCCTGCGTTTTGGTGGTGTGGTGGCGATCAAGGATATTTCCTTTGATATCCGCGAGGGCGAAATCCGCGCGATTATCGGGCCGAACGGGGCCGGAAAATCCTCGATGTTGAACGTGATGAACGGGTTTTACCATCCACAAGAGGGCGAAGTCTGGTTTCGCGGTAAAATCCGCCCGCCGATGCGTCCGTATCAAATTGCAGGGCAGGGGGTGGCGCGCACATTCCAGAATATCGCTTTGTTCAAGGGCATGTCGACGCTCGACAACATTATGTGCGGACGTCTGACCCACATGAAGACCGGAATGCTGAGCCATATTCTGTGGAAGGGCAAAGCGGAGCGTGAAGAGGTCGAAGCCCGCGAAAAGGTCGAGAAGATCATCGACTTTCTTGAAATTCAGGCGATCCGCAAGAAACCTGTGGGCAGCCTGCCCTATGGGTTGCAAAAACGGGTGGAGCTGGGCCGGGCCTTGGCTGCCGATCCGGAATTGCTGCTGCTGGACGAGCCGATGGCCGGTATGAACGTCGAGGAAAAAGAGGACATGTCCCGTTTTATTCTGGATGTGAATGATGAATTCGGCACAACAATTGCCCTGATCGAACATGACATGGGGGTGGTGATGGATATCGCCGACCGGGTTGTGGTGATGGATTACGGCAAGAAAATCGGCGATGGCACACCGGCGGAAGTGCTGGCAAACCAAGACGTGATTGATGCGTATCTGGGGGTGGATCATGGATAAGTTTACAATTTTGACGGGGAAAGCCCAATGAGTGCTGAATTCTATTTCGGGGTCGAGGTTTTCCTCAACGGTTTGATGGCCGGGGTGATGTATTCGCTCGTGGCGCTGGGCTTTGTGCTGATCTTCAAGGCCTCCGGTATTTTCAACTATGCCCAAGGGGTGATGGCGCTGTTTGCGGCGCTGACGCTGGTGGGGTTCCAGAACGGGCAAATCCCGTTTGCGCATCTGATCAACACGATCTTCGGCACGGAACTGAGCACCTTTGGCTGGACCCTCCCGGCCTTTGCCGCGATCCTGCTGACGCTGGGTGTGATGATCCTGTTTGCGGTACTGGTGGAAAAACTGGTCTTGAAACATCTGGTTAATCAGGAACCGATCATTCTGTTTATGGCCACCATCGGGCTGGCCTATTTCATGGAAGGTTTTGGCGATCTGATGTGGGGGTCCGATATCAAAAAACTGGATATCGGCATTCCACAGGGTGGCAACCGCTGGATCGAAGACCACACGGCCTTTCTTGGCGGGGATAATTTCTATGGCTTTTATATCGATACACTGGATATCTATGCGGCGGTGATTGCGGCCATTCTGGTGAGCTCTCTGGTGCTGTTTTCCAAATACACCAAAACCGGCCGTGCCCTGCGTGCGGTGGCGGATGACCATCAGGCAGCGTTGTCCGTTGGCAT
Source organism: uncultured Paracoccaceae bacterium (assembly GCA_947311485.1). Taxonomy (GTDB): domain Bacteria; phylum Pseudomonadota; class Alphaproteobacteria; order Rhodobacterales; family Rhodobacteraceae; genus Amylibacter. The sequence continues at coordinate 42,713 of CAMZLM010000081.1, forward strand.
CAGCCTGCGTACCATCTGGGTTATTGTCTGGGCGATTGCCGGATTTGTGGCCTTGGTTGCTGGCATCATGTGGGGCAGCAAGTCCGGCGTGCAGTTCTCCCTGTCACTAATCGCGCTCAAGGCTTTGCCGGTGTTGATGCTGGGCGGGTTTACCTCCATCCCCGGCGCGATTGTCGGTGGGCTGATTATCGGCGTGGGTGAAAAAATGTTCGAATTCCTGATTGGCGCGCCATTTCTTGGCGGAGCCACGGAAAACTGGTTCGCCTATATGCTGGCACTTATGTTTCTTGTCTTCAGACCCCAAGGTCTGTTCGGCGAGAAGATTATCGAGAGGGTTTGATCCATGTTCTATCGCGAAGCAGGTGATTTCAAAACGACCTATGCCGAAGACAACCAGACCTTTCCGCTCAAGCTGGACCGGATTGGCTACTATGCCATCCTGTTGGTGGGCTTTCTGGTGGTGCCGTTTGTGATTGACGATTACTGGGTCAGCGCGGTTTTGCTGCCCTTTCTGATCTATTCGATTGCCACCATCGGGTTGAATATCCTGACGGGTTATTGCGGGCAGGTCAGCCTTGGATCCGGTGGTTTCATGGCCGTGGGGGCCTATGCCAGCTATAAATTGATGACCAGCTTTCCGGACCTGTCGATGATCATCGTCGTTCTGTTGTCCGGTGCGATTACCGCGATGGTGGGAATTGTTTTCGGTTTGCCGAGCCTGCGGATCAAAGGGTTCTATCTGGCGGTGGCGACACTGGCGGCGCAGTTCTTTCTGGTGTGGATGTTCAACAAGGTGGAATGGTTTTACAACTACTCCGCCTCCGGCCAGATCAACGCGCCGGAACGTACGGTGTTCGGGTTCAATATTACCGGTGCCGAAGTACAGCCTTTTGTCGCCTATCTGTTTTGCCTGAGCTTTGTTGTGGTGCTGGCCTGGGCCGCGCGCAATATGACCCGTTCCAATACCGGACGGCGCTGGATGGCTATTCGGGATATGGATATCGCAGCCGAAATCATCGGGGTGAATCCGCTGGGAGCGAAATTATCGGCCTTTGCGGTAAGTTCCTTTTACATCGGTGTGGCCGGTGCGTTGTTGTTCAGCGTTTATCTTGGCGCGGCAGAGGTGGGCGAGGCCTTCGGCATTTCCAAATCCTTCTTGCTGCTGTTCATGGTGATCATCGGCGGGCTGGGATCGATTTTTGGCTCTTTTGCCGGCGCGGCTTTTATGGTGCTGTTTCCGGTGCTGTTGAAGAACATTATGGTGGGGCAGCTGGGCTGGGCCACAGATATTGCCGCACATTTTGAATTCGTGATTGTGGGGGCGCTGATTATCATCTTCTTGATTGTCGAACCCCACGGTTTGGCCGCGCTCTGGCGTGTAACCAAAGAAAAGCTTCGTCTGTGGCCATTCCCGCATTAGGGTTGCGCCATACAAATACACCCGATCCTCGGGTGCAACAATTGTCGGATATGTTAGGGAGGAAATTAACATGAAACTGACTAAATTTGCAGCAATCGCTGCGGCCGCACTTACTGTGGCAAGCCCGGTGCTGGCGGACCTTGTGTTCCCGTCACTGAGCTATCGTACCGGTCCTTATGCGGCAGGCGGCATTCCGTTTGCTGATGGCTATGCGGACTATTTCACGCTGGTGAATGAACGTGACGGCGGCATCGGTGGTGCCAAGGCCAAGGTTGTCGAATGTGAAACCGGCTATAACACCGAAAAAGGTGTGGAATGCTATGAATCCACCAAAGGCATGGGCGCGCTGGTGTATCAGCCATTGTCCACCGGTATTACCTATCAGCTGATCCCGAAAACGGCGGCTGACGGCATCCCTATGCACACCATGGGTTATGGGCGTACGTCTGCTGCCAACGGCAAAGTATTCCGCAACGTGTTCAACTATCCGGATAACTACTGGAATGGCGCATCCGCGATTGTGAACCACTTGCTGGAAATCAACGGTGGCGACATCAAAGGCAAAAAACTGGCGCTGGTGTATCATAACTCTGCCTACGGCAAAGAGCCGATCCGCACGCTGGAAGCGCTGGCTGAAAAGCACGGTTTCAAGTTGACACTGTTGCCTGTTGACCACCCTGGTCAGGAGCAGAAATCCCAATGGCTGCAAATCCGCCGCGAGCGTCCGGACTATGTGGCGATGTGGGGCTGGGGTGTTATGAACCCGACCGCGATTCAGGAAGCCGCAAACATCCGTTTCCCGATGGAAAATTTCATCGGCATCTGGTGGTCCGGTTCTGAAAACGATGTGAAACCTGTAGGCATGGCAGCAGATGGTTACAAGGCTGTGACCTTCCACAACGTAGGCTCTGACTTCCCGATCTTTGCGGACATTCAGAAATACGTTGTTGACGCTGGCAAAGCTGCCGGTGCGGGTGACCAGATCGGCACGGTTCTGTATAACCGCGGTTTGTATGCCGCCATGCTCGCGGCTGAAGCCGTGAAAAAGGCACAGGCCATTCACGGCACCAAAGACATCAACGCATCCATGATGCGCGATGGCATGGAAGCCTTGGAAATCACCGAAGACATCATGGCTGCGCAAGGCATGCCCGGCTTTGGTCCTTCGTTCAAGGTTTCCTGTGAAAACCACGGTGGCTCGGGGACTGTTGGTGTTCAGCAGTGGGATGCCAAAGCGGGCAAATGGAACCTGATCTCTGATTTTAAACCGACTGACGGCGATGTTATCGGTGCTTTGATCAAGGAAGACTCCATGAAATATGCCACAGAAAACAACATCACCGAAGGCTGCAACTAAGCCTTTGTGATCTGAACCTTTCTCCGGCCTGCAACGGGCCGGGGAACCCAACCGATAAACCAGAGAATTCTGCCATGCTTGACGCCGCAAAAACCGATACCACACTGTTGGAAGTCAATAACATCGAGGTGATCTATAATCACGTGATCCTGGTGTTGAAAGGCGTCAGCCTGTCGGTCCCCCAGGGCGGGATCACCGCCTTGCTGGGTGGCAACGGTGCTGGCAAAACCACAACGCTCAAGGCGATTTCCAACCTTCTGCATTCCGAACGCGGCGAGGTCACCAAAGGGTCGATCCTCTATCGTGGCGATGCGGTAGCGGAATTGTCCCCCGCCGAAATGGTGCGGCGCGGCGTGGTTCAAGTGATGGAAGGCCGTCACTGTTTTGAACACCTCACGGTCGAGGAAAACCTGATGACCGGAGCCTATACCCGCAAGGCAAACCGGGCTGAAATCACCCGTTCGCTGGAAATGGTCTATACCTATTTTCCGCGTTTGAAAGAACGCCGTAAATCGCAGGCCGGTTATACATCGGGCGGAGAACAGCAGATGGTGGCGATTGGCCGCGCGCTGATGTCCAATCCGGAAACTGTGCTGCTGGATGAACCGTCCATGGGGCTTGCGCCGCAACTGGTCGAGGAAATTTTCCAGATCGTGAAATCCCTGAACGAAAAAGAAGGCGTATCGTTTTTGCTGGCGGAACAGAATACCAACGTGGCGCTGCGCTATGCCCATTATGGCTATATTCTGGAATCCGGGCGTGTGGTGATGGATGGCCCTGCCGCCGATTTGCGGGAAAATCCGGATGTGAAGGAATTCTATCTGGGAATTTCCGATGAAGGCCGGAAATCCTTTCGCGATGTGCGCAGCTATCGGCGCCGTAAACGGTGGCTGAGCTAAGCTACCCATTTGAATTTTAATATTTTTCCCTGTGGGTCGTATCCACAGAGCGGGAAACGCAACCCTAATAACCCGAAAGGGGCAGGTTCATGACTGAATATTTTGACACGCTGGAAACCCGATCCGCAGATGCCCGCGAAGCCGCCCAGCTGGCTGCCCTGCGGGACCAGATTACCCGGGCACGCGCGGTTTCAGGGGCTTGTCAGCTCGATGGACCCGAGCTGAAATCACTGGCTGATCTGGCGGAATACCCTGTGTTGCGCAAGTCGGACCTAAGCAAGTGGCAATCGGAAAACCCGCCGTTTGGTGGCTTTGGTGTCACCAAACCGGCGCATATATTTCAGTCGCCCGGACCGATCTATGAACCGGGTCAAACCAGTCGTGACTGGTGGCGGATGGGACGGTTTCTGCATGCGGCGGGAATACGGGCCGATGATATCGTGCAGAACTGTTTTTCCTATCATTTCACGCCCGCCGGCCTGATGTTTGAAAATGGTGCGGCGGCGGTCGGGGCTACGGTTTTCCCCGCCGGCACCGGCCAGACTGAATTGCAGGCCCGCGCGGCGGCGGATATTGGTGTGACCGCCTATGCCGGTACGCCGGATTACCTGAAAATCATTCTGGACAAGGCCGATACGCTGGGTTTGGCCCTGAAAATCAAACGGGCGGCGGTGGGTGGCGGCGCATTATTCCCGAGCCTGCGGGCGGAATATGCGGATCGGGGGATCGCCTGTTTGCAATGTTATGCCACGGCCGATCTGGGCAACATCGCCTATGAATCCGAGGCGATGGAAGGCATGATTCTGGATGAGGGCGTGATCGTTGAAATTGTGACCCCCGGCACCGGTAATCCGGTCGCCCCGGGCGAGGTGGGCGAGGTGGTCGTGACCACGCTCAATCCCGATTATCCGCTGATCCGGTTTGCCACGGGTGATCTGTCCGCGATTCTACCGGGGACAAGCCCCTGTGGCCGCACCAACACACGGATCAAGGGCTGGATGGGGCGCGCGGATCAAACAGCCAAGATCAAAGGCATGTTTGTGCGTCCGGAGCAGGTCGCCGCTTTTGTCGCCAAACACCCCGAAATCGCCAAGGCCCGCGTGGTTGTTACTCGTCAGGGCGAAGCCGATTTTATGACGGTACAGGTAGAGTCCGAAGGCGGAGATGCGGCCATTTATGAGAAAACTTTGCAAGAGACCTTGAAACTGCGGGGTAAAATCGTGCTTAATTCCCATGGAACACTACCAAAGGATGGTATTGTCATAGAAGATCAGCGAAAATACGACTGATCTACCTAATAATAGGGGGTTGGTATGGGGTTGCGTAAGTTTTTACTTGGAACTGTGGCCGCAATGGGGGTGTTGCCTCTACCGGCTTTGGCAGAAAATATCGCAATGGTCATTGGCTCCGGCGATTATCGAAATTTTGCAGATGTGGAAAATGGCAGTCAGGTTTTGGCTGCAACGCGACGACTGACGGAAACGGGGTATCGCGTGATTTCCGCGTCGGATGCGACCATGGCTGCGTTGCAAAACGCTGTTGGTGAACTGGAAAAAGCCCTGCCGGATGCGGATCGGGTGGTGGTGGTTTTATCAGGGGCATTTTTGCACAACAAGACTGTCACCTGGTTTGCCCCAACAGATTTGCGTTCGCCATCGCTCGCAGCGGTCGGGTTCGAAGGGCTGTCTGTGCAAGCAATCCTTGGCTATCTTGGCCAAAAACCCGGCGGGGCAGTGTTGTTTTTGGCATCAAACGGTGGGCAGGGAACCGGCGAACTGATTTCCAAAGGCATTGGCAGGCTTAAGGCCCCTCAGGGGGTATTGCTGGTGCAAGGGTCACCCCAAGGCATCACAGATGCGATTAACAATCAGTTTCTGGTGCAAGGACGTTCGCTGGCGGATGCGGTTCAGTTGAGCAAAGACACCATCACGGCGCAAGGCTATTTGTCGGAACTGTCCACTTTGAACCCTACCGAAGAAGTCGTGCGCGGGCTGTCCGAGGCAGAGTTGAAAATTCTGGCAGAGGCCGCCTATTGGCGGGCGGTTCTGGACCTGTCGACTATCGGCGGGTTCAACGCATATTTGCAGCATTACCCGAAGGGCGAATTCGTGGAAGGGGCCAACGCACGCATTCAGGCAATCAAGGATGCACAACCCCAATACACGCCCGAAGAGCAAACCGAAATTGATCTGAACCTGACGCGGAATGATCGTAGTCGTGTTCAGGAACAACTGTCGTTTTTGGGCTATAACACGCGCGGGATTGACGGTTTGTTCGGGCCGGCCACGCGGAATGCGCTGAAACGCTGGCAGTCGCAGAATGGTCAGGCCGCCAGCGGTTTCCTAACGGCGCAAGACATGCAAAAACTACGTGTACAGGCCGAGAAACGCGCGAAAAGTTTGGCGATAGAGGCCGCTAACAAGCAAGTCGCCCAAGATGCCGCAGATGCGGAATTCTGGCGTGTGACCGGTGCCAATGGAGGCGAAGCGGACTATCTTGCTTATCTGAAGAAATACCCGGATGGCCTGTATGCGGCGGCGGCACGCAAGCGATTACAGGTCTTTGAGGTGAAAAAACGCGATCAGGCGCGGGCATCTGAAACCGCGAAATGGGATGCCGCGATCAAGACGAATACCAAGAAAGGTTATTTGGCCTATCTGGAGGCCTTTCCGAACGGAGCCTTTGCCGATGTCGCGCGCGGGCGTGTCGCGGAAATCGAAAAAAAGCAGGCTGACAATGTCCGTATTCAGGCCGCGCGAGCGGAGGAGGAAAAGTTGCCGCTGAACCCGAGTCTGCGATTGTTGCTGGAACGGCAGTTGAAAAAGCTCAAACTGACGCCGGGGGAGGTTGACGGCAAATTCAACAAAGCTACGCGCAAGGCCCTGCGTCGCTATCAGCGGTCGCGCGGGCTGGAAGTGAGCGGTTATTTGACCCGTCCAACCATCGTACAATTGATGGCGGAATAGCCTCACCGTTAAAATTTTGGCAACAGAAAAAGGGTCGCTACATAACCCCGATTCTGGATAAGGGGTTGTTGAGAGGGATTCACGAACCGACATTTCTGTGATTCAAGATCGTATCACTTACAACACGATCGGTCCCCCTCATGTCGATGTCTACCACCGCTCTTTATTGCTGCATAGATGATTTTGCCAAAATTTACGCAGACTGGGAAAACCATCACCTGATCCCGACGAGTCGCCAGCGCAATCGCAAAGGCAACGCATTCGTCCACATCACATCCTGCCTCGCGGCCTACATGCTCGCTGGAAAAAAGGTCAAAATGAAAAATGTCGCTTATCCATAACTGGGGTTACCTAACCAACTTTCCTGTGTTTTTAAATATACCCGCTTCAACTAGTGCATTCCTTTGACCTTGCGTCAAATCCTTCCAGCCGTTTTCCGGCACATACCCATGATAAACGTTTTCGGATGTTTCTTGAAAGACCACAATCTCTCCTGTTTCGCTATCATAGCCAATTCTTGCCTTGGAATTGCCACCGACCGGTTTTGACACTTCAAGTGTTCTTTGAGGGTTAGCAGGCTCTCGGCTTATTCTTCCGCGAGCAACACTGCCATGCTTCCCTGAGTTAGGTTCATATGTTCCAGAAAAAACAGGAGAATCCGCTGCTCTGTTTGTTCTACTTACTCTGCTATGCCGGCCCTTCCCCACCATATTTAGGCCATCGATTATAGGGCCACCAAGAGCCATGGCGACTTCTGTGGCTTTGCCTAATGGCCCCTTGGCCTGCTCAATTGCAATGGCGTCACCAATTACTGGAACAAGAGAAATCCCAGGGATATTTGTTATTGCGTCTCTAGAGTCCCAATCGTGACTTGGAAATGCTTTTTCAAGTAAATCTCCGAACCAGCCCATCACTGCATCAACGGCCCTTTCTCCATTGGTTGGATGTTCAGCGGAATTCCCCTCCAGATCCCTCGCATTTACCGGGTCATTCCCCGCATACGCATACCGGTTCGTCCCGCCCCCCGCTTTGGTCACTTCAAACCAGTCCGGCTGGATGAACATCCCCAGCTTGGGATCATAATACCGCGCGTTCAGGTATTGCAGGCCGGCGTTGGCGTCATAGCGTTCACCCCTCGCCGAAGCGGCGCTGCTAGAGCGAGCTGAGCTGCCGCCGACATGGCTGTCCCCGC
>CAMZLM010000082.1 GCA_947311485.1 uncultured Paracoccaceae bacterium
ACCGAGGATATCGTGATCCGGACGACATTTGACCGACGCATTCAAAAGGCTGCGGAAACCGCGTTGAACTATATTTTTGATACGAAAGTGTCGAAATCATCCAAGGCGCAGGCCGCCATTGTTGTGATGTCGCGGGATGGTGCGGTGCGTGCGATTGTCGGCGGGCGGCGTTCCGGCATTGCCGGCGGGTTTAACCGCGCCACACAGGCGTTGCGGCAAACGGGGTCGTCATTCAAACCATTTGTTTATGCGGCGGCGCTGGAGCAGGGGTATCGCTATGACACCATTGTCGAGGATGCACCGCTCACCATCAATATTCCGGGCTCCGGTCCCTGGTCGCCCAAAAACTATACCAAAAAATATCTGGGACCTATTACCCTGACCACGGCCTTGGCCAAATCAATCAACACCACGGCGGTGCGGGTGTCCGAAGATGTCGGGCGTAAACGGGTGCGTGCCGTCGCGCGGGACTTTGGCATTCAACACAAACTTGCCGCCGGTCCGGCGCTGGCGCTCGGGGCATCGGAATCGACGTTGCTGGAAATGACGGGGGCCTATGCGGGCATCTTGAATTCCGGACGCAAGGCCACGCCTTATGGTGTGCAGGTTTTAACCATTCAGGGTGATTCAGAGCCTTTGTTGACCCATACAGACAAATGGGGAAAACGCGTGATCAGTGATTTTGCCGATCAACAGTTGGTCTACATGATGAATCAGGTGGTTGAAATCGGCAGTGGCCGGCGTGCGCGGATGAAGGATTGGCAGGTTGCCGGCAAAACCGGCACCACACAGGGTGCGCGGGATGCATGGTTTATCGGCTTTACGGCGGATTACGTGGCGGGGGTCTGGATCGGCTATGACAACAATCAAAAGCTGAAGGGAACCACAGGCGGTGGATTGCCGGCGGATATCTGGCGCGAAACCATGGTGCGGGTGCACGAAGGCCTGACGCCAAAGCCCTTGCCGATGTTTGTGCCGAGCCCGGTTATCACCCCTGCCATTGCGCCAGCTGGCGAGGACAAGGCCACGGTCGGGGACGAAGTGCGTAAAGTATTAAACCTCAAGAAACGCCCGAAAGATCGAAAAAATCCGCTGGGCAAAGTCGGCAAGAAAATCAAGCGGGACATCGACAAGCTGGATAAAGAGGCCGAGACAGTGCTGGGTAAAGTGTTGAAAGGTATCTTTGGCAGGCGCAAAGATACGCCTTAGACCGTTTCTGAAAACTCGTCCTTGGGCGTATGGAAACGCACATGCCGCATGAAATGGCGCGCAGTGCGTGACAGTGGCCGGTGGTCGGGGGCAGTGAAGTAGGTCTGATAGGTGATGGCTGAGGCAAAGGGGCGGAACACGACGTTCTTTTGGGGAAACTGGGCCGAAGGAAAAGAGTTTACAATCGCAACACCCATCCCCATGCGCACCAGATCGATTGAGGCCGTGGAAGTGGAGGTCTCGCAAGTAATCTGCGGGTTGGTCCCGTGTTCATGAAATAATTTGTCCAGTTGGGCGCGCCGCGCGTGGCGATAGCTCTGGGCCACCATCCGCTCGCCATCCAGATCTGCGGGGCGGATGGAGGTTTTGCGGGCCAGCGGATGGTCCGGCGGCATGGCGCAGACGGCCAGAGAGCGGCGGAACGGGATCAGTTTTGCGCCGGCGCGGGTCAGCTCTACACCGATGATGCCCAAATCATAACGATCATCCTGCACACCGGAGATCACATCCTCTGAGGTGCCGATTTCAAGGCTGATATAACAATCGGGACTGGATTTCAGAAAACTGGCAATATGCTCGACGATAAATTCGCTGGCGAATGTGGGCGGGGCAATCAGGCGTAGAGTTTCCTGAACCGTTTCATTTGGCCCGTCGATTTCATCCAGAGCAGCAAACAGGGCATCCAGTCGCGCATTCAGGCGCACGGCGGCGGCTGTCGGGATCAGGCGACCGGATTCCCGTTCAAACAGGGTCATGCCGACACGGGATTCAAGATTGGACAGGGATCGGGAAATCGCCGGTTGCGATAAACCCAGTCGCCGTGCGGCAGAGGCGGTTGTGTTTCCTTCCATCATGGCGCGCAGGGCCTGATATTCCGAAAACGAGTGCCAGGATTTACGGGCCACGGTGTATACCTTTTCTTATTGCTACATAACTATAACTTATATGTATGCCTCTAGCCTAGAGGGAAAACAGATTGCTAGGTTAAGTAAGTTACGGAATCAGTGTCTCTTTTTTAGATATGCGACTCTGGCCCCGCTTAATTCTGGAGAGTTTCTTGTCGAACCAAAATCAACCGATGATCTTTGATGGGCACAATGACGTGCTGTTAAAATTGCTGATTAACGGCGGTGTCGATGCGGCACCAACGTTTATCAGCGGGCGGCAGGGGCAGATTGATATTCCGCGTTCCAGAGTGGGCGGTTTTGGCGGCGGGTTTTTTGCGCTCTATGTGCGTTCTCCCGCTGATGTTGGTCCTAGTCTGGATGACAAGTACAACGAAATGAATCAGCCGAGTTATGATTTACCCCTGCCTCCTGCGATGGATCAGGCGGCGGCCCTGCCGGTGATTCTGGAAGAAATCGCGATTTTGCTGAAGCTTCAGGAACTGGGGGCCTTGAAAATTTGCCATACGGCGGATGATTTGCGCGCTTGTTTTGCCAGCGGCAAGATGGCGGCGGTCATGCACATGGAAGGGGCCGAGGCGATCGATGCGGACCTGCACGCGCTGGAGGTTCTCTATGCGGCGGGGCTGCGGTCTATCGGGCCGGTCTGGAGCCGCCCAACCGTTTTTGCCCATGGTGTGCCGTTCCGGTTTCCATCCACTGGCGATACGGGGCCGGGCCTGACCGATGCCGGTGTACGGCTGGTGAAGCGCTGTAACCAGCTGGGCGTGATGATCGATCTGTCACATTTGAACGAGGCCGGTTTTTGGGATGTGGCCAAACATTCCGATGCGCCCTTGGTGGCGACCCATTCCAATGTATATGCCATTTGTCCGCATGCGCGTAACCTGACCGATAAACAGCTGGACGCGATAGCCGACAGTGATGGCATGGTCGGGCTGAACTATGCCTGCGCGTTCTTGCGCGAGGACGGGCAGATGCAACCGGATGTGCCGTTTGAAACACTTTTGGCGCATCTGGATTACTTGATTGACAAGCTGGGCGAAGATCGTGTTGGCTTGGGATCTGATTTTGACGGGGCCATGGTGCCCACAGGAATTACCGACGTTGCCGGTTTGAACAACCTGCGCGCGGCGATGAAGACCCACGGGTATGACGACGCACTTATGAAAAAGATATGCCATGAAAACTGGCTGCGGGTGCTGGACAAAACTTGGGGCTAGGGCAGAAAAACTGCTGAACAAACATAAACAAGGGAGAGGACTTCTTAAATGAAACCATTCAAAAATATTATGACCGCTGTGGTCATGGGCTTTGCTGTCGGGATGACGGCCATGCCTGCACTGGCGGAAACACCGGCCAACATGCTGGTGATTGCCAACCGGATTGACGATATCACCACGCTTGATCCGGCTGAATCATTCGAATTTGCCGGTTCCGACGTGAGCCGCAACATCTATGGCAAGCTGGTCAACTTTGATCCGTTGAATCTGGCTGCGGGCTATCAGCCTGATCTGGCCGAGAGCTGGACCGTATCCGAAGACGGTAAAACCATCACGTTCACCATGCGTGAAGGCGTGAAGTTTGCCTCCGGCAATCCGGTACGTGCCGAAGACGCCGCGTTTTCGCTGCGCCGTGCGGTTGCCCTGAACAAAACACCATCGTTCATCCTGACCCAGTTCGGGTTCACCCCTGAAAACGTGAATGACACCATCAAGGTTTCCGGCAACACCGTGTCGATCACCACTGACAAGCGCTATGCGACGTCTTTTGTGCTGAACTGTCTGACGGCCACAATCGGCGGGATCGTTGACGAAGTCGAAGTGATGAAGCACGAAGCCGACGGCGATATGGGCAATGCTTGGCTGAAAACCAACACAGCCGGTTCCGGTGCCTATACATTGGTCAGCTGGAAGCCGAATGATTCCGTGACCCTGAAATCCAACCCGAATTTCTATCTGGGCGAACCGGCGATGAAAAAGGTCATCGTGCGCCACGTTCAGGAAAGTTCGACCCAGCGTCTGATGTTGGAACGCGGCGATATCGACGTGGCCCGTAACCTGAACCCGGACGATGTTGCCGGTATCACAGGCAAAGACGGCGTTGCCATCGACAGCGCGCTGCGTGGTCGTCTGATGTATATCTCGGTCAACCAGAAACATCCAATCCTGTCCAAACCTGAAGTGCGTCAGGCAATCAAATATCTGGTGGACTACGAGGGCATGCAGAACAGCTTCCTCAAGGGTCAGTATACCATTCACCAGAACTTCTTGCCGGCAACCTATCTGGGTGCGGTGGACGAAAATCCGTTCAGCCTGAATATTGCCAAGGCCAAGGAACTGCTGGCAAGCGCCGGTGTTGGACCATTCGAAATCGAAGTCGGCGTGCGCGAAGCACAGGAACGTATCGAAATCGCGCAATCCCTGCAAAACACCTTTGCACAGGCGGGCATCACGCTGAAAATCACCGTCGGGACCGCCAAACAAATTCTGTCCCGTTATCGTGCGCGTGAACTGGATATGTACATGGGTGCCTGGGGGCCGGACTATCCGGATCCACACACAAACGCCGGTACATTCGCCTATAACCCGGATAACTCCGACGAGGCACACGCCACAGGTCTGCTGGCCTGGCGCAATGCCTGGGACACAGATGGCCTGACCGATCAGGTGGCCGCTGCCGTGGTTGAAGGTGACCGTGATGTGCGTGCGAAAATGTATGCCGACATTCAGGCCGAGTTCCGCGAAAAAGCGCCGTTTGCCGTTTTGTACCAGAAGATCGAGCAAACAGGCCGTGCGGAAAACGTGCATAACCTGAATTTGGGTGGCGCGATTACGGCTGTGTCCTACTGGCCTGTGACCAAGTAAATGGCTATGGCTGAAAATAACGGAAGCGGGCGGCGCAAGTCGCCCCTTTTGCCGCCGGTGCTCGTCACGATCCTAAAAACGGTCGGGTCGGTGATTGTCACCATGCTGGGGCTGACTTTTGTCACCTTTGTTATTGGTCGGGTGATGCCGATTGATCCGGTTCTGTCTATCGTGGGTGAACAGGCGAGCAAATCGACCTATGACGAAGCCTATGCGGCGCTGGGCCTGGACAAGCCGATAATTGTTCAGTTTTTCTATTATATCTGGGATGTGCTGCACGGCGATTTCGGGGTGTCGTTGTTGAATGCGCGCCCGGTTGCCGAAGACATCCGGCGGGTGTTTCCCGCCACGCTCGAGCTGGCCACCATCGGCACCTTTCTGGGTGTCGTTCTGGGGGTGCCGCTGGGGGTGATTGCCGCCGTAAAGCGCGGCACATGGATTGATCAGGTCGCCCGTGTTGTGGCGCTGGTCGGGTATTCCATGCCGATTTTCTGGCTCGGTCTGATGGGGCTGCTGATCTTTTACGGCATCCTTGGCTGGGTTGGCGGGCCGGGGCGTCTGGGTATTTTTTACGAGGATATCGTTCCCACGGTTACCGGCATGATCCTGCTCGACAGCATGTTGGCCGGTGAATGGGATGTATTCTGGAATGCGACAACGCATATCGTGTTGCCGGCATCGATCCTCGGGTATTATTCCATGGCGTATATCAGCCGCATGACGCGTTCTTTTATGCTTGAACAGCTGAGCGCGGAATATATCACCACCGCGCGGGTCAAGGGCCTGCCGGAACGCACAGTAATCTGGCGGCATGCCTTTGGTAATATCAAGGTGCAACTGATTACCGTGATCGCCCTGTCCTATGCCAATCTGTTGGAGGGCGCGGTGCTGACCGAGACCATCTTTTCCTGGCCCGGAATTGGCCAATACATTACCACGGCGCTGCTATCGGCGGATATGAACGCAGTTCTGGGCGGGACGGTTGTTGTCGGCCTGATCTTTGTGCTGCTGAATATCTTTTCCGATCTGCTCTATCGCTTCTTTGATCCGAGGGCGACAAAATGACCGATATGACCCATAAACCGACCCTGCGCGAATGGTTGATGACCGATACGCCGACCTCGCGTCGCCATGCGAAATTTGCGGCGATGTATACGGGGTGGCTGACGCTGAAATCCAATTCCATGGCGATGATCGGGCTTGGTATTCTGGTGCTGTTGGTGCTGATTGCAGCCTTTGCGCCGTTGTTGGCCCCGCATGATCCTTTTGTGCAAAATCTGGCAAACCGTTTGCAGCCGCCCGGGACAGACGGGCATATTCTGGGGACGGACAGTCTGGGACGGGATATCCTGTCACGGATGATTTATGGATCACGGATCACGTTGTACATTGTGACGCTGGTAGCGTTGATCGCACCGATTGTCGGGTTGTTGGTGGGCACGGTTGCCGGCTATGCCGGTGGGTGGGCCGATACCATCCTGATGCGGATCACCGATATCTTTCTGGCATTTCCGCGCCTGGTTCTGGCGCTGGCCTTTGTGGCGGCGTTGGGGGCGGGGATTGAAAATGCGGTGCTGGCAATTTCGCTGACCGCCTGGCCACCCTATGCGCGGATTGCGCGGGCGGAGACCCTGACCATTCGCAATTCGGATTTTATCGCTGCGATCAAATTGCAAGGGGCAAAACCCTTGCGGATCATTACGCGCCACATTTGGCCGCTATGCATTTCATCGCTGATCGTGCGGGTGACGCTGGATATGGCCGGTGTGATTCTGGCGGCGGCGGGGCTTGGCTTTCTGGGCCTTGGTGCGCAACCGCCCAGCCCTGAATGGGGTGCGATGATTTCCGAAGGCCGGCGATTCATTCTGGATCACTGGTGGGTTGCCACCATGCCCGGCCTTGCCATTTTCACTGTTTCGCTGGCGTTCAACCTGCTGGGCGACGGTCTGCGCGATGTGCTGGACCCCAAGGACGGAGGCCACGGATGACAAAACTTCTGGATGTTGAAAACCTGACAGTAACATTCCCCACACGGCAGGGTGAATTCCACGCGGTGCGCGGGTTGTCCCTGTCGTTGGGGCAGGAACGGCTTGGTATTGTGGGCGAGAGCGGCTCTGGCAAATCCATGACTGGCCGCGCTATTTTGCGTCTGATCCGCAAACCGGGATTGGTGACTGCCGACCGGATGGAGCTGAACGGGCGTGACCTGTTGGCCATGTCGGAAAAGGAAATGCAGGGCGTGCGCGGGCAGGAAATTTCCATGGTCATGCAAGACCCGAAATTTTCGCTTAATCCGGTGATGACTGTGGGCGACCAGATTATGGAAATCTATCGCTTTCACACGGGGGCGAGCAAAAAGGCCGCCTATGCCAAGGCCATTGAAATGCTGAATGCCGTGTCGATCCGCGGGCCAGAGCGGGTCATGAAATCCTATCCGCATGAAATGTCCGGTGGTATGGGACAGCGGATCATGATTGCGATGATGCTGGTGACTGAACCCAAGATCCTGATCGCGGATGAACCGACCTCGGCGCTGGATGTATCGGTGCAAACGCAGGTGTTGGCGATCATTGATAAACTGGTGCGGGAACGTGGCATGGGATTGATCCTGATCAGCCATGATTTGAACCTTGTGGCGTCCTTTTGTGATCGGGTTCTGATCATGTATGCGGGCCGCGTGGTCGAGGTCTGCGAAGCCGGCAAGCTGCATGAGGCCAAGCACCCGTATACGCGCGGTTTGCTGGGGTCTTTGCCGCGCATTGATGCGCCGGTGAAACGGCTGGAAGTGTTGCAGCGTGATGAAACATGGCGTGATGCCGAAAGTGTGAGTGGGCGGGTATGAGCCAGATCAATATCAAGAACCTGAACGTCTGGTTTGGTGAGGGCGAGGACCGCGTGGATGCGGTTAAAAATGCCAGTTTCGACGTGCCGAGCGGGGCCAGCTTCGGGCTGGTGGGCGAAAGCGGTTCCGGCAAGTCCACCATTCTGCGCGCGATTATGGGGCTTGCCCCTACATGGAACGGTGCGGTGCAGGTCGGGGATTTCAAGCTTGGCCGTAAACGTCCAAAAGAATTCTTCAAAGAGGTGCAGATGGTGTTTCAGGATCCCTATGCATCGTTACACCCGCGCCATTCGGTGGATCAGGTGCTAGGGGAAACCCTGTCGCTGCACGGGTTCAAGGACATTGACAAGCGGATCATGAAATTGCTGGACGATGTGGGGCTTGGCCCGTCTTTCCGGTTCCGCTATCCGCACCAATTGTCGGGCGGACAACGGCAGCGGGTGGCAATCGCGCGGGCGCTGGCCCCCGATCCCAAGGTGATTTTGCTGGACGAACCGACCTCTGCGCTGGATGTTTCTGTTCAGGCAGAGGTGTTGAACCTGTTGGCGGATCTGCGCGAGGAACACAAGCTGACCTATCTGATGGTATCCCACAATCTCGCGGTGGTATCGCATATGTGTGATGCAACAGCGGTGATGCAACATGGTGAAATCGTGGAAATCCTGTCGGTCGAGGACATGCGCGCGATGAAGACGCAGCACCCCTATACCAAACATTTGTTGGACAGTTCCTTCGGGTATAACCCGTCGGCTGCACAGATGGGCTAACACTGCCGGTATACTGTCGTAGCCATTGACAATATGGCTCTGGATTAGTAATGCAAATGAGAATTACTCGCATTTTAAAATGGACCCGGTATGACCCCCCTTGAAAATGGCCACTGGCAACGCGGTGATGGCAGGCTTTCGCTGCCGGAATCCCATGGCAGTATTGCTGCTGGCAAGGGCAATGGCTTTCGCCGGTTCCTGTCGTTTTTCGGGCCGGGGTATCTGGTGGCTGTGGGCTATATGGATCCGGGCAACTGGGCGACATCGCTCGCGGGGGGATCCAGTTTCGGGTATACGCTGCTGTCGGTGGTTCTGATTTCCAACATCATGGCGATCCTGTTGCAGGCGTTAGCCTTGCGGTTGGGGATTGCGTCGGGGCGGGATCTGGCACAGGCCTGTGCGGAGGCCTACTCCAAGCCGGTTGGCTATGCTCTGTGGTTGCTGGCCGAGGGGGCAATTATTGCGACAGATCTGGCCGAGGTGATCGGTACTGCCATCGGGTTGAACCTGTTGTTCGGTGTCCCGATGACCATCGGGGTCGTGTTGACCGCGCTGGATGTGTTTCTGATCCTGTGGCTACAAGGGCGGGGGTTTCGGCGGTTGGAGGCGGTGGTGATCGCGCTAACACTGGTGATTTTTACCAGTTTTGCCATTGAAATGGCCTATGCACAGCCGGTGTGGGGCGATGTGTTACGCGGATTCATCCCGCAGGCGTCTATCGCGCAATCGCCGCAAATGCTGTATTTGGCGCTGGGGATTTTGGGGGCAACGGTGATGCCTCATAACCTGTATCTGCATTCTTCGATTATCCAAACCCGCAAGATCGGGGACAGTCGGGCGGAAAAGCTGGATGCGATCCGTATGGGGACAATTGATTCCACAGTGGCGTTGATGTTTGCACTGTTTATCAATGCCTCGATCCTGATTTTGGCGGCGGCGACCTTTCATGTGGCCGGAAAATACGAGGTGGCGGAAATTCAGGATGCGCATGCATTGCTGGGACCAATGCTGGGCGCTCCACTGGCCGCCACCCTGTTTGCGGTGGCGCTGTTGGCGTCGGGGTTGAATTCCACGGTGACGGCAACCTTGACCGGCCAGATCATCATGGAGGGGTTTATCAATTTTCGCATTACCCCATGGCTGCGCCGGTTGATTACACGCGGGATTGCGATTGTGCCTGCGTTGATTGCGGTGGCGTTTTATGGCGAGAGCGGTTTGGCGAAATTGCTGGTGATGAGTCAGGTGGTGTTGAGCCTGCAATTGCCGTTTGCCATGGTGCCGCTGGTGTTGTTTACGGCCAACCAAGGCAAGATGCGCGGGTTGGCTGCACCGCGATGGCTGACGGTTTCCTGTTGGGGGATAACGGTAATTGTGGTGGGGTTGAACCTGAAACTGATTTTCGATGTGGCGAGCGGATCGGTGGTGCTCTGAAGCGGTTCACGGGGGCGCGGTTGCCAAACCCCCGAGCATTTCAAGAACATGAAAACTAACCCGGTGGCGGGTTCAGGGCCTTGTTATAGGGGTGCCAGTCGGTGATGTCGGGATAGTATTTTCGCCGCCAAGCGCGGACCTTGGGGTTCATGTAACGCCGCCAGAGCGGCGGGGTCATGGCCAGCATGGTCATCAGCGGATAACCAAAGGGGAGTTGCGGGGCTTCGTCCTCTGAGTAGGTTTGCAGCAGCGGGAAGCGGCGGGCCGGTTTATAGTGGTGGTCTGAATGGCGTTGCAGGTTGATCAGGAAATAGTTGGTGACCCTGTGCGAGGAATTCCACGAATGGTGTGGCTGGACGTGTTCGTATTTGCCGTTGCCCAGATGGCGACGGGTGAGGCCGTAATGTTCCACATAATTGGTGAGTTCCAGTTGCCAGACGGCGATAAAGGCTTGTAGCAGAAACAGGCCGACTCCGATCCAGCCGCCCACCAGCCAGGCCAGGAAAAGCCAGATGAATTCCAGTGTCACATAGCGCCAGAAGGGGTTTGTCCGGTGCCACCACGGCAGGGCTTTGCGGGCCAGCATATCGCGTTCTGCGCGGAATGAGGACAGCAGGGAGCCGATCAGGACACGTGGGAAGAAGCGATGGAAACCTTCGTTGTAGCGGGCGGAAACCGGATCGCGGGGGGTGCCCACATGGCGGTGATGCACCAGCAGGTGTTCGGAACGGAAATGGCCATAGAGCGCCATGGTGGTCAGGCCATCGCCAAGAAAGCGTTCCCATTTTGGCGACTGGTGCATCAGTTCATGGCCGTAGACGATGCCGATTGATCCTGTGGCAACCCCCAGAACCATCATGAAAATCACGGTTTCGGTACTGTCGAGCCGGTCGGTATGGGTCGCGTAATAGATTGCGCCATAAACCAGCACGATTTGTACGGGTAGCCAGATCAGGGTGATCAGCCGGTACCAGAACAGGTTGGTCGGGGCATCCGGATCGGGGTTTTCCTCGTTCCGACCGGTGGTGAAATCCAGCAAGGTTGTCACATACCAGCCAAACACCGGCGGCAGGGCCAGAAACAGGCCGCCGTACCAACCGGCAAGGGCCACGATAGGTACAAACGCCAGTGAAATCCAAAAAGGTAGGGCAGAGGTAAAGTTACTGCGCAGTGGGTGCCTGTTCAAGATTGGCTCCTGTGTTAACGGTCAATCCAATAACGGCTATTATGCAGAAAATTATGGCAAAAAATAGGAGAGAATGATTGATTTTCCTGACGCCGCACAGGTTTCATTCAGTTTCTGCATATGGCTATTCACAATCGGCATTAGATGTTTGGCTGTCTGCCTCCTATCAAAGACTCAGGATATAATTTTGGGAGGACACAATGAAAATATTCGGAACATTCGTTTCTGCATGTGCTTTGTCCGCTGCGATTGCCTTTGGGGCAGGTGCGGCGTCGATCAAGGTGGCTTATGATGCCGATCCGGTATCGCTGGACCCACATGAACAGCTGTCCGGTGGCACGCTGCAATTATCGCATATGGCGTTTGACCCGTTGGTGCGCTGGACACAGGATTTACAGTTCGAGCCGCGTTTGGCGACCAGCTGGGAACAAATCGACCCAACCACAACCCGTTTCCATTTGCGCAAGGGGGTGAAGTTTCATTCCGGCAATGAAATGACGGCAGCGGATGTAAAGTGGACTTTTGACCGTTTGCAAAGCAGCGCTGATTTTAAAGGCGTGTTCAATGCGTTTGAATCGCTGGATGTGGTGGATGATTATACCATTGATCTGAAAACCAAAGAACCTTTCCCGCTGGTGCTGCACACGGTGACCTATATTTTCCCGATGGATAGCAAATTCTATTCGGGCAAGGACGCAGAAGGCAATGACAAGGGCCAGATCGTCAAGCACGGCAATTCCTTTGCGTCGCGCCATATTTCCGGCACTGGTCCGTTTATTGTGACCGAGCGGGAACAGGGCGTGAAGATGGAATTTGACCGTTTCGCCGGTTATTGGGATACGGCTACCAAGGGAAATGTGGATCATATTACCCTGACGCCGATCAAGGAAGACCCGACACGGGTTGCGGCCTTGTTGGCGGGTGACGTTGATTTTGCCGCCCCGATTCCGCCAAATGATCTGGCGCGGGTGGATGCGGATGATGCAACCAACCTGATTTCGATGGCAGGCACACGCATTATCACTTTTCAGATGAACCAGAACCGCAACGCGGCGTTGAAGAACCCCAAAGTACGTCTGGCGATTGACTATGCGGTGAACAATGCCGGTATCGTCAAGCGGATCATGAAGGGTTTTGGTACCACGGCAGGGCAGGCAAGCCCGGCGGGTTATCTGGGTTATGATGCGGCACTAGCACCCCGTTATGATCTGGATAAAGCCAAGGCGCTGATGGCCGAAGCTGGCTATGCAGACGGGTTCGAGCTGTCGATGATGGCTCCGAATAACCGCTATGTGAATGATGACAAGATCGCACAGGCGGTTGCCTCCATGCTGTCGAAAATCAAGATCAAGGTGGACCTGAAAACCATGCCCAAGGCCCAGTACTGGCCCAAGTTTGACGAGCGCGCGGCCGACATGATGATGATTGGCTGGCATTCGGACACCGAGGATTCGGCAAACTTCCATCAGTTCCTGACGGCTTGTCCGAATCCGGACACGGGCGACGGACAGTATAATTCGGGCAACTATTGTAACCCCGAGGCAGACAAGCTGATGGCCTTTGCCAATGGTGAAACCGATCCGGCGAAACGGGCCGAGGCGCTGAAGAAGCTGGAAGGGATCCTGTACAAAGAAGCGGCGTTTATCCCGCTGCATTGGCAGAACCTTGCTTGGGGTGCGCGCAAAGGTGTGCATGCCGAAAGCATCGTGAATGCGCTGAACTTTCCTTACTTTGGCGACCTTGTCGTCGACGAGTAAGGCTCCCGTGGCGGGCTCGTCCCCCGGGTCCGCCACTCCCCTTTTCCCGAAGTCACAATTTTCCTGACGTCCGTTGTATATTCGGGCTATAGGTATTGCTGTCTCTAATCTGGGCTTTCAAAATGTTTGCATATCTTGTCAAACGCGTGTTTCAGGCGATTGCCGTGATGTTCGTGATTTCGCTGATCAGTTTTGCCATTCAGGACAATCTGGGCGATCCTCTGCGTGAATTGGTCGGGCAATCCGTATCAGAGGAAACGCGTCAGCAATTGCGCGACGAGCTGGGACTGAACGACAGCTTTCTGGTACAATACGGGCGGTTTGCGTGGAATGCGCTGCATGGCGATTTAGGGACTTCGTATTTTTTCAAGGAACCGGCGTTGACCGTGATCCTGAAGAAACTGCCCGCAACGCTGGAGCTGGTGTTCGGGGCGAGCTTTATTATTATCGGTTTGTCGATTCCGTTGGGGGTCTATACGGCAATCCGGCCTCGTTCGGTTCTGACCAAGGTGATTATGGGCCTGAGCATCGTGGGTATTTCGGTGCCGGTTTTCCTGACTGCAATCCTGATGATTTTCCTGTTCGCAGTCGAAATGCGCTGGCTGCCGTCCTATGGGCGGGGCGAGATTGTGCATTTGTTTGGCTATTGGTCAACCAACTATCTGTCGTGGGACGGGTTTAAACATATCCTGATGCCGAGCCTCGCGCTCGCATCGATTATGTTGCCGTTGTTTATCCGCTTGATCCGGTCGGAAATGATGGAAACGCTCGAGAGCGAGTATGTAAAATATGCCTATGCCAAAGGGATCGCACGTAAGCGGATCTGGTTTGTGCATGCGTTGAAAAATACGCTATTGCCGGTGATTACCGTGGGCGGGGTGCAGATCGGTACCATGGTGGCCTATACCATCCTGACCGAAACCGTGTTTCAATGGCCGGGCATGGGGTTCATGTTTCTGGAGGCGGTAAACCGGGTCGATACGCCCCTGATCGTGGCCTATTTGATTGTCGTCGGGTTTATCTTTGTGGTGACCAACACCATTGTCGATCTGATTTACGGTCTGGTTAATCCAACCATCAATCTGGCGAGGATGAGCTGATGAACAATCTGGCAATGAATGCGCCTTTGTCGCGCTGGCAGCGGTTTTTGAAATCCAATCTTCTGCATGATTTTCGCCGCAATCCAGTGGCGATTGTCAGTATGGCAATTTTTATGCTGATTGTGCTGATGGCGGTTTTTTCTCCGTTTGTCGCGCCGTTCGATCCTTATGATCCGACGCAGCTGGATATTATGAATTCCGAAATACCGCCAAGATGGCAGGTAGAGGGCGATCCGGCCTTTCTGTTTGGCACGGATGCGCAGGGGCGCGATTTGTGGAGCGCGATCCTGTACGGGACGCGGGTTTCCCTGCTGATCGGTATTGGCGCTGTGGCGTTGCAAGCGTTGCTGGGTATTTCGATCGGGTTGGTGGCCGGCTATGTTGGCGGGCGCACCGATAATCTGTTGATGCGGGTGGCGGATGTTCAGTTGTCGTTTTCAACCCTGATGGTGGCGATTATTTTTCTGGCGGTTAGTCAGGCGATCTTTGGCTCCGAAACTTTTAACCAATATGCGCTGTTCATGCTGGTGATCGTGATTGGCGTCGCCGAATGGCCGCAATATGCGCGTACGGTGCGGGCGACGGTGCTGGCAGAAAAGAAAAAAGAATATGTCGATGCGGCGCGGGTGCTGGGCTTTGGACCGATGCGGATCATGTTGCGCCATATCCTGCCCAATTCGATTTCGCCGATCTTTGTGATTTCGACGATGCAGGTGGCGAATGCGATTATTTCCGAAGCCTCGCTTTCCTTTCTCGGGTTGGGGATGCCGGTGTCGCAACCGTCGCTGGGGTCGTTGATTTCCAGCGGTTTCGATTACATTTTTTCCGGCAGCTGGTGGATTACCGCCATTCCCGGCGTCATTCTGGTGGTGCTGGTGCTGGTGATCAACCTGTTGGGGGATTGGCTGCGCGATGTGCTGAACCCGAAACTGTATAAAGGATAGGCCGATGTCGTTGCTATCTGTACGCGACCTGAGCGTCGCCTTTGCCATGCGGGACCAGACGGTCACGGCGTTGAATGGAATCTCCTTTGATCTGGATCGGGGCGAACGGCTCGGTATTGTCGGGGAATCCGGTGCGGGCAAGTCCATTACCGGCTTTGCTATTTTGAACCTGTTGTCAAAACCGGGTTTTATTTCGGGCGGCAAGATCACCTATGAAGGGGAGGAAATCACCCGGATGGATGATGAATCCCTGCGAAATTTGCGCGGCAACCGTATTGCGATGATATTTCAGGATCCGATGGTGACGCTTAATCCGGTACTGACCATTGGCCAGCAGATGGTCGAAACCCTGCAGGCCCACCGCCGGTTAAGCCGCGAGGATGCGGAGAAGATTTCGGTGATGAAGCTGCGCGAGGTCTATATCCCCGCGCCGGAGGAACGGCTGAACCAGTACCCGCATGAATTGTCCGGCGGCATGCGCCAGCGGATTATTATTGCCATTGCGCTGTTGCTGGATCCGCAGTTGATCATCGCGGATGAACCCACCACCGCACTGGATGTGACCATTCAGGCCGATATTATGGAGCTGTTGTTGGAGTTGTGCCAATCCAACAAGGTATCGTTGATCCTGATTACCCATGATCTGGGCGTGGTGTCGCAAATGACCGAACGCACGCTGGTGATGTATGCGGGGCGGATTATCGAGGCGGGTAAAACCCGCGAGATCATCAACGACCCGCAGCACCCCTATACACAGGGGTTGATTAACGCGCTGCCCCAACAGACCCGCCCGGGCGAACGGTTGCAGCAGATTCCGGGGAATATGCCCGGGCTGGCCAGCATCCCGACCGGCTGTGCCTTTCATCCGCGTTGCGCCTATGCCGTGGATGTTTGCCGCACAAAAATACCGGATATTGTCAACCTCGGTGCTGTCGAGGTCGCCTGCCACGAGGTCCAGCGCCTGAATGGTGCCAAGGAGGGCGCGGTATGAAGGATATGATGGATGAAACCCTGATCGACATTCAGGGCGTGGAAAAACGGTTTGATCTGGATAACGGCTTTCTGGATACGCTGAAATTCCGCAAGAGGCGGATCGTTAGCGAGCAACAGCAAGTGCATACGGTGAACAATGTGTCGCTTGAGGTGCGTAAAGGCGAAGCCCTGTGTGTGGTAGGCGAGAGCGGCTGTGGCAAGTCCACGCTGGCACGGTTGGTGGCGGGGTTGCTGAAACCCTCTGCCGGCGAAATCCACTATGGCGGCGAGCGGATCGACACATTAAACGGGCGGGATATGCTGCCTTATCGCAAAAAGATGCAGATGATTTTCCAGAACCCCTATGCGTCGCTGAATGCGCGGATGACCATCCGGCAGGCGCTGGAAGAACCGGTTCGGGTGCATAATCCGGGGATTTCGCGCAGTGAAACAGAGGATCGCGTGGCCGAGGTCATGCGCGCCGTCGGGGTGGATCCCAGCTGGGCAGCGCGGTTCCCGCATGAATTTTCCGGCGGTCAGCGCCAGCGTATCGCCATTGCCCGCGCCTTGACGGTTGATCCCGAATTTATCATCGCCGATGAACCGATTTCGGCGCTGGATGTGTCGATTCAGGCGCAGGTTTTGAACTTGATGCTGGAAGCACAGGAAGACCGCGGGTTGACCTATTTGTTTATTACCCATGATTTGTCCGTGGTGCAGCATTTCGGAAATCGCGTGGCGGTTTTCTACCTTGGCGCGTTATGTGAATTGGCGGATACGCAGACCCTGTTTGAAAACCCCAAGCACCCCTATACCAAGGCGCTGCTGAGCGCGGTGCCGCAGCTCAAGGACGACAAGCCCAACCATATCAGGTTGAAAGGCGAAATTCCGACGCCGATCAACCTGCCGAGCGGTTGTCTGTTCCAGAGCCGTTGCGCCTTTGCCAATAATCGCTGTATGAGTGAAGTGCCGATACAACGGGTTCAGCCAGATGGATCGGCTGTGGCATGTCATGCCGTAGAAGAGGCCCGTGACGGGCTAGGATAACCAGATGGAAATTCGGTGGCTCAGGGATTTTGAAGCACTCGCCGCGCAGAAGAATTTTTCGCGCGCGGCGGCGGATTGCAACGTGAGCCAACCCGCTTTCAGTCGCCGTATCCGGATGCTGGAGGACGAGGTCGGGGTCAAGCTGATTGACCGGCAAACCCTGCCGTTGTCGTTGACGCCCGCAGGGGAAGTGTTCTTGCAACAGGCCCATCGGATTTTGGAAACCTATAGCGAGATGATCGAACGCTGCCAGACTATTGATGCGGCGCAAGAGGACATCATCCGTTTTGCCACCAGCCAATCCCTGTATTTGACCCATTACAGTAACCATATTGCACCGCTTGTTGAAAATGGCGGGTTGGATGTGGATTTGAATTCGACGTCCTGGTCGGCGGATCAATTCGTTTCCGCCTTGCAGCAACGCTATTGCGATGTGATCCTGACCTATTGGCATCCGGCAATGGATTTTTTGTCACCGCTCGAGGTATCCAATTTTGACCACATAACCCTTGCGCGGGACCGGTTCTTGCCGGTGTCCAAAACCGGCGCGGATGGCCGCCCGCTTCATTATCTTCCCAACACCTCGCGCAAGCCGGTGCCGGTGTTGTCCTACGGTAGTGCGTCTGCGCTGAGTTCGGTTGTGTCGTATCTGATGCGCCAGCAGATCAAGCAGCCGTCCTTGCTGGTGGTAAACCAGAACGTTTTGGCGGTCGGGGTCAAAGCCATGATCGAACAGGGATTTGGCATGGGGTGGCTGCCGCAAGAAATCTGCAAGGAAGGGTTGGCGGACGGGTCTTTGACCATTGCCGGAGACAAGGGTTTTGCCACGGATCTAGAGATTCGCCTGTACCGGGATCCGGAGAACAGCAAGCCGATGCTGGATGATTTATGGGAGCGGATTGCTAAGGCTGCCAATATGGCGGCATAGGCAGTTAAGGGGAATCGTTTTAGTGGACCAGTTACGGCAAAAATATGGCACTGTTTGCTGGTTGGAAACAAAGTGATAGCGAGCGGCGGGAGTGTTTCCACATCTTTTCGGATCGATAGGAAAACATTAAGAAAATGCACAAAAATTAATTGAAACTGTCGGTATTTGTTGATTTTCCCTACTAAATAAGGCTTTCCTAGGCTTGGGAAAGGGCAAGATTTGGCTTTGTCATAAACGATTTGGCCCGAAAATGCCTCAAGTAAAGAGTTTTACACAGATCGAAGGCTGGATATCCGGTCGCGTCTGGAAAGTATTTTGTAATAGGAGAGCAACATGGCTAATGGAACCGTTGAAGGCACGAACGGCAATGATTACCTGCTTCCAGGAACCGTTGATAGTGATGGCGACACTATTGATGGTGCTATAGGCACCTATGACGATATTATTACTGCAGGTGCGGGGAATGATACTGTAGATGCCGGTGAGGGAAACGACACCCTGTATGGTGGTGAAGGTGACGATAAACTGGTCGGAGCCGGCGGAAGCGACATTCTTGATGGCGGCACAGGTGCCAACCGTATGTATGGCGAAACCGGCGATGATGTTTTCGTTGGTGGCGCTGGTGCGGACACGTTTTATGGTGGCGACGGGCTGGACACAATTGATTACAGCAATTCGGCAGCCGGTGTTCAGGTTGACCTGACGGCCGGCACCCTTGCCGGTGGTGATGCTGCGAATGATACTCTTGGCGGCGGTCTTGAGCCAGCCAGTATCGAAGCAATTGTCGGTTCCGAATTTGATGATGTGCTTGTTGGATCAGATCAGGCCGTTGGCGATCCGGGAAATCAGCTCTATGGCGGCGGCGGCAATGATTCCATTGATGCGCGCGATGGTGACGACATCGTTGACGGTGGTGCTGGCAACGATATTTTGTCCGGTGGCCTTGGTGCTGACCAGATTTCCGGTGGCGACGATCGCGACCTGATTTACGGGGATGCCGGGGACACGGTAGATGGCGGCGCGGGGGGCGACGATTTCGATACGCTTGATCTACGCGGTCAGGGTTCGGTGAATGTCATCAACGTGGTGCCAGACAGCAATGGTAACGGTTTCAACGGGACTGTTGAATTCCTCGACGGCAGTGGTGCTGTTACGGGGACGCTGAATTTTACCGAGATCGAGCAAATTCTGATTGATAACGGGAACCATGCGCCGGTTGCGGTTGACGATTCTGCAACGTCGGCCATAAACGGGTCGGTTGTGATTGATGTATTGGCGAATGACACTGATGCGGATGGCGACCCGCTTTCTGTGCAGGGTGTGCCAACCGCCATGCATGGGACGGTTGCCGTGAATGCGGATGGAACGATCACCTATACGCCGACACCTGGCTATAGCGGACCGGATACAATCACCTATGAGGTTGTGGACGGCAATGGCGGGTCCGACATTGGACACGTGGGCATTCAGGTCGGAACATCTTCGGATGGGATTGTGAACGGCACCAGCAGTGCGGATTTGATTGATTTGAATTACATCGGCGATCCGGATGGCGATATGATCGATCACGGCGATGCCATCTTGCCGGGCGAAGCCCCCGAGGACGATATCGTTCAGGCCGGTGCCGGTGCCGATACCGTCTATGCCGGTCTTGGCAATGACGAGGTTTACGGCGGCACTGGTCAGGATATTCTGTATGGCGGTGTAGGTGATGATTTTCTGGATGGCGCAACCGGATCTGACACCATTTATGGTGGTGACGGCAGCGATTCCGTTACAGGCGGCAGCGGTGACGACCTGATTGATACCTCTGGTCCGGTCGGGCCGGGTTCCGGTGGGCCGGATCAAGGCTATCCGGGTCTGTTCCCGGATGATGCCAATCCGCTGAATGACCGCGATGTGGTTGATGCGGGCGCGGGCGATGATACCATCATCACCGGTGATGATGACGATAGCATTATGGGCGGTGCCGGTAACGACACGATTGATGCCGGATTTGATGACGATACCATTGATGGCGGCGGTGGCGACGACTTTATCGTTGGTGGTGAAGGGTCGGATGAAATTGATGGCGGTGAAGGGAATGACACCATTTATGGCGGTCTGGATCCGAGCTTTCCTGACAGTTACAACATTCCGGATACGGTGGACCTGTTGCCGGGTAACGGCACGGACACCATTCACGGCGGCTTTGGCAATGATACTATTTTTGGTGCAGATGACGCCGATGTGTTGTTCGGGGATCAAGGCGACGATGTGATTGACGGCGGTATCGACGACGATACCATTACCGGTGGTCGGGGTGCCGATGTCATGACCGGCGGTGATGATCGGGATACTTTCCTGATCGGGGCCGACGAAGGCAACGGTGATAGCGTCGATGGCGGCAGCGGTGGCATTGATTATGATGTGTTGAATCTGTCCGGTGCCGGTCCGTTCCGGATTGTGGGTGAAACCCTTGATGCGGACGGCAATTCCACCAGCGGCACAATCGAGTTTCTCGATGCGCCGGGGGGGGCTGTTACGGGGTCGATGACCTTTACCGAGATCGAACAGATCATCCCTTGCTTTACGCCGGGAACACGGATTGCCACGCCCAAAGGCGAGCGCCGTGTCGAAGATCTGGAAATTGGCGACAAAGTTATCACACGCGACCATGGTGCGCAGGTGATCCGCTGGGTTGGCAAACGTGATATGAGTGCGTTGAAACTGTCGGAAAACCCGCATCTGCAACCTGTTCTGATCCCGCAAGGGGCATTGGGCAAGGGGTTGCCGGAGCGCGACATGCTGGTCAGCCCGAACCATCGGGTGATGATCAGCACACCGGAGGTCGACCTGCATTTCAATCAGGCCGAGGTTCTGGTGCCGGCAAAACATCTGGTGGAAAGCGGGATTGCTGTGCAAACCATTTGCGCAACGGGAACCAGCTATATCCACTTTATGTTCGACAATCACGAAGTGGTGCTGTCGGATGGTGCCTGGACCGAGAGCTTCCAGCCGGGTGAACTGGCTCTGAATGGCATCGACGAAGCCGCGCGTGCGGAAATTTTCGAGCTGTTTCCTGAACTGGAACAACCCGAGGGCCGCGAAGCCTATGGCTCTGCGCGACTGTCCTTGAAAAAACACGAGGCCCGATTGCTGTTTAAGTAAACGGACGTTCTGACTTTAATTAAACGGCGCGCGGAAACTCTGTGCGCCGTTTTTTGTTGTGCGACGGGTTTGGGGGAAACCTTTTACTTTCAGTGGTGGAATGCTAAGCATTGCCACAACGCAAAAAGCGAAGGTTTTGATGGATGGTTAACACGCATATTGGTCCCGGTGGATTGGAAACCAGAGACTTGTCCTCGGGTGAAAACACGATCAAGGAAACCTACTTGACCCAACCTTTCGGAACCTTTCGCCCGTCTCTGGTGCAAAAACTTCTTATCGGCTTGGGGCGTGCGACGCCGTTGCATCGGGGCAAGATGCGGTATTTATTGTCCCAACTGATTTATAAACTTGGAAAGCCGGTGGATATTCGCCGTAAC
The DNA here is from genome assembly GCA_947311485.1 of uncultured Paracoccaceae bacterium. Taxonomy (GTDB): domain Bacteria; phylum Pseudomonadota; class Alphaproteobacteria; order Rhodobacterales; family Rhodobacteraceae; genus Amylibacter. The sequence continues at coordinate 21,483 of CAMZLM010000082.1, forward strand.
GGGGGGTGTTTTCGCATTGGCATGCAACAAAACCTGATAGAATACGGGTTATTGCTACATCCGCGGTATAATCAGGACGAGATAGATTTCCTGTGCGAGCCGCTTGGTCCGGGCAAGGTGGGGGTGGATATCGGCTCCAATATCGGCCTGTATTCTGTCGCGCTGTCCATGACCGGCGCGCGGGTGGTATCGGTGGATGCCAATCCGGCGATGGCGGCGCAATTGCGATTCAATATGGCGGCGTCGGGCAAAACGCCGGATGATGTGGTGCATTCGGCGGTGGGTGATGTGGACGGGCGCGTGACCTTGCAAATTCGCAACGACGATGTGGCGATTGTGAATGTGATCGAGGATGTCGCAGGGGATGTGGAAATCCGTCGGCTGGAAACCATACTGGCCGATCTGGGGGTGACGCGGGTAGACGTGTTGAAGATCGACATTGAGGGGTTCGAGGACAAGGCGCTTGGTCCCTATCTGGAAAACGCGACCGGCGATATGATTCCTGACCGGATCGTGATTGAACGCGCGGGGGCGGATGATTATCCGGCTTGCGTCAAGCAGTTTGACCGGCTGGGATACAAGGTCGTTGGCCGAACACGGAATAATTCTTTGTACCAGCGTCAGCCCTGATTCATGGATTTTGTCTATCGGCCACCGGCTGCGCCATTGGAGGTTCTGTTTCAGGACCAGGGGGTGTTGGTGGTGAACAAACCCGCTGGTTTGCTGTCGGTACCGGGGCGCGCACCGGAACATCGCGACAGTTTGGAAAGCCGGATCAAGGCAGAGTTTCCGGCGGCGCTATTGGTGCATCGGCTGGATATGGATACTTCGGGGGTGATGGTGTTTGCACAGACCAAAGACGTGCAGCGCGCGCTGGGGCGGCAATTCGAATTGCGGCAGGTGGACAAGGTCTATGTGGCGGTGGTGACCGGAGATCTGCAACCGGACAGCGGCTGTGTGGACTTGCCGCTGATCGTGGATTGGCCAAACCGCCCCTTGCAGATGGTCGACCATGAACGGGGCAAACCAGCACAGACCGGATGGCGGGTGCTGGCGCGGGGTCCGGCCCGCACGCGGGTTTCTCTGCTGCCGAAAACCGGTCGCAGTCACCAGTTGCGGGTGCATATGCGGGCGTTGGGTCATCCGATTGTGGGGGACCGTTTTTATGCGCCACCCGATGTGATCGCCCAAAGCGACCGGCTGTTGTTACACGCCGAACGCCTGAGCCTGACCCACCCGCAAACCGGCGCGCGTCTGCATTTTGACTGCCCTTGCCCCTTTTAACCGAACCACCAAAACGCTATCCCTTGCGGGAAAGGATAACCCATGACCACTGATGCTGTAAAATTGACCGCCGACCTGATCCGCTGTGCCTCTGTTACCCCGACCGAGGGCGGGGCGCTGGTGTTGCTGGAAGCCTTGCTTACCAAGGCCGGTTTTACCTGTACCCGCGTCGATCGCGGTGATGTGAGCAACCTGTTTGCCCGCTGGGGGGCGGGGGCCAACGGGCGCACATTCGGGTTCAATGGTCATACGGATGTGGTGCCGGTCGGCAATATTGATGACTGGAGCGTGGACCCGTTCGGGGCGGAAATCAAGGACGGGTTCATGTACGGTCGCGGGGCCACGGATATGAAATCCGGTGTGGCGGCCTTTGCCGCAGCAGCGATTGACTTTGTGCAGCAAACACCGCCGGACGGATCAATTGTGCTGGCGATTACCGGCGACGAAGAGGGCGACGCGGTGGATGGCACTGTGGCGCTGTTGGACTGGATGGCCGCCAAGGGCGAAAAGATCGACCATTGTCTGGTGGGGGAACCGACCTGCCCGAACACGATGGGCGAAATGATGAAGATCGGGCGGCGCGGCTCGATGACCGCCTATTTCACTGCAACCGGCGTGCAGGGGCATTCGGCCTATCCCCATCGGGCAAAAAACCCGCTACCGGCGATGGCGCAGTTGATGGCAACGCTGGGTCAGGCTGAACTGGATCAGGGCACCGCGCATTTTGATGCCTCTACGCTGGCGATTGTCACCATTGATACGGGTAATCCGGCCAATAACGTGATCCCCGCCCAATGCCGCGCCACGGTGAATATCCGGTTTAATGATGCCTGGACTTCGGCCAAGGTGACCGATTGGCTGCAACAGGAAGTGGACAAGGTTGCCGCGGCAACCGGCATTGATTTCGGCATGCAGATCAAGGTGTCGGGAGAAAGCTTTATCACCCCGCCCGGTGAACTGTCGGCGTTGGTGGCCAAGGTGGTTCAGGCGGAAACCGGTGTGGTGCCGGAGCAGAGCACATCCGGCGGCACCTCCGATGCGCGGTTTGTGCAGCACCATTGCCCTGTGGTGGAATTCGGGCTGGTGGGCAAAACCATGCATCAGGTGGATGAACGGGTAGAGGTCGCGCAAATCAACCAGTTGAAAACCATCTACGGGAAAATTCTGGCGGAATACTTCGCGTGACGGTTTCGATAGCCTTGACTGAGGATCAGGACGCCTGTTTAACGCTGCGCCGACGCGTTTTCATGCAGGAACAGGGTGTTTCCGAAGCCGAGGAGATAGATGGCCGAGACCCGGACGCCCTGCACCTGTTGGCGCGCGTTGACGGCATGCCGGTGGGCACCGCGCGTATCCTGCTCTATGGCAGCATCGGCAAGATCGGTCGGGTCTGCGTGCTGGCTGAACACCGTGGCCACGGTTTGGGGGCGGCGCTGATACGGGCCTGTCTGGATGTGTTGCGCGAACAGACAGGTGTTAGCCATGCGTTGCTCGGGGCGCAGACGCAGGCGCTCGGATTTTATGAACGCCTTGGCTTTGCCGCCTTTGGGCCGGTTTATGACGACGCGGGCATTGCGCATCGGGATATGGAGCGGACGGTTTGATGATACCTGTGCTGGAAACGGCCCGCTTGCGTTTGCGCGGTCATTGGCAGGTTATGGGTTTTGGTTATTGGTTGAATGTAGCCAGAAAAAACGGCTTTGTTAACCAAGGTTTTGCAGAAAACGGTGGTGGGCCGGTTCTGGTGCTGGAACGTTTACACCAACAAATATAGCGCGATTTCGGAGACAAAATTTGCATCCTCAACTTTACATCATGGTCAAAGAACCGCACCCCGGGCGCGTTAAAACCCGCTTGGGTCGCGATTTGGGCATGGTCCCTGCCGCATGGTGGTTTCGCCATCAAAGCGCGCGGTTGGTCCGGCGGTTGGCGGTGGATGCAAGGTGGCAAACCGTGTTGGCGGTGGCCCCTGACGCAGAAGGGCTGACCAGCCGAGTGTGGCCCGCCACCTTGCCCCGCTGGCCACAGGGGCGCGGGAATTTGGGGGACCGGATGGGCCGCATCATGCGCCATGCGCCCAAGGGGCCGGTGCTGATCATCGGTGCCGATATTCCAGGGATTACCCCCGCGCTGATCGCCAAGGCCTTTGCCACGCTGGGCCGCCATGACGCGGTATTCGGGCCGGCACCGGACGGGGGCTATTGGCTGGTGGGAATGAAACGCAGACGGGCGGTGCCGGCAAATGTCTTTGCAAATGTGCGCTGGTCCAGCGAATTTGCG